>DATBSU010000130.1:0-3460 GCA_036559585.1 Methyloceanibacter sp.
CGGAAATGGCTGCTCCGCTTGCGAGACGGTAGGGAGATCGAGACCGTCTACATTCCGGAATCCGATCGCGGCACGCTCTGCATCTCAAGCCAGGTCGGCTGCACGCTCACCTGCAGCTTCTGCCATACCGGCACGCAGAAGCTCGTGCGCAATTTGACCGCCGGCGAAATCGTCGGCCAGATCATGCTGGCGCGCGATCGGATCGGCGACTGGCCCGGCGCCATCCCCGACGACACGCGTGGCCTCCCCGCCTCCGAACGCAAGATCACCAATGTCGTGCTCATGGGCATGGGCGAGCCGCTCTATAATTTCGACAATGTGCGCGATGCGATGGCGATCGTTGCCGATGGCGAGGGGTTGTCGGTGTCCAAACGCCGGATCACCATGTCGACCTCAGGTATCGCTCCGGAGATTCCCCGTTGGGGCGAAGAAGCCGGCAGCATGCTCGCCATCTCGCTCCACGCCGTGCGCGACCAGCTCCGCGATCAGCTGGTGCCGATCAACAAGAAATGGCCGATCAAGGATTTGCTCAATGCCTGTCGCAACTATCCCGGCCTCTCCAACGCCAAGCGCATCACCTTCGAATATGTGATGCTGAAGGGCGTGAATGACTCCGTTGCCGACGCCAAGGAGCTGGTGCGGCTCTTGGCCAAGATCCCGGCGAAGATCAATCTCATCCCGTTCAACCCTTGGCCCGGTGCCCCGTTCGAATGCTCGGACTGGGAGCAGATCGAGAAATTCGCGGAAGTCGTCAACCGCGCCGGCTATGCGAGCCCGGTGCGCTCGCCTCGCGGCCGCGACATCATGGCGGCCTGTGGCCAACTGAAGTCGGCCAGCATCAAGCAGCGGGCAAGCGAACAGCTGGCCTAACCGGCCCAGCTGGTTTCATCCGTGGCGCATCGCCCAGGCGAGCGCAGCTTCTAATCGGTCATTTCCCCAGAACAATTCGTCCCCGACGGTGAACGATGGCGCACCGAACAGTCCGCGCGCTTCGGCCTCGGCTGTTTGCGCCTTCAGCCTTTCTTTGATCGCGGGGCTGTTCGCTGCCACAACAGCCGCGTCGGCATCGACGCCAAGCCCATCGAGAATGGCGCATAGCGTAGCCTCATCGCTGATGTCCTTTTGCTCGGCGTAGTTCGCGGCGAAGACGGCGCGCGAAAATGCAGGCGTCCATCCCTCCGCTTCCCCGACAAGCGCGAGCCTCGCCGCCTTCAGCCCGTTCTGCGGAAAGCGCACAGGCGGCAGTCGCAAGGGAATGTCGGCATCATCGCAGATGCGCGTCAGATCCCGCCACATATAGCGGCCCTTGGCCGCGAAGATATTGAACGGCGAATCGGTCCGGCCATAGGCCTTGAAGATCGGGCCGAGCAGGAATGGCCGCCAACGAATATCGACGCCTGCGGCGTTCGCAGCCGCCTCGATCCGCATCGCCGCCGGATAGGAATAGGTGCTTGCGAATTCGTACCAGAAATCGAGTGTCGGCATTGGAGGCTTCTCAGTTTGCGAGCTCTCCTATAAGCCATAACCAAGAAACAGGCAGCCCCGGACGCGACATGATCATCAACACCATTTTCCGCATGCTCTGGGTGACCATCGCGCTGATGCTCGCGGTCGGCGCGGCGCTTGCCGTGCTGTTCGCACTCGGCGCCATGTGGGTCGGCGATGAGCTTCGCGCCGCCTCACCCAATGACCCCATGCTGCAGCACGGCGCCGACCGCATCTTCGGCATGGTGTTGTTTGCCGGCACCGTGACCCCGGCCCTCACGATTCTCCCGGCGCTTGCCGCAATCATTGCCGGCGAGGTACTGCGCATCCGCTCCTGGATGTTCTACGTGCTTGCCGGCGGCGCGTCTCTCGTCGCCGTACCGCTCCTCATTTCGTCGCCGCGCGCCGACGACATTCAGTCGCTTCCGGCCAGCCCCTATATGTCGATCTTTGCTGCCGCGGGTTTCGTCGGCGGTTTCGTCTATTGGCTGCTTGCAGGCGCGCGGGCCTGACTAGTGAACGGTGCTTGCCGCCAACGGCCTCAAGCCAAGCCGAGCCGCCACCGTGACCCAAGGTTCCGGCTTGTATGACGTAAGCGTAGACCGCCAGCTCAGCTGAGCGGCATTAGAAGCGCGGCGCCTTTCAGCGAACCCGCATTTTCTTTGAGCGACCGCTGCCCGTATGCGCCTCGTCAACAGATTTCTGTTAAGCACCTTACTAGTCATTACGTCCGCCTCGGTTTTGTTTCACTCCGATCGAATAAACAAGGTGAGGTCGGCTTAAGTTCCATGTGGCTGGCGCGCGGCCGCCACTTGCACAACCGCGTCGCGGCTCTATAGTCGCGCGGATTCAGCAGGACGGCGGGGCTCGAGCGATTTTTCATGGCTAAAGGCATCAAGAAGGTGGTGCTCGCCTATTCCGGTGGGCTCGACACCTCAATCATCCTGAAATGGCTGCAGGAGACTTACGGCTGCGAGGTCGTGACCTTCACCGCCGATCTCGGCCAGGGCGAGGAGCTGGCTCCTGCGCGCGAGAAGGCGGAGCTGCTCGGCATCAAGGAGATCTTCGTCGAGGATCTCCGCGAGGAGTTCGTGCGCGACTTCGTCTTCCCGATGTTCCGGGCCAACGCCCTCTATGAAGGCGTCTATCTGCTCGGCACCTCGATCGCCCGGCCCTTGATCGCCAAAAGGCAGATCGAGATCGCGAGAGAGACCGGCGCCGATGCGGTGTGTCACGGCGCGACCGGCAAAGGCAATGACCAGGTCCGCTTCGAGCTCACTTATTACGCGCTGAACCCGGACATCAAAGTGATCGCGCCCTGGCGGGAATGGAGCTTCAAGTCGCGGACCGATCTGATCGAGTTTGCCGAGAAGCACCAGATCCCCGTCGCCAAGGACAAGCGCGGCGAGGCGCCGTTCTCTGTGGACGCGAACCTGTTGCACTCCTCCTCCGAAGGCAAGGTGCTCGAGGATCCGGCGAAGGAGCCTCCGCCTTACGTTTATCAGCGCACCATCGCGCCGGAACACGCGCCCGATAAAGCGACCATTGTCACCATCGGCTTCAAGAAGGGCGATCCAATCTCGATCGACGGTAAGAAGCTCTCGCCGGCTTTGTTGCTGACCAAGCTCAATGAGCTCGGCCGCGACAACGGCATTGGCAGGGTCGATCTCGTCGAGAATAGATTCGTCGGCATGAAATCGCGCGGCGTTTACGAGACTCCCGGCGGCACCATCCTGCTCGCTGCGCATCGCGCCATGGAATCCATCACGCTCGACCGCGAGGCGATGCATCTCAAGGACTCGCTGATGCCGCGCTACGCGGAGCTGATCTATTACGGCTTCTGGTTCGCGCCGGAGCGCGAGATGCTGCAGGCGCTGATCGACAAGAGCCAGGAGCATGTCGACGGCGAGGTGACACTCAAGCTCTATAAGGGCAATGTCATTGTGATCGGCAGGTCGTCGCCGAAATCGCTCTA
>DATBSU010000131.1:0-6277 GCA_036559585.1 Methyloceanibacter sp.
ATATCGACGGGCATAGGGCGTGGGCTCGGTGACCTCCAGGGTCTCCGCGCCAAGCTCGGCGAGCAGCACGTCGACCTCGGCCTGGCGGTCCCTGATCTTCTTCCGGATGTGGTGGTCCTTATCCAGATCCTCGCGCTCGGCAAGTTTGAGCCGCATGACATATTCGCCCACGCTCGAAACGCCGTAGACGGCAAAGCCAGTCGAATCCGGCCCGCGATGCTTGAGGCTGCGCAGCATCGCCGTCATTTCCTGGCCGACCGATGTGGCTCCATCGCGATGGATCACGCCCGCAATTCCACACATGTCTTTATCGTCTCCTTCGCCGACTTCGGCGCCTAAGGCAGGCAGTCCATATAGGTCTCCGTATCCCATTCCGTCACGGTGGCCATGAAGCGCTCCCACTCGTCGCGTTTATATTCGTCGTAGAGCCGGTACATCTCGCCTGGCATCGCCGAACGGATGACGTCGTCTTTCTCGAGCGCGTTGAGCGCATCGCCGAGCGTCATCGGCAGCCTCTTCACCTGCTTGCCGGCTTCCATCGCCTGATAGATGTTGCGCTCTTCCGACGGTCCGGGATCGAGATTGTTCTTGAGACCATCGTCCATCGCCTTGATCAGGGCCGCCGCCATTAGATGCGGATTCACCATGGAGTCCACGGCGCGATATTCGAAACGGCCGGGTGCCGAGACGCGCAAACCTGTGGTGCGGTTCTGGAAGCCCCAATCGGAAAACACCGGCGCCCAAAATCCTGTGTCCCACAGCCTGCGATAGGAATTCACCGTCGAGCAGCCGATCGCGGTCAGCGCGCCGAGATGTTTGACGATACCGCCGATCGCGTTGAGGCCGACCTTGCCTGGTAACTGCACGTCGCCGGTGTCGGGCATAAACGTGTTATCGCCACCAGTCGCATAGGCGTAGTTCTGCACTAGGCCGGGCAGCTTGGCGGGATCGTTGCCGAGCTTCTTGGTCTCGTCCTTGCCGCCCCGCCACAACGAGATGTTGTGATGGCAGCCATTGGCCGAGACACCCATGAACGGCTTGCACATGAAGCAGGCTATGATGCCGAACTCGCGCGCCACTTGCGCGCAGATCTGACGGTAGGTCGCGAGCCGATCCGCCGTGCGCAACGCATCGTCAAAGGTGAAGTTGAGCTCGAGCTGGCCGGGCGAATCCTCATGATCGCCCTGGATCATGTCGAGGCCCATCTTCCGGCAATATTCGATCACCCGCATATAGACGGGCCTGAGGCTCTCGAACTGGTCGATGTGATAGCAATAAGGATTGGAATAGCCGCCGTTGGGCTTGCCGTTCTCGTCCTTCTTCAGCCACATCATCTCCGGCTCGGTACCGTGCCGGAGCTGGAGGCCGTGTTCCGCTTTGAACTGATCGTGGATGCGGCGGAGATTGCCGCGAGCATCGGCTGTGAGAAACGCGCCGGGTTCATTCCGCTCTTCGCGATTGCGGAACAACGTGCACCAAAGCCGCGCCACCCGCTTGTCCCACGGCAGTTGCATGAACGTGTCTGGTTCCGGAATGCCGACCAGCTCCGCCGCCTCCGGACCGTAACCGAGATAATCGCCGCGCCTGTTGACGAACAAATTCATGGTGGCGCCGTAGACGAGCTGGAAGCCCTTCTGCGCTACCGATTCCCAATGATCGGCCGGGATGCCTTTGCCGCAGATGCGGCCGGTGACCGACACGAATTGCAGATAGAGATATTCGATGCCGAGCTCGTCGATCTTCTTGCGAACTTCGGCGACTAGGGCTTTGCGTTTCGGATCCTCGACGAAGCGTTCGATATCCGTATCACTGCCAGAGGACGCGGCGTCATTCATGTCACACCTCTACCGTCAACTCCAAGGGAACGGGCTATGGGAGGTCGGATGTAATTCGCCCTTCTCGAACCGCGCCAAACGGAACGGCTCTAGAAGCGCGCTCTTCTCCCCCATCAACTCCTGTGCCACGAGCTTGCCCACGCCGAGCATTTTATAGCCGTGGTTGGAATCGGCAATCACGTAGACATTCTCGCGGAACACATCGAACACCGGAAAATTGTCCGGCGTAAAACAACCAAGGCCGCCCGATTTTTCTTCGGTCTTGTAGAAAGGCATCTTGCCTTCGAAGCGCTTCTGGCAATGGGCAAGCGCCGAGCACCACATATCGACGAAGTCTTCGCCGACGACGAAGTCGGGCGACTCCGGCCCGTAAGGATCGACAGCCACCAGATCAGCTTCCTGCTCGACCTTGTACGGCGAGGCGCCGCCCTGGATGCCGCCGAAACTGAAATCTGGCTTGTAGTAGATGCCCCAGAGTTTGTCGGTGATCAGCTTGCCGTCACGATCCGAATAAAGCGGTGCGTCGGTATCGACGTGGATGACGGGCGGGAAACGTCCATCGTTGGTCTTGTGCAGCTCCGGATCGATGCCGAGCGTGCCTTCCTCCAGGCACCAGAATTTCCACATCGGCACGTTGTGATGCATCGTGCCATTCGATTTCACGGAGATGCTCTTCGGCAGCTCGAGCAAATTCCAGATGCGATTGACCCAAGGCCCGACGCCGACCACCACTGTGTCGCAAGCAATCCGACCCTGATTTGTCAGCAACGCCGTCACCGCGTTGCTGTTGGAGCCGAACTCGAAACCCTGCACCTCGACACCGGACAGAATCGAGACGCCCTGGCTCTTCGCTTTGGCGGCGAGCCCTAACATGCTCGCCATGTTGTTGGCGTAGCCGCCCCGCTTCTCGTGCAGCACCGAGGTGACGCCTTGCGCCTGCCAGTCCTCGAACAGGCCTTTCATGTATTTCATCGAGTCTGCGGCGCCCTCAACGAACACCGACTCATAGCCGATCGCTTTCTGCTGCTCGTAGATCGAGGCGACATCCTCGCGCATGCATTCGGGGCTGATCTGCATGTAGCCGACAGGATGGTAGCTATAGGCTTTGGGGTCGCTCTCCCAAATGTCGACGGAGTGAGCCATCAGCTCCCGCATCGCCGGTTGGAAATAATTGTTGCGGATGACGCCACAGGCAATGCCAGAGGCACCAGAGCCGACCGTTCCCTTGTCGACGACGAGAATATCCTCGCCCGAGCCTTTGCCGCTCGCCTTCAGCATTTCGGCCAGATGCAGGGCCGTGCTGAGCCCGTGGATGCCTGCTCCGATGATGGCGTATTTGGTTGAGGATGGCGCTGTCATGCGGGACCGCTTTCCGTCAAATTGGTCCCAAAGTGGTCCTTATTGCTGGACCTGACTGACAGAATAGTCCACATTGAACCGCCCAGCCCTCAGCCTTGGGCCTATTAGACACGACGACGAATGCATTGCAAATAGATTCCAATTTTGGCCCAAAGCGGGCCTCATAACGCGAAGGAATTGGGGCCTTGACCGCTTACCGGACTGACGGGCTCAACCAATTGAAGAAGCCAAGCCGGGGCGTGCGCGCCATCTCCGCTTATTTGCAGCGCGCTATCGAGACCGGGGCCTACAGCGAAGGCGACCGCCTTCCCCCTGAGCGGCAATTGGCAGCGACATTTCAGGCCGCGCGGAGCACCGTGCGCCGCGCGCTGGACCAGCTGGAAAAATCCGGCCTGGTGTCGCGGCGTCTTGGCAGCGGCACCTTTGTCGGCGCGACGGCGGAGTCCAACCATCGCGGCGTCGACCTTGCCGATCAGATTAGTCCCTTGCAGCTTATTGAGGCGCGCCTCGCCGTTGAGCCCTTCACCACGCGGCTCGCGGTGCTGCACGCCACGCGGCCCAATCTGCACGACATGGAGATCGTCTTGGCTCACGCCGAGGCGTCGGCCAGCGACAAGGAAGCCTTCTCGCGGTGGGACGGTGAATTCCACCTCTTGATCGCTCAGGCGTCACGCAATGCTCTTTTGCTGAGCGTCTATCGTCAGATCAACCAGGTGCGCTTGCATGCCCAATGGGATGCGATGAAAGAGAAGATTCTCACGCCGGAGGTGATCGCCGACTACAACCAGCAGCATCGCAACATTTACACCGCGCTGTACGAGCGAAATGCCCAACTCGCGCAAGTGCTGATCACCGAGCATCTCGAAAAGGCGCGCGACGATCTGCTTCGCGCCGACAGCCCTTAGCCACGACACGCTTCACTTTGCGATCGCTGCCTTGAAATTCTCATAGAGCGTGCGTGCGTCTTTATTGAATTGCGGCAGCCGCTCCCTGACGTCACTGTGCAACCACCCCACAGCGTCTTTACCCAAAGTGCCTTCCAACGAGCAGGCATATTCGGGAATTTCCGCCCAATTCTTCACGGTCTCCGCCGTGATCTCCACATGACACTGAAGTCCGTAGGCATGGCGGCCGACTCGAAAAGCCTGCACCTCGCAAACATCTGACTTGGCCAGCACCTCGCCGTTGGCCGGAATATCCGTGACCTCGGCGCCATGCCATTGCAGCACCGTTATCGGATCGGGCAATCCCTGCAGCAACGGATCACGCCGGCCGGCATCGGTCCTGTTTACGGTCAACACTCCCACTTCCGGTGTCTTCCTCAAGCCGACACGCCCGCCGGTGGCGTCTGCCAGCAATTGGTGGCCGAGGCAGATGCCGAGATAGGGCCGCTGCATATCGAGCACGAATTTTCGGATCGCCGCCTTCTCCGGCACGAACCAGGGATATTCCTCCTCCTGCCAAACATCCTGTGGACCGCCCATGACCACCATCAAATCGTATGGCTCGAGGTCCGGAATGGCCTCGCCTTCATCGAGCTCCACCGCCTTCCAGCGAAATCCGTCTTCGCGGAAGAAATCGAGAAAAACGCCGGGGTGCTCGACGGCAATATGCTGCAGGATAAGAATGTTCATTGATATCTCCTAGATGCGCAGCGGGTCAGAGCACAATCGCCGCAAACGGGTCAAGCGTTGTGCCATATGCTCCTAGCGCAAAGTCGGATTTCTCGTTAGACGATGACCTCATCATGTCAGCGCCAGACCATGACAGCCTCATCGTGATCCGCGACCCGGCCGCCGCGGATGAACCCGAGTGGCGGCGACTATGGGCGGGCTATAACGACTTCTACGAAAAGCGCGTTGAAGAGAGGGTCACCGTGGCGACGTGGCGGCGCCTGCTTCTCAAGTCTAATGGATTGTTGGGGCGCATCGCCCTCTATGACGGTACCGTCGCAGGGTTCGCCGCATGTGTATTGCATGCCGGCACCTGGACAGAGCAGCCTATCTGCTATCTCGAGGATCTCTTCGTCGATCCCGCCCTGCGCGGTAAGGGCATCGGCGAGGCCCTGATCGACGACCTTGTAGCCCAAGCCAAAGAGCATGGCTGGTCGCGGCTCTATTGGCACACCCGTGAGAACAATGCGGTGGCCAGGCGGCTCTACGATAAGTTTGCAATGGCCGACGATTTTGTCCGCTATCGCATTGTTTTCAGCCAGTAAAGCGCTTCGTCGACTGCTAGAACCATCGGCATGGCGCCAACGCACACCCAAAGAGCCAAGACGCTGATCGTCACCGCCGACGACTTTGGCCTATCCAAAGAGGTCAACGAGGCGGTCGAGCGCGGTCATCGCGACGGCATTCTCTCCGCAGCGAGCCTGATGGTGGGCGCGCCGGCAAAAGACGATGCCGTCCGCGTTGCCCGCGCCAATCCCAAGCTCGGCGTCGGGCTGCATGTCACCTTGCTGGACGGACGCCCCGTGTTGCCGGCAAGCGAGATTCCGGGGCTGGTCGGGCCGAACGGGCGCTTCTCCACAGACCCAGTTCGCTTCGGCATCGCGCTTAATTTCTCACCTGAGTTGCGGGCCCAAGCCCGAGCCGAGATCGAAGCGCAATTTCGCCGCTTCCGCGAAACCGGGCTCGTGCTTGATCACATCAATGGCCACAAGCATTTCCATTTGCACCCCGCAATTTTGGAGACGATCTTGCGGCTCGCTCCGAGTTTCGGCTCGCCCCCGATCCGCGTCCCCTTCGAGCCTTTCGCTCCTTCCTTCGAGGCAACCCGAGATCGTGCGCTTGGCCGCTTGACAAGCGCATGCTTCTATTTTCTGCAAACGCGACGCCTCGCACGAAAGCTGGAACACGCTGGGATTGCCAAAAACGATTATGTCTTCGGCCTCAACGATAGCGGCGCACTGACGGAACAACGCATGCTGAACTTCATCGAGCGTCTCCCGCCAGGCGTCACCGAGCTCTATTGCCATCCGGCGACAAGAAGCTGGGCAGGCGACGACACTCTCCCGGGCGACTACCGGCCCGTGCAGGAGTTCCACGCGCTGATCAGCCCCGCCGTCAAAGCGAGGCTGG
>DATBSU010000132.1:0-3622 GCA_036559585.1 Methyloceanibacter sp.
AGAAATCCGCCTCGACCGGCACCGCTCTCGGCACTTGCTTGGCGATCAGCACGCAGGAGAACACGCGCGCAGCGCCGCGCTCGGTCAGCAGGGCCTTGGCGAAGGCGAGCGTGCGGCCCGAATCCAGAATATCGTCGACGATGACGACGTCGCGGCCTTCAATCGGGCTTGAGATATCGTGCAGAATTTTCACCGCGCCTTGCGAGACAATGCCCTCGCCGTAGCTCGCGAGGTAAAGAAAATCGATCTCAGGCGCCAGCCCCGCACGATGCAGCGCCCGGATCAGATCCGCGGCAAAGATGAAGCTGCCTTTGAGGATGGCGACGATCAGCGGCTCTTTGAGTGAGGACGTGGCAATGTCGCGGGCGAGCTCGGCGATCCGCCGCTGAATGTCGCCTGAACTGTAGAGCGGCTCGATCTTGGCGTCGCCGGCCACTTGCATCGCAATCATTGCGCCTTGGCGAGTCGTACTTTCAGCTTGCGGACCTCCGCCGGCGGCGATGCGATCTCGGCGAGGAAGGGCGCAGCCTCGCCGGCGCCGAGCGGCTCTTCTTTCGCCACCGTGGTGAATTGCGACAATTCCTTGCCGTTCTCGTCGAGCAGAACCACCACGACGATCGGCAGCTTGATCGGGGCGTCGGTGAGATTGACGATGTCACCCTTGACCTCAAGCACGGTCTCTTCGCCCTCTTGGTTCCAGCCATAGTTGACGCCTTGGAAGGCGAGGCCCTTGGCATTGATCGGCATGCCGAGCGCCGCATAGAGCCGCGTCGCGCCGGGTAACATCGACACCACGGTCCGCGGTGCCATCAACACGAAGCCGGTAAGGCCGAGCACGAACAGAATGAGCAGGAGCCAGCCCATCCTGGTGCCGCGCCCGGACTCTGGTGCTGGTACCGGAGCCGGCGCGGCCTCTGGAGGTGCCTTGGCTTGAGCGGGTGCGACTGACTCCCACTCGCCGAACATTCCGGCGTCGTCTTGGGCCGGAGCGGCCGATTCCATCGCGGCCCCCCCCTCGGCAGGCTGATCGTGGGCAAGATCGCCACCAGCATCGAAATCGGCATCTTGCTGTGCATAACTTTCATAGCCGACGCCGTCGCGGCCATCGCTCGCGGGATAGAAGCCTTTTTCCTCCTCAGCCGCTGAAGGCGGCACTTCCTCGTAGGGGGTGCCGAAGCTCGACTCTGCCGGCGGCTCTGGCACATAGCTTGAGAAACTGGGCGTTTCCGGAGGCATAGATGGACGCGGCGGCTCTTCGATGCGCGGCGCAGCAATGGGCATCTCCGGCATTGGCGGGATGGGCCGCGCCTGCCAGATATGGCTGCATTTGCTGCAGCGGACTTTGCGGCCCTCAGGCGGGATGACTGCCGCGATCTCGTAGCGGGTCCCGCAAGAGGGGCAGATGATGACCGTCGCCATGATCGGAACCGTTTAGGCCAAACCAATCCCGGTTTGGCCGGAGTGCCCCCACGTCCTTGCCCAAATCCATTGATACCGGACAGCGAGTTCAGCATAAAGTCGGAAGTTGCGCAGCACATGCTAATGCGGCTTGAGGTCGGCGGGTGATTCGCTTTGAAAATGTCGGGCTTCGCTACGGCACCGGCCCGGAAATCCTACGCGACGTCACCTTTCATATCCTGCCAGGGTCCTTCCACTTCCTGACGGGGCCCTCCGGCGCGGGCAAAACCTCGTTGCTCAGGCTGCTGTTCATGTCGATCAGGCCGAGCCGGGGGCTGATTTTCGTGTTCGGCGAGAACCTCTCCGAGCTGACCCAAGGCGGCCGTGCCGAGCTCAGGCGCCGGATCGGCATCGTGTTCCAGGATTTCCGCCTGCTCGACCACTTGACCACCTGGGAGAACGTGGCGCTGCCTTTGCGCGTCATGGGCAAGCGAGAATCCGATTACCGCGACGACGTCACCGATCTCTTGAACTGGGTCGGCCTCGGTGACCGCATGCATGCTTATCCCGAAATCCTGTCCGGCGGCGAAAAGCAGCGGGCGGCCATTGCCCGTGCCGTGATCGGACGCCCAGAATTGCTCCTCGCCGATGAGCCGACCGGCAACGTCGACCCTGTCATCGCCAACCGGTTGTTGCGCCTGTTCGTCGAGTTGAACCGTTTGGGCACCTCGGTCATTATCGCGACGCACGACTATGCCCTGATGGACCAGCTCGATGCGCCGCGCCTCGTCCTCTTGGACGGCCACCTCCAGATCCGCTGAGCCCGTGACCTTCCTCACCAACATCCGCGACTATCCCTGGTCTGGCCTCGTATCGGGGATCGTGCCGAGCCGGCTCGCATCCTATCTGCCGGCGCGCTTCCAAGCCAAATCCACCCAGATCGTGCCCTCGGCCTCGATCGCGGGCAACGCGCTGACAGTAGTGATCGCCATCATGAGTTTTCTCGCGAGTCTCACCGCTGGCGCGGTCTACATGGTCAATCAATCGGCGTCCGCCTGGGTCAGCGACATCGCGAGCGAAATCACAATCGAGCTCGATCCGCTGGTCGACGCCCCCGACATCGAGAAGAAGATGACATTGGTGTCGCTGTTTCTCGCCAAGCAGAAAGGCATCACCGAAGTGAAGCCCCTCACTGCTGAAGACTCCGCCAAGCTGCTCGAGCCTTGGCTCGGTCACAACGCAGCCCTCGCCGAGCTTCCCATTCCGCGCCTGATCGCAGTCGAGATCGATCGCTCCAATCCTCCCGACATCGAGCTGATCAAAAACGCGCTCACGCAAAATTTCGAGGGCGTCACGCTTGACGATCACGGCCGCTGGCAGGCCGAGATCAAGACCTTGACACGATCGGCCGCGCTTGGTGGCCTGGCGGTGCTGGCGCTCGTCTTCGCCGCCACCATCGCCGTCATCGTCTCGGCGACGCGGAGTGCCATGGCGTCGAACCGCGAGATCATCGAGGTGCTACATTTCGTCGGCGCCACTGAACGCTTCATCAGCCGCGAGTTCGAGCGACATTTTCTCGGGCTTGGCGTCCGCGCAGGGTTGGTCGGCGCGATCGCAGCAGCCTCCGCCTTCTTGGCTATGCCTTATGTCATGAACCTTGGCAGCGGCGGCATCACCGAAGCCGAAATGCATCGTCTGGTCGGCCCCGGGCGCCTCGATCTTTGGGGCTATCTCCTTTGTTTTTTCGTGGTTTTTGTCGTCGCCGGACTGTGCATGATCACCTCCAGGCTCGGCGTGATTCGCGTTCTCAAGGCCTATGAATGAGGCTCGGCGTCGCGACGCAAATCGTCCGCCGACCGATTTCCTCTTCGCGCGATTAAGACTATTGTCGCGCGCCGTCTGAAGTATCGGAGTAGGCCGTGACGGAAGAGACAGAGCCTGGCGTAAGCCATTTCAGCATCTTCGTTGGTGGGCTCCGGTTCATCTTCGACTTGATGTTGCTCTGTGTGGTGCTGCTCTGTATCGGCTTCATCATTTTTGCGCGGAATTTGGAACGCACCCAGGAAAGCCCGGTTCGCACCGCCGACGGCATCACGGTGCTGACCGGCGGCAGCGACCGCATCGACGAGGCGATGAAGCTCCTCGCTAATCACAAAGCAAGTCGCGTGCTGATCACCGGCGTCTACAAGAAGACAACGAAAGAGATGTTGAAGAGCTTGGCGAG
>DATBSU010000133.1:0-11006 GCA_036559585.1 Methyloceanibacter sp.
CGCGGAGTTCGATCGAGAAGCTGCTGGTGATCAAGGAGGACGAGGCCTATTGCCAGCCTTGCGTCTCGCCGGTGTGGGACACGGCGCTCACGGCGCATGCACTGCTCGAAGTCGGCGGCGGCGAATGCGAGGCGCGTGCTCGCGATAGCCTCGACTGGCTAAAGCCTTTGCAAGTACTTGATATCAATGGAGATTGGTCCGCGTCGCGGCCGGATGTGCGCCCCGGCGGATGGGCCTTCCAATATGCCAATCCGCATTATCCCGATCTCGACGACACCGCCGTCGTGGTGATGGCGATGGATCGCGTGGGCTCGCGTGAGCGGGACGGGACATACAGCCAAGCCATGGCGCGCGGGCAGGAATGGGTCGTCGGCTTACAGAGCAAGAACGGTGGCTGGGCGGCGTTCGATGCCGACAACGAGTATTATTATCTAAATCAGATCCCGTTCGCCGATCATGGCGCGCTGCTCGACCCGCCCACGGAGGACGTCACCGCGCGCTGCGTCTCCATGCTGGCGCAGCTCGGCGCGCGTTCCGGCAAAAGTGGGCCACTGGATAAGGGCATCGCCTATCTGTTGCGGACGCAAGCGAAAGACGGGAGTTGGTATGGACGTTGGGGCATGAATTACATTTACGGCACCTGGTCGGTGCTGTGCGCGCTCAATGTTGCCGGACTCGATGCGGAGGCGCCTTCGATGCGGAAAGCGGTCGACTGGTTGACCTCTATCCAAAATTCAGACGGTGGCTGGGGCGAGGGCGGCGAGAGCTACCAGCTCGACTATCACGGCTATGCGAAGGCGCCGAGCACGGCATCGCAGACGGCGTGGGCGCTGCTTGGATTAATGGCCGCAGGTCAGGTCGATCATCCCGCAGTCGCGCGTGGCATCGACTATCTCGCGAAGACGCAGGGCGCGGATGGATTTTGGGACGAGGCGCGCTTCACCGCGACGGGTTTCCCGCGGGTGTTCTATCTCCGCTATCATGGCTATGCGAAATTCTTTCCGTTGTGGGCGTTGGCGCGGTATCGCAATCTGAAAGCAGCGAACACAAATTCGGTTCTGGTCGGGATGTGAAGCGTGGGACGGGAGCCAAGTTTCGTACTCGCGGTGACGGGCTTGCGCGCGGAGGCGCGCATTGCCGAACGATCGGAAGGCGTGGAGGCGGTGTCGGGGGGCGCAGATTCCGCAAGGCTCGAAAAACTCATCACCAAAGCCATCGAAGACGGGGCAGACGCACTGATCAGTTTCGGGATTGCGGCGGGACTTGCCTGGAACATGGACGCTGGCACATGCGCGGTCGGACGCAACGTCGTGCATGACGGGGCCTCTTATGCAGCCGATCCGGTTTGGAGCGGACACATCAAGAGCGTGACTGGCGTGGCGGAGCTCGTTACCATTGCCGGCGTCGATCAGCCGTTGCGAAGTCAGGCGGAGAAGACGACGCTCCACGACGAGACCGGCGCGGCCGCCGGCGATATGGAAAGCCATGTGGTCGCGCGACTCGCGGTGAAGCATGAGCTTCCGTTCGCGGTGCTTCGCGCCGTTGCCGATCCGGTCAATCGGGAAATTCCGGAGGCCGCGCTGGCAGGAATGAGCAGCGATGGCAGCGTGAATATTGGAGGCGTGCTGGTATCGATTGCGAGGGAACCGAGCAGTCTCCGCGCCCTGGTCCGGCTTGCCGCCGATACCAGGCTCGCGATGGGAACTTTATTCCGCTGCCACGACCTGCTCGGGTCGCGCCTCGGCTATCGCGATATCGGCTAGCTTCTGCTCGACATGTTTGGAGAAGACGTACTCGGCAGCCCGCTGGCCATCGAGCGGGATCTCGGGCGCCATCTGGCCTTCGGTCTTGATGCCGAACATCGTCAGCATGGCCACCTTCCAGGGCTTGCGCACCGAGTCCATGACGGCCGAGGGCTCGAAGCCGCTATGCACCATGCAGTCAGCGCATTTCTCGTAATTGCCGGTGCCGTAGCGGTCCCACTCGGTCTCTTCCATCAATTCTTTGAACGTCTTGGTGTAGCCTTCGCCGAGCAGATAACAAGGTCGCTGCCAGCCGAACACGGTGCGGGTCGGATTGCCCCAAGGCGTGCAGTGATAGGTCTGATTGCCGGCGAGGAAATCGAGGAAGAGGCTCGACTGGAAGATCGGCCATTTGCGGCGGCCCTTCGCCAATTTGAACACATCGCGGAACAATTGCTTGGTTCTCGCGCGGTTCAAGAAATGCTGCTGGTCGGGCGCGCGCTCGTAAGCATAGCCAGGTGAGATGGTAATGCCGTCCGACCCAAGCTCGGCGACGGAGTCGAAGAAATCGGCGACGCGATCGGGTTTGGCGTCGCTGAACAAGGTGCAATTGATGTTGACGCGGAAGCCGCGAGCCTTGGCGCTTTGCAGCGCGGCGACCGCTTTGTCGTAGACGCCCTTCCGGCAGACCGAGCGATCATGCATCTCCTTGTCGCCGTCGAGATGCACCGACCAGTTGAAGCGGGGATGCGGCTTATATTGGTCGAGCTTCTTCTCCAGGAGCAGCGCATTGGTGCAGACGGTGACATATTTGCCTTTGGCGAGCGCGCCGGTGACAATCTCGGGCAATTCTTTGTGCAGCAGCGGCTCGCCGCCGGCGAGCACCACGACAGGGGCGCCGCACTCGTCGATCGCTCCCAAGGCATCGTCCACCGACAGCCGCTGATTGAGAATCTTCTCCGGATAGTCGATTTTGCCGCACCCGGCGCAAGCCAGATTGCAGCGGAACAGCGGCTCAAGCATGAGCACGAGCGGATAGCGCTTGCGTCCGCGCAAATGCTGGCCGAGGACATACGTCCCGATCGAGAGGGCTTGTGTTAGCGGTATTCCCATTGAAACCCCGTTTCAGCGGTGTGTGGCCGCTGTTTCAGACCAAAATTAGGCAACCAACTCCCGCGGAATGCGGAAATGGATGTTCTCTTCGGTGCCGGAGAGCGTCGTCACCTCGACTGGCCCGAATTGCTTCAGTGTGTCAATGACGTCGTCGACCAGGACTTCCGGAGCCGACGCGCCGGCCGTGAGCCCGATCCGCGAGTCCCGATCGAACCATTCGCGCTTCAACGCGCTGCCGTCGGCGACAAGAAAGCTCGGCACGCCCACCTCTTCGCCGATTTCGCGTAAGCGATTGGAATTCGAACTGTTGGATGACCCAACAACCAGGATGATATCGACAAGCCGCGCCAGCTCACGCACGGCGGTCTGCCGGTTCTGGGTCGCATAACAGATGTCTCGAGTCTCCGGACCGATCACGTCGGTGAATTTCTCCTTCACAGCCGCGATGGTGGCTCGCGTGTCATCGACGCTGAGCGTGGTCTGGGTGATGTAAGCCAGAGGTGTGTCGCGCCCGATGGTGAGGCGGGCGACATCTCCTTTGCTCTGAATGAGATGCACCTCGCCTTTCAACTGACCCATCGTGCCTTCGATCTCGGGATGACCGGCGTGTCCGATCAGAATGACGACGCGGCCCTGGTCCAGATAGCGTTGGCCCTCGTGGTGAACTTTTGCCACCAGTGGGCAGACCGCATCCAGGACCGACAGGCCACGGGCATCGGCATCGAGCTCAACGGCGCGTGCGACGCCGTGTGCGCTGAAGATGGTCACCGCGCCGGACGGCACCTCGGAGAGCTCTTCGACGAAGATGGCGCCCTTTTCGCGTAAGTCCTCGACGACATGACGATTGTGGACTATCTCGTGCCGGACATAGACTGGCGGACCATATTTCTCGAGTGCCCGCTCGACGATCTCAATCGCCCGAACCACGCCAGCACAGAATCCTCGCGGCTGCGCCAAGATGACCTTCATGAACCGAACCGGATTGAATTGACCCCCGATGATTATGTGCATTAGCCCGCGACAAACGCGCAGGGTCAAGGGATTTTGCTGCGACGCGGGATTTTTTGAAGAAGTCCAAATATTCTAAGGCATTGTCATCCATAGATCAGAGATTTCATGACAGCGGAAAGACTGCCATTTTTTGAGGCACGCATCGCCGGGCTGGTCCGGGTGTGTTGCGCTTATCGAATCGTCACGCTGCTGGTGGCGATGCTGCTGACAATCGGCGCCGGCGCCTATGCCAGCCGGCATTTCGCCATCCAGACCGATACGGGGAAGTTGATCTCGCCCGACTTGCCGTGGCGCCAACGCGAGCTGCAGTTGGATGCCGCCTTTCCTCACCAATCCGACACGCTGCTTGTGGTTATCGATGGGGCAACGCCGGAACTCGCCGACAGCGCCGCCAAATCGCTGGGTGCTGCCTTGGCCAACAAGCCTGCGCAGATCAAGGCGGTCTACGATCCGGCAGGGGGCGCGTTCTTTGAGACCAATGGGCTGTTGTTCCTGTCGGTGGACGAGGTGCGGACGACGACCGATCAGTTGATCCGGGCGCAAGCCTTTCTCGGCACGCTGTCCGCCGATCCAAGTTTACGGGGCCTGGCGCAAGCACTTGGTTTAATACCGCAAGGTGTGGAGGACGGCGCGATCGCATTCAAGGATTTCGCCAAGCCGCTTGCTCAGCTTGCCTCAACCATCGACGATTTGCTGCAAGGGAAGCCTGCGACTTTCTCCTGGAATGCGCTGATGACGGGAGAGGCGCCGAAACCACGCGAGCTGCGACGTCTCATACGGGTGTCGCCGGTCCTCGATTTTGATGCGCTGGAGCCGGGGGCTGCCGCGAGTGAGACCATCCGGAAAGAGGCAGTCGCTCTCGGACTGACGCCCGACCATGGCGTGAGGGTTCGGCTGACGGGGCCGGTCGCCATGGCGGATGAGGAGTTCGCCACGGTCGCGGACGGGGCGCTGTTGAATGTGCTGCTGACGGCCGCGGCGGTGCTGCTCATCCTCTGGTTCGCGCTTCGCTCGGCACGAGTCATTTTCGCGGTGATGCTCAGCCTGTTTGCCGGGCTCGTGATCACGGCGGCGCTCGGTCTCGCCATGGTCGGCGCGCTCAATTTGATCTCGGTTGCCTTTGCCGTGTTGTTTGTCGGCATTGGTGTCGATTTCGGCATTCAGTTCGTGGTGCGTTATCGCGCAGAGCGGCATCGCAATAACAATCTGAATATGGCGCTCGAGAGCGCGGCGAAACGGATCGCAAAGCCGCTATCGCTTGCGGCCGCGGCGACAGCCGCTGGCTTTTACGCATTTCTGCCCACCGCCTATCTCGGCGTGTCCGAGCTTGGACTGATCGCCGGTACCGGGATGATTGTCGCCTTCTTCACCAGCATCACCATGGTGCCCGCGCTGTTGACGCTGCTTCGAGCGCCCGCCGAGCCCGAGGCCATCGGCTACCGGTCGCTCGCGCCGGTCGACCGGTTCATGGCGAAGTACCGGATCCCGATTCTGATCGGGACGCTGATCATTGTCCTCGCCGGCCTGCCGCTGCTGGCCAAGCTGAAATTCGATTTCAATCCCCTCAATCTGCGAAGTGCCAAGGTGGAGTCGGTCGCGACATTGCTTGAACTGATGAAGGAGCCCGAGACATCGCCGAATGCGATCAATATTCTCATTCCGTCGCTCGGCGAAGCGCCGGCATTGACGGCAAAGCTGAGTGCGTTGCCGGAAGTCTCAGAGACTTTGACGTTGCAAAGCTTCGTGCCGGAGAAACAGGAGGAGAAGCTTGCCATCATCGGCGATGCCGCATCTCTGCTCAATCCGACGCTCGATGTCGCCGAGATCGCGGCAGTGCCGACCGACGAGGAGACACGTGAGGCGCTGCTTGATGCAGCCAAAGCCTATCGCGACATGAAAGGCGATGATGCGGAGAGGGCGGAGGCCGCGAAGATGGCGCAGTCGCTGCAAGCGCTCGCCGATTCCGCGCCAGAGCGCCGCGCCGAGGTTGAGAAGGCATTGCTCAGCGGATTGAAACTCAGGCTTGAGCAAATCCGCGCGAGCCTCAAGGCGGAAGCGGTCTCGCTTGATAGTCTGCCGCCTGAACTGAAACAGGATTGGATCGCGAAAGACGGCAGAGCGCGGATCGAGGTGAGGCCGAGCGGCGACCCCAACGATAATGCAAATATGGAGCGGTTTGCCGACGCCGTGCTCAAGATTGCGCCTGAAGCGACGGGAACGCCGATCCTCATTCAAGAATCGGCAAAGACGATCGTGCATGCTTTCCTGCAAGCCGCCGCACTGGCGCTGATCTCGATCACCCTCATTCTCGCTTTTGTGCTCAGGCGCGCCAGCGACGTGCTGGTGACGCTGGTGCCGCTGCTGCTTGCGGCCGTGGTCACGCTCGAGCTCACCGTGCTGTTCGGGCTGCCGCTTAACTTCGCCAATATCATTGCGCTACCGCTGCTGCTCGGCGTCGGCGTCGCCTTCAAAATCTATTACGTGCTGGCCTGGCGGGAAGGGGAGACGAGCCTACTCGCATCGCCGCTCACCCGCGCGGTGCTGTTTAGCGCGGCGACCACAGCGACAGCGTTTGCCAGTCTCTGGCTGTCAAACCATCCCGGCACGTCGAGTATGGGCAAGTTGCTCAGCCTCGCACTGCTGACTACGCTGGTCGCCGCCGTGCTGTTTCAGCCGATTCTGATGGGACCCCCGCGGAAGAACGGCTAGGCGGCTCTAAGCCGCCATGTCGCGGCGTTCGCGCAGGAAGCGGAAAAATTCCACGCCCTCGCGCAAGCGGCGCTTCATCATGTCGGGGCTGCGCACCATCTCGCCAACGATGGAGGCGATCTTCGGCGCGCGGAAATAGAACTGGCGATAAAACGACTCGACGGAGTCGAAAATCTCGGTGTGGCTGAGATGCGCGTAGGAAATCGGCGCGATCTGCACACCGTGATCGCTGATCAGCTCGTCATCCTCATGCAACCAATTATTCTCGCGGGCCTGATTATAGAGGAAGGTGCCGGGGTAGGGTGCTGCGAGCGAGACCTGAATGGTGTGCGGGTTGATCTCGTTGGCGAAGCGGATGGTCTCCTCGATGGTCTCCTTGGTCTCGCCGGGCAGGCCGAGAATGAAAGTACCGTGGATGACGATGCCGAGATCGTGGCAGTCCTTGGTGAAGCGACGTGCCACGTCGACCAGCATCCCCTTCTTGATGTTGTGCAGGATCTGCTGATTGCCGGATTCGTAGCCGACGAGCAGAAGCCGCAGGCCGTTGTCCTTCATGATCTTGAGCGTCTGGTAGGGTACGTTGGCCTTGGCGTTACAGGACCAGGTCAGCCCAAGCTTGCCGATCTCTTTTGCCAGCGCTTCGGTGCGCGGCAAATTGTCGGTGAACGTGTCGTCGTCGAAGAAGAATTCCTTCACCTGCGGAAAGGCTGCCTTGGCCCAAGCCAATTCCTCGACGACGTGGCCGACGCTCCGCACCCGATAACGATGGCCGCCGACGGTCTGCGGCCAGAGACAAAAAGTGCAGCGGGATTTGCAGCCACGTCCCGAATAGAACGAGATGTAGGGGTGCTTCAAATAGCCGATGAAATAATTCTCGATGACGAGATCGCGCTGATAGACCGGGGTAACGAAGGGCAGCGCATCCATGTCCTCTAGGATGGCGCGATCCGGATTGTCGACAATGACGCCATCGTCGTTTCGGTAGGACAGGCCGTCGATCTTGCTCCAGTCGCGGCCGTCGGCGACTTCCTTGATGGTGTAGTCGAACTCGTTTCGCGTCACGAAGTCGATCGCGGTCGAGGCTTCCAGACTCTGTCTCGGTTCGACGGCGACCTTGGCGCCGATGAAACCGATCTTCACGCTTGGATTGATCGCCTTGATCATCTCGGCCGTCTTCACGTCCGAGCCGAAAGAGGGCGAAGAGGTGTGCATGACGATGAGGTCGTGGTTTTTGACGTCGGCGACGATGTCCTCGAACTTCAAACGATGCGGCGGTGAGTCGATCAGCTTCGAATTGGGAACGAGCGCGGCAGGCTGGGCAAGCCAAGTCGGATACCAGAAGGAGCGAATCTCGCGCCGTGCCTGATAGCGGGAGCCGGCGCCGCCATCGAAGCCCTCATAAGACGGCGCTTGCAGGAACAGCGTTCGCATTAATTGGTCCCTCGCTTAACTCAACGTCCCGCCACGACCGGCGCAATATTCACGGCCCCGCCAACTCACAGAGCCGGGCAAGAAGCTCAACAGAAACACCGCGAAACTCAAAAGGTCGCGGACCGGGCTGAGCAGAAGTGAGCTCTTCTCCCCGTGTGGCAAGGCCCTCAGTTGTATCGGAATAGAAAGCCGGCAGGCAAGCGCGAGCGTGATGATCGCCCAGCTGATCGGGCCGAAACCGTTGAGCGCGGCCGCAATGATGGCCAAGGGCAGGGGATGGGTCAGAACCAAGCCCAGATATCCCCAAGGCTCGATAAGGCGCAATGTCCGCGCCCAGCGAAGGTCGTGGCGGAGCAACTCGCCGAAGCTTCGCTCCGAGCAGGCATGGCCAACCAGCATTGGCGGAATGGCGACTTTCAGTCCGAGCCCGCGCACAGCCTCGCCGATGGCGTAATCGTCGGCGAGCTTGTCGGCAAAGGCGCCAAGGCCGCCGATGCGTTGAAGCGTGTCAGTGCTGAGCGCAATGGTCGCACCGAAGCAGGGCTTCGCCAGACCCAACTCGAGGCCGACCAGAACGCTCGGCAGGAAGTGCTCGTTGATTGAGGCTGCGGAAAGCCGCGACCAGATTCCCGCGTCCGGGAAGCCTCGATAGAGCGCGGTGACGAGGCCGACATTCGGCGCAGACAGCGCCGAAACCACTTGGTTGAGGTAGTCGGGCCCGACCCTGATATCGCTGTCGGCCATCACGATCAGCCTGTAACGGGCGCCGGGCAACATATTCAAAAGGTTGGAAATCTTGGGGTTCTGTCCATGCTCGCGGCCGTCGGCGAGGAGCTCGATATCGTGATCGGGGAAGCGCCTCTTCAGCCCGGCCACCGCCGTGCCGGCCGGATCTTTGGGGCTATGAATGCCGAACAGGAGTTGGACCCGCCCCTGGTAAACTTGGTCGCAGAACGAGGCCAGATTCGCCTCGAGCCCCGGCTCCGCACCATAAAGCGGCTTCAAAATTGTGAGATCAGGGGTTGAAGGCGGCAAATTGCCTGGTTTTTGGCCAAAGCGCCGGAGCAACACTGCCGCAAAAAGGGCATAGAGGGAGCCTGATATGGCGCCCAGGGTAAAAAATAGCCAGAGCCAAGTGCCAAAATTCAAGGTAAACTCCCTGGCTAAAAGGGGCCTTCGTCGCGTTAGCGGCGGAGGTGAATGCGTTAGGTTCGGGGTGATGAGGGTCGAGGCACTCACCATTGTCAAGGCGATGGCGGCTGTTGCGCTTGCGGCGGCCCTTTCGGCGTGCGCGGCTGACGGTCCTTCCCTTCAGCCTGATCGTCTGGCCAAGGACGAGCCCGTGAGTGCCGGTAGCCCGGCGGCTACAGCCGCGCCGGACGATATCGCTTCGTTGCCCGGTGACGAGGCGAGCGAAGTCCACGATCCGATGGAGAAGATGAATCGCTCGACCTTCGAGCGTAATCAGCGCTTCAACCAAGCGGTGATCTATCCGGCGGCCAAGGCCTACATCAACACCGTGCCCGAGCCGGTGCGAAACTCGGTGGAGAATTTCACGGGCAATCTCGCCGAGCCGATGACTTTCGCCAATGACATTTTACAGCTCCGTGTCGGCGCCGCGGTGACGACGCTCGGGCGCTTCACCTTGAACTCAACGATCGGCGTCGGCGGCCTATTCGATGTCGCATCGAAACACGATCTTCCCGAGCAGTCGGGGGACTTCGGACAGACGCTTTATGTCTGGGGCGTGCGCAAGAGTCCCTATCTCGTTGTGCCGTTGATCGGGCCGACGAACTTGCGCGATCTGGTCGGCACCACGGTCGATGTCGCGGCGACGATCCCGGCCGGCGGCTTGTTGCCAACCCGGTTCGCAACCGCCGTCAACAATGTCGGCGTGGCGGGAACGGTGACCACTCCGATGTCGAGACTCGGCGAGGCCGGCCAGCTTGAGCAGCTGGAGGATAGTTCGATCGATCCCTACACCATGCTTCGGAGTGTGGTGCAGCAGAAGCGCCAGGCGGAGCTGCAGGAAGCTCTGGAGACGAGCGCCTGGACGTCGGGCCGTTACGGAACCGAGCCTTCGTCCAACACGGTCTCGACCGCCACGCTGCTGAAGAATCCTGTTCTCGCCACCAAGGAGCAGGATCTCGTGCCTGATGCAGTTTCAGGCGTGCAATGATCGGCTTGAAAGCCCTGTTTAACCGCCGTGCTGCTTCTGCCCTGATCCTGGGGCTGATGCTGTCTCTGACTGCGTCGTCTAATTTGGCCGCACAAGGCACCGACCCGGCGACGCAACGGGTGAGCAGCCTCTCCGATGCACTGCTCGACACGATGAAGCAGGCAAAGGAGCTCGGAGTCAAAGGCCGCTACGACAAGCTCTCGCCGGTGCTGGCCAAGACCTACGACCTGCCGCTAATGACGCGGATCGCGGTCGGACCGAATTGGGCGACGCTGACGCCGGAGCAGCAGAAAGCTGTCGTCGCCGCCTTTACCCGCATGACCACGGCGACGTATGCGAGCCGGTTCGATGGGTTCTCCGGAGAGCAATTCGTAATCTTGCAAACCGTCGACCAGAAGAACGGCGACAAGATCGTCAAGACCCAGATTATCCAATCGAATGGCAAGCCGGTGGCGCTAAGCTATCTGGTGCGGAACACTGGCAGCGATTGGCGGATCATCGACGTCTATCTCAACGGCACGATCAGCGAGCTCGCCAACCGCCGCGCGGAATTTGGCGCGGTGTTGAAGTCGGGTGGGGCGGACGGGCTTGTCAGCTCGCTCAATAAGCAGGGCGACAAATTACTTGCGGGGAGCTGACCGCTTCACCAGACGCCGCGCCTCGACGCCCTGCCAAATGATCAAGCATGGAACTCCGGTCGCCATTTCGCGCGCCCTTTTTAGCAGTGAGAGCCCGAGCGCCACATCGGGTGAGAGCCCGAACATGGCGCCGAGCACGACATAGTAGCCTTCCTGCACGCCAAGCCGCGACGGCACGATAAA
>DATBSU010000134.1:0-4801 GCA_036559585.1 Methyloceanibacter sp.
TTAATTTCGGTGTTGATGCAGCTCGCGGTCGACAAAGGGTGGCGTGCGGACAATCCCGCCGCGGGCGCCAAAGGTATCAGATCCAGATCGCAGGGCTTCGCAACCTGGAGCGAAAACAATATCGCGCAATTCGAAGCTCACCACCCCGTAGGATCGAAGGCGCGACTGGCGTTCGATCTGCTACTTCAGACCGGGCAGCGTCGCGGCGATGTGGTGACAATCGGACGACAGCATGTTCAGAACGGGTTGCTCACAATTCGTCAAAGCAAGACTGGTGAACTCGTCACCATTCCCGTCAATCAAAAGCTCCAGGCATCTCTCGATGCCGCCCCACGAGATCACCTGACTTTCCTAGTCACACAACATGGCCGCCCATACAGCCCTGCGGGCTTCACCAACACCTTTAGAAAGTGGACCGCCGAAGCAGGGCTCCCGGTTGGATTGTCCCCCCACGGCTTGCGCAAAGCCATGTGCAGGAGAATTGCGGAGGGAGGAGGCACTCCTCACGAGATCATGGCGGTTTCGGGCCACAAAACGCTATCCGAAGTGACGCGCTACACTGTGGCGGCGAACAAGAAGCAACTCGGTGAGAGGGCGATGGATCTGATCGAAAGGCGAACAAGAAATGGCAAACCGAATGAATAGGTTTGCCATTTGCGGCGGCAACGCATTGATCGAAAGGAATTTTCAAATGCGAGTGGTGGAGCCGGACGGGATCGAACCGACGACCTCAGCAGTGCGATTGCTGCGCTCTCCCAACTGAGCTACGGCCCCATTCGCGGGGCCATTTAGAGATCGGGCTTCCTGCCTGTCAATGCCGCCAAATGGGCCCCCCTAAAGGCTTGCCCTCTTTGGCGGCTGTCCGCTACATGGTCCGAGGAAGCGAGGAGGGTTTTGATGCTGCCTTTGATCGGATTTATCGTTCTCGTCATTGACCTCTATATCTGGGTGATCATCGCCGGAGCGATCTTAAGCTGGCTAATCGCCTTCAACGTGGTGAACACACAGAACCGCTTCGTTTATTCCGTCGCCGACATGCTTTACCGGGTCACCGAGCCGGCTTTGCGCCCGATCCGCAGCATCCTGCCCAATTTGGGTGGCATCGATATTTCGCCGGTGCTCTTGATCTTGTTCCTGCTCTTTATCCGCGATGTGGTCCTGATTGGGTGGCTGGCGCCGGCCTTCGTGAGCCCCGACAATCCTTGAGCGGCGAGACTTCGCCCTCTCTCACTCCGCGCCGATGTGATGGCGGTATCGTCCTTACCGTTCGGCTGACGCCGAAATCCGCTACGGACGAAGTCAAGGGCGTGGAGTCGTTCGACGGCGCCTCTGTGCTTGTGGCACGCGTCCGCGCGCTTCGCGAAGCCGGCCGCGCCAATCAGGCACTGGAGAAACTCATCGCCAAATGGCTCGGTGTGCCAGCGTCCATCGTGAGCGTCGCCCATGGCGGCAGGTCACGGTTGAAGCAAGTGAAGGTGGAGGGCGACGCTGACGAACTCGCTCGCCTCATCGCCGGGAAGCTCTCCGAGCTATGACGCGCCCGCGATCTCGGCTGCGATGGCTTCGGCGGCTTGGCGCGGATCCGCGGCGCGGGTGATCGGGCGACCGACGACGATGTAGTTCGCTCCGGCCTTGATCGCCTCGCTTGGCGTGACCGCTCTTGCCTGGTCGTCCACGCTCGGGCCCCTCGACCTGATCCCTGGCGTCACGATCAGGAACTCGCCCCCGAGCCGCTCGCGTAGCGCTGCCGCCTCGCGGCCAGAGGCCACCACTCCATCGAAGCCTGCGTCACGGGCGAGATCGGCGCGCCGTTGCACAAGTGCCAGCGGCGGCATGGAGCTGCCCTGCTCGGCGAGATCGGCGGTCGTGAGATTGGTGAGCACCGTCACGCCGAGCAGCTTGAGCGGGCCGTTCCCGCGCCCGCGCACTGCGGCGTCGAGCGTCTTGCGATCTGTCGCGTGCACGGTGAGAAATTTGGCTCCGCCCTTGGCAATGGTCGCGGTTGCCCGCTCGACCGTCGCCTCGATGTCGAGCAGTTTGGCGTCGATGAAGACATTCAGCCCCTTATCCGCGAGTTCTCGCGCAAGCTGAAATCCGCCGTTGAACAAAAGCTCAAGGCCGATCTTGTAGACGCCGACGCTGCCCTTGAGCTTACTCACAAGGCGCATGGCATCGTCGACGCTCGGCACGTCGAGGGCGACGATGATTCTGTCGCGAGGCTCCATCATGCGGAAGCAAATTTCCGCGTGGCAACGGCCAAAGCCTCGACCACGCCCTTCAGCATCTCCTGCTGTTTCTTGTCCTTGAGATGACCGTCCGCATCGAAGGCTTCGTTCGCCCGCGGCAGAGAGAATTGTTGCGGAATGACCAGCGCTCCCATGCCGACTGCCAGCACTTGGCGTAAATGCAGCAGGCAACGCGCGCCGCCATAATAGCCGGGCGAAGAGCCTGCGATCGCGAACACGCGGCTTCTAAAGATCTTCGGCCCGTTCAAACCTTCCTCGGTCACGCGGGTCACCCAGTCGAGCGTGTTCTTGAGCAGTGGCGGCAGCGAGGAATTATATTCAGGTGTGACGATGAAAATGCCCTGATACTCGCCGAGCAGCGCCGTGAATTCGCGCGTCTTCTCCGGCTGCCCCTCGCGGTCTTCGAAATCGCCGTCATAAATCGGCATCGGGTAATCTCTGAGATCTACATACACGGCCTCGACGCCGTTGGCGGAGGCGATGTGTTGGGCGAGCCGCGCGAGCTTCTTGCTGTAGGCGTGCTCCCGCGCGCTGCCGGCGAAGAACAGAAGCCGCGTCATGTCGATCCCCCTGTCTGATCGGAAGGTCCGGATCGCACCTACTCGCCGATCCCCTCGAAGAACTCTTTGACGCGCGCGAAGAAGCCCGCCGATTCCGGACTGGTATTCGGGTTTGACGCGTCCTCGAAGGCCTTCAACAGCTCGCGCTGCTTGCGGGTGAGATTCTTCGGTGTCTCGACTTCGACCTGGATATAGAGATCGCCAAGCTGCTTGGAGCGCAGCACTGGCATGCCCTTGGCTTTCAGGCGGAACTGCTTGCCGGTCTCGCTGCCTTCGGGGATTTTCACCCGGCTTCTGCCGCCGTCGATGGTCGGAACCTCGATCTCGCCGCCGAGTGCCGCGGTCGTCATCGCGATCGGCACGCGGCAGAACAGATCCGCCCCGTCGCGCTGGAAGAATTCATGCGGCTTGATCGAGAGGAAGATATAGAGATCGCCTGGCGATCCGCCGCGCAAGCCCGCCTCGCCTTCGCTGGCGAGTCTGATCCTTGTCCCGTCCTCAACGCCCGAAGGGATCGTCACCGAGAGCGTACGCTCCTTGGTCACCCTCCCTGAGCCGTTGCACGATCCGCACGGCGTCTCGATCACTTCGCCACGCCCATGACAGGTTGGGCAAGTGCGCTCGATGGTGAAGAAGCCCTGGCTCGCACGCACTTTGCCGATGCCGATACAGGTCCGGCAGGGCGTTGCATGCGTCCCGGCCTTGGCGCCGGACCCTGAGCAGGCTTCGCAGGTGACATTGGTCGGAACGCGGATCTGCGCCGACTTGCCCTTGAAGGCTTCGGAGAGCGTGATCTCCATATTGTAGCGAAGATCGGAACCCCGCTCGCGCACGCTGCGTTGCTTGGTGCGCCGCTGGCCCATGAACTCGCCGAACAGATCGTCGAACATCGCCGACATCGAGGCAGAAAAATCCGCGCCGAACGGGTGGCCGCCGGGGCCGCCGCCGCCTTGGAACGCGGCATGGCCGAAGCGGTCGTAGGCTGCGCGGCGCTGCGGGTCCTTCAACGCCTCATAGGCTTCGTTGATTTCCTTGAAACGCTTCTCGGCCGTCGCGTCGCCATTGCAACTGTCTGGATGGCATTCCTTGGCGAGACGGCGGAACGCGGCCTTGATCTCCTTGTCGGAGGCGCCGCGCGGCAACCCGAGCGCTTCGTAGTAGCACTGCTTCGTCATCGACCCTCCGGCCTTCACACCGATTCCGCGCCCCGCTGGCGGCGGCGTTTAGCCTGTTGTATGGGGCGAAGGCGCGAGCCAGGTCAGACCCGCGCCTCCTTAATCTCAATCCTAGGCCGACTTCTTGTCGTCGTCCTGAACTTCCTCGAAATCGACATCGACCACGTTGCCGTCGCCGCTTTCGCCGCTAGCGGCACCGGCGCCCGGTGCCTCGCCGCCGCCCTGGCTCGCCTGATACATGGCTTCGCCGAGCTTCATCGACGTTTGGGCAACTGCGTCGATCTTCTGCTTGATCAAAGCGGTGTCCTCGCCCTGAACCGCGGTCTTGAGCTCTTCCACTGCTGACTCGACGGCGGTCTTGTCGGAAGCCTGCACCTTGTCGCCGAATTCCTTCAGCATGCGATCGGTCGAATGGATTAGGGCTTCGGCCTGGTTCTTGGTCTCGATCAACTCGCGCCGCTTCTTGTCCTCTTCGGCGTGGCTCTCAGCTTCCTTCACCATGCGGTCGATATCCGCATCAGTGAGGCCGCCCGAAGCCTGGATCCGGATCGATTGCGCTTTGCCTGTTGCCTTGTCCGAGGCCGCGACGTTGACGATGCCGTTGGCATCGATGTCGAACGTGACCTCGACCTGCGGTACGCCGCGGGGCGCCGGCGGAATGCCGACCAGATCGAACTGCCCGAGCATCTTGTTGTCGGCCGCCATCTCGCGCTCGCCTTGGAATACGCGAATGGTGACGGCATTTTGGTTGTCCTCGGCGGTCGAGAACACCTGGCTCTTCTTCGTCGGGATCGTCGTGTTGCGGTCGATCAGCCGGGTG
>DATBSU010000135.1:0-9233 GCA_036559585.1 Methyloceanibacter sp.
CCCCGGGACAATTTTCTGAAAGCTTGGATCGCGCAGCCTCAGGCAGTTGCCTTGGGTTTCGTCGATGCGGGTCGCCTGAAAGGCTATGGCGTCTTACGGAAATGCCGTAGCGGCTACAAGATCGGATCGCTCTTTGCCGAACATCCTGAGATCGCCGAGTCTCTGTTCGACGCGCTCTGCAATCACGCCGTCGGTGAACCGGTCTCCATCGACATTCCGGAGCCCAACCAGGCCGGGAAGGCTCTCGCCGCGCGGCACGAGATGCAGTCGAATTTCGCCTGTGAGCGGATGTATCTCAGGGGCGATCCCGGGCTGCCGCTCAACAATATTTTCGGGATCACGAGCTTCGAGGCGGGCTAAAAGCCGAGGCGCATTGACTTTCGCCGCTCCGCAAGGTTCCTTCCGCTCAGCGTATCCCTGAAAGAAGGAACTGCTTTCGTGACGACCGCCGAAGCCTTGGACCGGCCGAAATCCGGCCTTCTGCCCAACCTCATTCCCATCCTCGACACGACCGCGGCCGCCGCCGGCACGCTCCGCGATCAGGCGGTTGCCGCGGTCCGCGCCAAGGTGGCGCCGGGCGGGGTGATCGACGGCGAGGCGCTCGAACGCGAGCAGCATATCGCCCATGGGCTTGCCTGGATCGCGACCTATGTCGAGGCGCTGCGGCAGGTGGTGGCCTATGCGCACCGGATGAAGGACGAGGGCCGTTTCGGCGACATCGAGGCACTGCTCTGCCAGATCGGCGCTGCCGAGTACGGCGCGCAGCTCTTTGGCGGCGTGATGATGAGCCAGAATGAGATGGTCAGGCTCGGCGAGCTTGGTCTCTCGGAGAAAGATCAAGCTGCGTTTCTCACTCCGGAAGTGCGCGCGCTGATTCAAGGCACCGGACCCGAGACGCGGGCGCGGGCAGTTAAGCTGATCCGCGATACGCAAGGGGCGGTGTCTTATGGCGATACCGGGGTCGACGAGACCTATTCTGCGATCCGCGAAGAGATGCATCGCTTCTCCGAGACGGAAGTCGCGCCGCATGCGCAAGAGTGGCACCTGAAAGACGAATATGTACCGATGCCGCTGATCGCCCAGATGGCCGAGCTTGGCGTGTTCTCGCTAACGCTGCCGGAAGAATATGGCGGGCTCGGCCTCGGCAAGGAGGCGATGTGCGTCGTTTCCGAGGAACTATCGCGCGGCTATATCGGCGTGGGCTCGCTCGGCACGCGCTCGGAGATCGCCGAGGAATTGATCCTCAATGGTGGCACCGACGAGCAAAAGGCCGAATGGCTGCCGAAGATCGCGTCCGGCGAAATCCTGCCGACGGCGGTGTTTACCGAGCCGAACACGGGCTCGGACCTTGCGTCGCTGACAACCCGCGCGGTGAGGGACGGCGATGTCTATCGCATCACTGGGCAGAAGACCTGGATTACCCATGCGGCGCGCGCCGACCTGATGACCGTGCTGGCGCGCACCAACGCGAACGAGAAGGGCTATCGCGGGCTCTCGATGTTCCTCGCGCCGAAGCCGCGCGGCACCGACGATAATCCTTTCCCGGCGAAGGGCATGACCGGCGGCGAGATCGAGGTGCTCGGTTATCGCGGTATGAAGGAGTTCGACATTTCGTTCGACGGATTTGAGGTGCCGGCCGCCAACCTGCTCGGCGGCGTCGAAGGCCAAGGCTTCAAGCAGCTGATGCAGACTTTCGAGGCGGCGCGCATTCAAACCGCGGCGCGGGCCATCGGCGTGGCACAGGCCGCGCTCGATCTCGGGCTTCGTTATGGGGTCGAGCGTATTCAATTCGGCAAGCCGATCATCGCCTTTCCGCGCGTCTCCGACAAGCTGGCGATGATGGCCGCGGAAATCTTGCTCACCCGCCAGCTCACTTATTTCGCCGCGCGTGAGAAGGATGCCGGCCGCCGCTGCGACCTTGAAGCCGGCATGGCGAAGCTGCTTGCCGCGCGTGTCGCCTGGGCGTCAGCGGACAACGCGCTGCAAATTCATGGCGGCAATGGCTTCGCGCTCGAATATCCGATCAGTCGCGTACTCTGCGACGCGCGCATCCTCTCGATCTTCGAGGGCGCCGCCGAGATTCAAGCTCACGTCATCGCGCGGCGGCTGTTGGAAGGCTGAGGCTGCAGACGTTCATCCAGGATCGACCCATGACCCAACGCTCGATCCTCATCACCGGTTGCTCATCCGGCATCGGGCTCGCGTCGGCGCGGGAAATGAAGAGGCGCGGTTGGCGGGTGTTCGCCACGGCACGGAAGCCTCAGGATATCGCCCGGCTGCGCAACGAGGAGGGCGTCGAGAGCCTCTATCTCGATTATGCCGAGCCGGGCTCGATCAGAGTCACCGCCGAGCAAGTTCTGGAAGGAACTGACGGCAAACTCGACGCGCTGTTCAATAACGGCGCCTATGGTCAGCCGGGCGCGGTCGAAGATCTCACGCCCGAAGTGTTGCGCGCGCAATTCGAGGTCAATGTGATCGGCTGGCACGATCTCACCGCCCGCATCATTCCGGCGATGCGAAAGGCTGACGAGGGAAGGATCGTATTCTGCTCCTCTATCCTCGGGCTGATCGCGGCCCCTTATCGCGGCGCCTATTGCGCATCGAAATTCGCCATCGAGGCGCTTGCCGATACGCTCCGCGTGGAGCTCGCCCCGTCAGGCATCAAAGTGATCCTGATCGAGCCCGGCCCGATCGCCACCCGCTTCGTCGAGCATGCGCTCGAGGCGTATCGGCGCAATATCGATCTGGAGAACTCTCACCATCGCGACATCTATCGGGCGCGGATCGCGCGGATGGAGGAGGGCGGCAAGCAGGGCTTCAAGCTCCGGCCGGAGGCGGTTGCGGCCAAGCTCGCCGCCGCGCTCGAAAGCCGCAAGCCCAAGCCCCGTTATTATGTCACTCTGCCCACCTACGCTGTGGCGTTCTTGCGCAGGATCTTGCCCGCCCGCGCCTTGGACGAAGTCGCGATACGGAACTAAAAAGGCCCGAGAAGGGTTGAAAACCAAGCGGGTGAGGGGGAGAAAACCGCCATGCAGGATATCGTTGGATACGCCGTCCCCATAGCGCTTGCGGCAGTCGCGATCGTGCTGCTTTTGGGGCTCTGGAACATGCTCCGGGGCGGCAGTCCAAACTTGAGCCAGACCTTGATGCGCTGGCGCGTCGTCTTGCAGTTCGTCGCGATCTGCATCGTGATGCTGGCGATCTATCTCTCCGGAAAATACTAGGGGCGCGCCCGGTTCACCCGCTTTCTCAGGGTGACTTGACCAACCCCAAGGTGTAGCTAGGCTAGCCTTAGAGGGGTCCGGTGATGGTTGTCCTCAACAAGATCTACACAAAGACCGGCGATGACGGCACAACGGGGCTCGGCTCAGGGCGGCGAGTGCCGAAATACGATCTTCGTGTCGAAGCCTATGGCACGCTGGACGAGACCAATGCCGCGATCGGGCTGGCGCGCGTGCACACGCGAACCGCCGACGCGGAACTCGACGCCATGCTTGCACGGATTCAGAACGATCTGTTCGACCTCGGCGCCGATCTTTGTTTTCCGGATGAGACCAAGGACGCGCGCGGCCGGCTGAACGTCACCGATGCGCAAGTGGCGCGGCTCGAGGGCGAAATCGACAAGCTCAATCGCGATCTGCAGCCGCTACGGTCCTTCGTGCTTCCCGGCGGCTCGCCGGCAGCGAGCTTCCTGCATCTCGCGCGCACCATCTCGCGCCGCGCCGAGCGGCTGATGGTGGCGCTCGCTTCGCGCGAGAGCGTGGGCGACGCGGGGTTGCGTTATATCAATCGCGTGTCGGACTTTTTGTTTGTGGCTAGCCGTTATGCCAACGACAAAGGTCGGACCGACGTGTTGTGGGTCAAGGGTCAGAACCGCTAGCCGAAGGCGTCCGTGTGTCTCCGTGTTCATTCCCCTCCACGACACCAACCCGCTGAAGAGCATCGACCATCAGTACGTCACCTTCGCGCTGATTGCTCTCAACGTGGCTGTGTTCGTCATCTTTCAGACCGGCTGGGTGATCCCGCTCGAGAATGAGAACGCGGCGATGTTCGCCGTCATCCCCGCCGATCTCCTAGGGCCCACGGCGAAGACGGTGATCTCGCCGACCTTCCCCATGCCGGAACGGTTCACTCTGGTCACCTATATGTTTCTGCATGGCGGCTGGGTCCATCTGATCGGCAACATGCTGTTCCTCTGGGTGTTCGGCGACAATGTCGAGGACGCCATGGGCCATATCCGCTTCATCATGTTCTATTTGATGTGCGGGATTTTCGCCGGGCTGGTGCATTCCTGGATGATGCCGAACTCGGACTTGCCGCTGATCGGGGCCTCGGGCGCGGTAGCCGGCATCATCTCTGCCTATCTCATTCTGCATCCCAAGGTGAAGGTCTGGGTGTTGGCGCTGTGGCGCATCCCGATCAAGCTAAACGCCTCCTGGGCGCTCGGCATCTGGGTCGCGGCACAGGTGGCCAGCCTGTTTTTCGATTCCGAGGAAAACGTCGCCTGGTGGGCCCATATTGGCGGCTTGGCGGCCGGCGCGGTCCTCATCTTGTTTATGCGGCGGCGCGGTGTAGTGCTGTTCGACAAGACCCCAGGTGGGGCCTGAACTTCCAAAAAAACCCGGAAAGCATTGACTTGTGCACTGCCGGGCAGTACCGTCCCGGCCATTTCGCAGGTGCGAGATGGAGTGGCTCGGCGGCCAAAATCGTCGAAAGTCGGGGAAGCTGGCCCCATGAAAATCTTGGTTCCCGTCAAGCGGGTCGTCGACGCCAACGTCAAGGTCCGGGTCAAGCCGGACGGCGGCGGGGTCGATCTCGCCAATGCCAAGATGGCGATGAATCCGTTCGACGAAATCGCCGTCGAGGAAGCGGTGCGCATCAAGGAACGGGGCGAGGCAACCGAAATCGTCGCCGTCTCGATCGGCAATGCCAAAGCCGCTGATACGCTCCGCACCGCGCTCGCCATGGGCGCCGACCGCGCCATCCTGGTGAAGACCGAGGCCAACGTCGAACCGCTCGCCGTCGCCAAACTGCTCCAGAAGATCGTCGAGAGCGAGAAGCCCGAGCTTGTCATCATGGGCAAACAGGCGATCGACGACGATTGTAATCAGACCGGACAAATGCTGGCGGGCCTGCTTGGCTGGCCGCAAGGCACGTTCGCCTCGAAACTCGAACTGAACGGCACGAAGATCCGCGTGGTGCGTGAAGTGGATGGCGGACTCGAAACCGTCATGCTCACGAAGCCCGCGATCGTGACCACGGATTTGCGGCTGAACGAGCCGCGCTACGCGTCGCTGCCGAATATCATGAAGGCGAAGAAGAAGCCGATCGATGAGACGACGCCTGAAACACTCGGCGTGGACATTGCCCCGAGATTGAAGGTGGTTTCACTCGCCGAACCCAAGACGCGCCAGGCCGGGATTAAAGTCGACAGTGTTGCGGCGCTGGTGGAGAAGCTTAAGAACGAGGCGGGGGTGCTCTAGATGGCCACGCTGCTCCTCGCCGACCACGACAACAAGACGCTCGCACCCTCGACGGGAAAGGCGCTCACGGCAGCGCGTGAGATCGGCGGCGAGGTCGATATTCTCGTCGCAGGGCAGGGTTGCCGCGCCGTCGCCGAACAGGCAGCCAAACTCGACGGCGTGCGCAAGGTGCTGATCGCGGATGCGCCCCAGCTCGCACAACTCCTTGCCGAGGAAATCGCGGCTCTGATCGTGCCGCTGATGGCGACTTACGATGCGCTGCTCGCGCCGGCAACGACGATGGGCAAGAATGTGCTGCCGCGCGTGGCGGCGCTGCTCGACGTGGCGCAAGTCTCCGATATCATCGCGGTGAAGGCGCCGGATACATTCGAGCGGCCGGTCTATGCCGGGAACGCCATCGAGACGGTGAAGACGACCGACAAGAAGATCGTGGCCACGGTCAGAACCTCGGTATTTGCCGCTGCAAGCGAGGGCGGGTGGGCGCCGATCGAGGCCATCACGCCGCCGGCGGCGCTCGGGCTGTCCAGCTTCGAGACCAGCGCCATCAGCCAGAGCGAGCGGCCGGAGTTGACGGCCGCCCGGATCGTGATTTCGGGCGGGCGCGGCATGCAGTCCGGCGACAATTTCAAGAAACTGATCGAGCCGCTCGCGGATCGTCTTGGTGCCGCGGTCGGTGCCAGCCGCGCCGCGGTCGATGCCGGCTATATGCCGAACGATCACCAGGTCGGCCAGACCGGCAAGGTCGTGGCGCCGGACCTCTATATCGCCATCGGCATTTCCGGTGCGATCCAGCATCTTGCCGGCATGAAAGATTCCAAAGTGATCGTGGCCATCAACAAGGATGCCGACGCTCCGATTTTCCAAGTCGCCGATTACGGCCTCGTCGGAGATCTGTTCACAGTCCTGCCCGAGCTCGATGCCGAGCTGAAAAAGGCGGGGTATTAGGGGCGATGTATGCTCATGGAGAGTGACGATGGACGAGATCGTTCAAGGCGGGACATTGCTCGCCGAGCCGAAGACGTCGCGAGAAACTAACACCATGCCCATTCGTAAAATCGGCATCGTGGGCGCAGGGCAGATGGGAAGCGGCATCGCCCATGTGGTGGCGCTCTCCGGCTATCAGGCCGTGATCAACGATCTGGAACGTGACCGGTTCGATGCCGCGATCAAGGCCATCGACAAGAACCTCGCCCGCCAAGTGGCGTCCGGCAAGATCAACGAAGAGGATCGCAAGCAGACGCTGTCGCGCATCTCGTTCGCCGAAACCTTCTCAGGCTTCGGCGATGCAGATCTGGTGATCGAGGCGGCGACCGAGGACGAGTCGGTCAAGCGCAAGATCTTCGTCGCGCTGTGTCCCTACCTCAAGCCTGACGCCATCATCGCCACCAACACTTCTTCCATCTCGATCACGCGGCTTGCCGCCGGGACCGACCGGCCGGAGCATTTCATCGGCTTGCATTTCATGAACCCGGCACCGGTGATGGAGCTGGTGGAAATGATTCGCGGCATCGCCACCGACGACGTCACCTTCGCCGGCGCCAAGGAGTTCGTCGAGACGCTGGGCAAGACCACAGCCGTCTCGGAAGATTTTCCCGCCTTCATGGTCAACCGCATACTACTGCCGATGATCAACGAGGCGGTCTACACGCTCTATGAGGGCGTCGGCTCGGTCGACGCTATCGACACCGCGATGCGGCTCGGCGCGCACCACCCGATGGGTCCGCTGCAGCTTGCCGATTTCATCGGGCTCGATACCTGCCTGTCGATCATGCAGGTGCTGTATGAGGGCCTTGCGGATTCCAAATACCGGCCCTGTCCGCTTTTGGTGAAATATGTCGAGGCGGGCTGGCTCGGGCGCAAGACCAAGCGCGGCTTCTACGATTATCGCGGCGAAAAGCCGATGCCGACGCGGTAACGGCAAAGCAGGTCGTAATCGACCCAAAAGCTTAACGCCGTAGGTTGATGAATTTGCGTCGATTTGGTCCGGCGTGCCAGGATTAGACGTCGAGATCGCCCGGGAAGGTGCCGTCGGGGTGCGGGCACTTCACCTTCAGCACGTACCAGCCGCGATGCGCGGCTTCCCAGTTTGGCGTCTCGGTCAGCGCCATGCGTGAGCAGACGGTAGGATCAGAGAAATTTGGCACCGGGTTGGGGCCGTCGCTGGCAAGGCGATCGTACATCTGCACCAGTTCGTTGCGGCAAGTGGAATGATCGAGCTTTACCCCGTCGATCGGAAAGCCGTTAACGTCTAGCGGGCCTTGGTTGGCAAGGGCGTGGCAGACAACGAACATCAATGCGGTCGGGGGCATGGTCCAGTCCTTCGCGACGCCTCCAGCAAGGCCTTCAGGGCAAATTTCCCGGGCGTTGCTGGCAAACTATCCCATCATATGGGCGGGGAGGCTAGAGATTGCGAGGCAGCTATTCACCGGAAATGCAACACCGTAGCGCTCCAGCCACAGCCGAGGACGTTGTAGGGCGCCGGCGCGATTAGGCTTAATATGAGACAGGGATGCGGCGGGGTCACCGTGGCATCTCGATTGCAAATGCCGCCGATAGGAAGCGCGTTTGAGGCTCGCCGATGAGTTTGCCACTGCCATTACTTTATTTATCGAAGAGCGCGGTCCCGGAGAACAGTCCGCATGGCCGGGTCGTGGGCCATTTTGAGCTGGCCGATAACCGCTACAGTGTCAATTTGATCGATGACGCGGGCGGCCACTTTGCGCTCGACGCCAACAACAATCTCATCGTCACCGGGCCGCTCGATTTCGAGGAAGCAAAATATCAGCTCATCAAGGTACAGGCTTCGGAAGGGAGCAATATCGTCCTCGAGGATGTCTTCCTCATCCAAGTCCAAGACGTCGACGGCGTCTCGATCAGGCTCGACCCGCACGATGCCGGGCACGATTGGCATCGCGGACGCAGCGAAGACGACAGGCTTGCGGGGAACTGTTTTGCCAATAAAATTGCCGGACGCGCCGGTGACGATGTCGTACGCGGCTTGGCTGGCAACGACGTTCTAGTCGGCGGTCTTGGAGAGGATCGGCTGACCGGCAACGCCGGCGCCGACCACTTCGTGTTCCGCACGGCAGCCGATAGCAGCGTCGCCGCGCCCGACCTCATCAACGACTTCCGCCACGGCCAAGGCGACAAGATCGATCTGAAGTGGATCGCGGCCGGCTTGCTTCCCGGCGATCATTTCGATTTTGTCGGCAATGCCGACTTCGGCAATCACGCCGGCGAGCTCCGCTTCGACCTTGCGAGCCATCTCCTGCAAGGCGACATTGACGGTGACGGGCTAGCGGATTTCGCCATCGAGGTCCACGCCGCCAACCTGGCCCGCGGCGATCTCTTGCTCTAGCCGCGATCGCTTTAGAGAATAAAGTCGTCCGCTGTCGCCCAATGCGAAGATGGTGTCCTTAGCGCGCAGCTTTACCGGGCCTTATCCAAGGCGTCGCCTTTCGGCAAAAGGCTCGGCCAGCCTGCGCCGTTTTTGGGAGGTCAACAAGTGCTCGATCTTGCTATAGCCCTTGCGCTCACGCAAGATAGGCGCCAACCTTAGACCGCTAAACCCCAAAGTGCCGCATTTCGCTGGGTGCCTTTCCAGTCCAGCGCCTGAAGGCGAGGGTAAAAGCTGACTGGTTGGCGTAGCCGAGCAGGAATGCGACTTGGGTGAGACTTAGGTCGGAGCCGGTCACGTATTTCAGCGCCAGCTGATGCCGCAGCCGGTCAAGGATGCCGTCGAAGCTCGTT
>DATBSU010000136.1:0-9587 GCA_036559585.1 Methyloceanibacter sp.
CGGTATTTCTCCAGCACCGTGACGCGCTTCGACTCGGTCGGGTGCGCGGTGATCACCGGGCGAATGCGTAAGCTCGACAGCAGTTTCTCGATCTCGGCGGCGCCGACATTGTTCGCTTTCGCTTCCGCGAGCACATGCGCGAACGTGCCTTTGAGATTTTCGCGACCGCGCGTGTTCTCGATATTGCGCCGCCGCCGCATCGCAGCGTTCTGTTCCGCGATCGACAGCAACTGAAACCACAATCCTTGGGCTTGCAGCGCGCGGCTCATCAGCTCCGGCGTGAAGCTCAAGATATTACCGCCGCCTTTGAGGATTGGCTCGATCTCCGGTTGATGCCGCCTGACCACGTCGAGCAAGAGCCCGAACAGAATATCAGCCGCCTCCCTGGCGGAGGTGCCCGTGATCAGCGCCGTCGGCGCAGCATGAAGTGCGCCGGCCGTTGCTCGTTGCCTGGATTCCTCATTCATGGGAAAGACTTAACACAAGTTCAGCCGCGAGGCATATTCCAGCGCGCTGGTCGAATGAGGGCGCAGTGCCAAAAAGAAAAACCCGGCCGAACGACCGGGCTTCTTAATCTGGATTTTCGCCTCCGCTAAGCCGAGGCGCGGCGCTCGCCCCTTGCCGAGAGCACGGCAGCCATCGTGGTGCCGAACTCGCTGGGATTGGGCGCGACTGCTAAGCCACAAGAGCGCATGATCTCGGCCTTCTCGGCCGCACTATCGCCGGCCGCCGAGATGATCGCGCCGGCATGGCCCATGCGGCGGCCCTTCGGCGCCGTGAGGCCTGCGACGAACCCGACCACCGGCTTCGACATGTTTTCTTTGATCCAGGCCGAAGCTTCCGCCTCTTGTGGGCCACCGATCTCGCCGATCATCAGAACCGCTTCGGTCTCCGGATCGTCCTCGAACAATTGCAGATGGTCGAGGAAAGAGCTGCCGTTGATCGGATCGCCGCCGATGCCGACGGAAGTCGAGATGCCGATGTCGAGCGCCTTCAATTGCGAAGCGGCCTCATAGCCGAGCGTGCCGGAGCGCGAAATCACGCCGACCGAGCCTTGCAGATAAATATGGCCGGGCATAATACCGAGCATCGACTTGCCGGGGCTGATGATGCCGGCGCAATTCGGCCCAACCAGCATCGGGCGATTGGCTTTCGGATAGCGCATCATGTAGCGCTTCACCCGCATCATGTCTTGTGCCGGAATGCCGTCGGTGATCGAGCAGATCAGCGCCACGCCCGCATCCGCAGCCTCCATGATGGCATCCGCGCAAAATGCTGGCGCCACGAAGGTGATGCTGGCTTGGGCGCCCGTCTGCTTCACCGCCTCCTTCACAGTGTTGAACACAGGCAATCCGGCATGGGTGGTGCCGCCTTTGCCCGGGGTCACGCCGCCGACAATGTTGGAGCCGTAGTCCATCATTTCTTTGGTGTGGAACTTGCCTTTGTCGCCGGTCATGCCTTGCACGATGATCGGCGTCTTTTCGTCAATCAGGATACTCATCGGTCGTCTCCTCTAGGCCTGTTTTATGCAGCGCTCTTCCACGCCGCCACGGCCTTGTCCGCCGCTTCCGCCAAAGTCTCGGCGGTGATCAGCTTCAATCCGCTCTCCGCCAGAATTTTCCGGCCCTCATCCACATTGGTGCCGGCAAGTCTCACGACCAGCGGCACCTTCACGTCCACGGTCTGGCAAGCTTGCACCACGCCCTTCGCCACCCAATCGCAACGATTGATGCCGGCGAAGATGTTGACCAGCACCGCCCGCACCTTGGCGTCGGACAACACCAACTTCAGCGCTGTGGCGATACGTTCCGGCGAAGCGCCGCCGCCCACGTCGAGGAAGTTCGCCGGATTGCCGCCGGCGTGCTTGATCATGTCCATGGTGGCCATGGCCAGGCCTGCGCCATTGACGATGCAACCGATCTCGCCGTCGAGCCCGATATAATTGAGATTATGCTCGGCGGCTTGCGCCTCGCGGGGATCCTGCTGCGAGGGATCGTGCATGTCGGCGACGTGGTGACGGCGGAACAGCGCGTTGTCGTCGAACGACATCTTGGCGTCGAGCGCCAGCACCCGGTCGTCCTTGGTCACCACCAGCGGATTGATCTCGAGCATGGTCGCGTCGCAATCGCGGAACGCGCGATAGGCGTTCATGATTGTCGACACCGCACCTTGCACCTGCTTGATGCTGAGCCCAAGATTGAAGGCGAGCTCGCGTGCCTGGAAGGCCTGCAAACCCACGGCCGGCTCGACGATCACCTGCAGGATCATCTCGGGCTCTTTCTTCGCGATCTCCTCGATCTCCATGCCGCCGCGCTGCGAGACGATCACCCGGATGCGCTCGGTTTTGCGGTCGAGCACGTAGCCCAGATATAGCTCGCGATCGAACGGCTCGGCCACCTCGATATAGACGCGCTGCACGGGCTTGCCTTCAGGGCCGGTCTGAATCGTGACCAGACGTTTCCCGAGCAGATTCTGCGCGGCCTCGCGGACCTCGTGATAGGTCTTGCAGAGCTTGATGCCGCCGGCCTTGCCGCGAGCACCAGCATGGATCTGTGCCTTGACGGCCCAGTTCCAACCGCCGAGCTCGGTCGCGGCGTAGACCGCTTGGTCCGGCGAGAATGCAACCGCGCCTTTCGGCACCGGCACGCCGAACGTGCCCAGCAATTCCTTAGCTTGATACTCGTGAACGTCCACGTTCTTCCTCCCTAGTCCTCTTATCTCGCGGTCCTTGTTGGAGCGTTAGCTCACTTTTGCTTTCACGGTGTCGTAGGCCTTCTCGGTCACCCGCTCCGCGCTATCCATCAATTGACGAACCTCCTTCAGCTTGGCCTCGGCATAAGACCGATCATTGATCATTTTCGCGTTGGTGAAAACATTTAACGCGGCACTTCGCAGTGCAGCATAAGCAGCCAGCACGCCGACGCCGGCATCCGAAATCACCCCAAGGTTTCCCTTTTCGGCGGCAATCGCTGCAAGATCGATCACTTCGCGAGACGCATGGCAGCAGGCGAGCGGCACCTCGGTCGCGACTTTCAAGGCTTTTTGGATCGCCTCGGCGCGGTCCGCCTTCTGCTCGTCGGTCTCTTTCGGCATGCCGTAAGCGCCCATCACCGTGCCGAAAGCGCGGACGTCGTCCTCGATCATGCCGGTAAGTTTGACGCGGAGCGCCTCGGACTTGGCCAGCACCGCCCTCATATCGGCTTCGACATCGGCATATTTCTTTTTGCCGACGGTGAGATTGCATACCATGCTGACCAGAGCCGCGCCCTTGGCGCCCATGATCGCAGCGGCGCTGCCGCCTCCCGGCGTCGCATTCTGACTGGCGAGCTCCTCGAGAAATTTCTCGATCGAAGAATCTTTGATCTGCGCGCTCATGCCATTGCCTTCGCCAGCGCATAGATTTCCTCGGCATCGAACACGGCTTCGGCGCTTTCGAACAATTTGCCGATGCAGCCGCGATGCAGCTTCAATTTCAGCCCGCCGATGCCGAGCGCCCCGAAGCAGAGCTTGCCATGCCGCTCCTTGCCCTTGTCGGTCGCCTCGAGGCCTTCGATGCCGAGCGGCGGCTGCGCGTTCACGTCGGCCAGAAGCTCGATGTTGGGATTGTCCTTCCAGGCCGAGAGCGGCAGGAGCTGCACGCCGATGGCGCCGGCGCCGAAGATAATGTTGGTATTCTCGATGGCTGCGGCGCGCGAGGCATCGTCGAACGCGGCGACCCCCCTCACCTTGGCGCCGAACCTCGTCTCGATCGCCTTTGCGGCGACATCGGCTCGCTCTTTGGTGCGCGAGGTGATGGTCACTTCGGCACCCTCTTCGGCGAGGAACGCAGCCGCACGCATGCCGACCGGACCGGTGCCGGCGAGCACCACGGCCTTCTTGCCGGCTAGCGGTTTCGCCTTGGCGAGTAATGCCACGCCCGCCGCAGCGGTGGTGTTGGAGCCGTTCGAGTCGAGCATGATGGAGACGCGGAAGGGCCCGAAGAACTTCTTCTTGACCGCCTCGAGCAGAGCCTCGCCCTTACCCATGTCGCTGCCACCGACGAAGATGGCGGTGTTCTGCTTATCCTTGCCGCCACGGGTGAAGATCGTCCCGTCAACCAGCGCGCCGACATTGTCCGGCGTCACATTGGCAAAGCCGGTGACGTTGTCGGCGCCGCCATCATACCCGACGACAGTATCGAACACGCTCGCATAGGCATCGGTGTCGAACAGGAACAGCAGCTTTTTCATGACTTCAAATCTCCGTCGCTTACTCGACCACGTTCTGCGGCTTACCCGCGACGAAGGCCTCGATATTGTCGATCAGTTGGTCCGCCAGAATCTGCATCGCTTCTTTGCTCGCCCAGGCGACATGCGGCGTGACGATAAGATTGGGGATGGTCTTATCCAGGAGGATATTGCCGTCTTTCGGCGGCTCGACCGTGAGCACGTCGAAGCCTGCACCGGCGATGGTACCGGCTTTCAGCGCTTTCGAAAGCGCCGCCTCATCGACCAGCCCGCCCCGCGCGGTGTTGATCAGGATCGCAGTCGGCTTCATCTTCTTGAGCTCTTTTTCGCCGATCATGTTCTTGGTCTCTGGCGTCAGCGGCACATGCAAGGTGATGATGTCGCTCTCTTTCAGAATCGTCTCGAAATCGGTGAGCCCCGCTTGCGGGAATACGTCGTAAGCGAGCACCTTCATGCCGAGCGCCTCGGCGCGCTTGCCGATCGACTTGCCGAGCGCGCCATAGCCGACGATGCCGAGCGTCGAGCCCGAGATGTCGCGGATCGGATGCGTCAAGAAGCAGAACTGGCTCGACTTGTTCCAGACGCCGTTCTGTACGTCGTTGACATAGGTCAGCAGATTGCGGCGGAGTGCGAAGATCAGCGCGATGACGTGCTCAGGCACGGTGTTGAAGGCATAGTTGCGGATATTGACCACGGTGATCCCGTGCTCTTTGCAATAGGCCTTGTCGACCACGTCGGTGCCGGTCGCTGCTACCGCGATCAATTTCAGCTTCGGCAGCTGCTTCAAGACGTCGGCCCGCATCGGCACCTTGTTGATGATGGCGATGGTCGCGTCCTTCAGCCGCGAGACGATCTCGTCCGGCGTCCAGGTCGACTCATACTCTTTATATGTGTGGGGAAAGTTCGGCTTGCGGACATTCGCATCCACCGACTCCCGATCGAGAAAAACGATCGCGTGCTCCACTGAACCCATCCTGTACAAAAGCCGCGGACCAAACCCCGCGATAGACTTCCACCGACCACCGGCGCTCGAAAACGACCGCCGGCCGAACATCTCAACAACCCTGCAGCGTGATTGCCCCCAATCCGCTACTCGAGCGCGGACCTATTCGGCCGCGACTTTCTCCACTTTGGCTTTGGTGCTGGCGCGGAACTGCGCCTGCGCCGCACCAACGCCCGACCCGAGTTCGACATCAATGCCGACATCGTTCATCGCCATCTCGGCACCGGCGATGGCGCCGAGCAGCATCAGCTCGTTGAGATCGCCGAGATGGCCGATGCGGAACAATTTGCCGGCGACTTGAGAGAGCCCGGCGCCGAGCGCGAGATTGTATCTTTTGTAGGCGCGATCGATCACGTCGGCGCCGTTGAAGCCTGCCGGCACCATGATCGCGGTGACGGTGTCCGAATACCATTTCGGCTCTTTAGCGCAAGTCGTGAGGCCCCAGGCCTTCACCGCGGCGCGCGCGCCTTCCGCTAAATGATGGTGCCTGGCGATGACGTTCTCGAGTCCTTCTTCGTCCAGGATGAGAAGCGCTTCGCGCAAGCCGTAAAGCAGCGGCAGCGACGGTGTGTAAGGAAAGTACCCGGTCGCGTTCGCTTTGATCTGGTCGCCGAGATCGAAATAGGCCTTGCGGCAGGCAGCACCCGCCATCTTTCCGCGCGCCTTCTCACTGATGCAGACAATGCCAAGGCCGGCCGGGAGCATCAGGCCCTTTTGCGAGCCGGTGATGGCGAGATCGACGCCCCAATCGTCAAAACGAAAATCGATGCTGCCGATCGAGCTCACGCCGTCGACAAAAAGCAGAGCGGGGTGCTTGGCTTCATCCATGGCGCGGCGGACCGCGGCAATGTCGGAGGTGACGCCGGTCGCCGTCTCGTTATGCACGATGAGGACGGCCTTGATCTCGTGGTTCTTGTCGGCGCGAAGCGCCTGTTCAATCTTCTCAGAATGGGCGCCGGTGCCCCATTCTTCGTCCTGGTTGATGACCTCAAGGCCATGGCGGCGGGCGAGTTCGCTCCAGAGATGGCTGAACTGGCCGAAGCGCGGCGCCAAGACTTTGTCGCCCGGCGACAGCGAGTTGGTGAGCGCGGCTTCCCAGGCGCCGGTCCCACTCGACGGGAAGATGACGACCTGGCCGGTTCTCGTCTTTAAAATCTTCTTCAAGCCCTCATAGAGGGGCATGGTCAGCTTGGGAAAATCTGAGGAGCGGTGATCCTCCATGGCGACATGCATCGCGCGCAAGACGCGGTCGGGCACATTGGTCGGCCCCGGCACAAATAGAAAATTGCGGCCAGTTCTTCTGGTCCCAAGCATCCCATCAATCTCCCTAGACTAAGGCGGCCTTGAGCTTATTCTTTAGGCTCTAAGCTCGTTCGCGCGGCACTGTGGTAGCGTCCGCGTGTAAAACTGGCAACCCCTTTGAAGCGCTATCGCCTCGATTTGGTTAGTCTTTCGGGCGATTTGCGATGCTGATCGACCTCAGCGTTTGCGGCCCCTAGAACAGACCGCTGATGCGGCCGTCGGCCGCAAGCTCGATATTATTGGCTGCCGGAACCTTGGGCAAACCGGGCATGGTCATTATGTCCCCGCAGATCACCACGATAAACTCGGCACCTGCCGAGAGCCTCACCTCGCGGATCGGGATGGTGAAGCCCGTGGGCGCTCCCTTGGCGTCCGGGTTGGTCGAAAAACTGTACTGAGTCTTAGCCACGCAGATCGGGAACTTGCCGAACCCTTCTTTTTCCAGCTCGGCCAGCCGATCCTTCACGCTCTTGTCGGCGGTGATGTCGGAGGCGCCGTAGATCTCCTGGGCGATCGTCTTCACCTTGTCCCAAAGCTTCATGTCGTCCGGATAGAGCGGCTTGAACTTGGACGGCGTCTTCTCGATGGTCTCGACCACCGTGCGCGCGAGATCGGTGGCACCCTCGCCGCCCGCAGCCCAATGATCGGCCAGCACGCATTTGACGCCGAGGCCTGCGCAAAGTTTGTTGAGCAGCTCGACCTCGGCGGCCGTGTCGGTGCTGAAGCGGTTGATCGAGACGATCACCGGCACGCCATAGCGCTGCAGATTCTCCACATGCTTCTTCAGATTGGCGAAGCCCTTCTCCAGCGCCTCGACATTCTCCGCCTTCAGCGCGTCCTTGGCGACGCCGCCATGCATCTTGAGCGCGCGGATCGTTGCCACTAGCACCACGCAATCGGGCGTGAGGCCTGCCTTGCGGCACTTGATGTCGAAGAATTTCTCCGCGCCGAGATCGGCGCCGAAGCCGGCCTCCGTCACCACGTAGTCGCCGAGTTTCAGCGCGGCCTTGGTGGCGATCACCGAATTGCAGCCATGCGCGATATTGGCGAACGGTCCGCCATGAATAAAGGCCGGATTGTTCTCCAGCGTCTGCACCAGATTTGGCGCGAGCGCGTCTTTCAGCAGCGCCGCCATCGAGCCCGCAGCTTTCAGATCTTTCGCCGTCACCGGCTTCTTGTCGCGCGTCTGCCCGACTTGAATTTGGCCCAAACGGCGCTGCAGATCCGCAAGATCGCTAGCGAGGCAGAAGATCGCCATGACTTCGGAGGCCACCGTGATGTCAAAGCCGGCTTCGCGCGGATAGCCGTTGGCAGCACCACCAAGCGAAGTGACGATTTCGCGCAAGGCCCGGTCGTTCATATCGACCGCGCGCCGCCAGGTAATGCGTCGCGTATCAATGTCGAGGGCGTTGCCCCAATAGACGTGATTGTCGATCAAGGCCGCGAGCAGGTTGTTGGCGGCACCGATCGCATGAAAATCTCCGGTGAAATGGAGATTGATGTCCTCCATCGGCACCACTTGCGCGTAACCGCCGCCGGCAGCCCCGCCCTTCACCCCGAAGCAAGGTCCGAGCGAAGGTTCTCTGATGCAGATCACGGCCTTCTTGCCGATGGCGTTCAGCGCATCGCCAAGCCCGACCGTGGTCGTGGTCTTGCCCTCACCGGCAGGCGTCGGCGTGATCGCCGTCACCAGGATCAGCTTGCCATCGGGCTTCTTCTTCAGCGTGTCGATGTGATCGAGCGAGATTTTCGCCTTATAATGCCCGTAAGGCAGCACGTATTCTTGCGGAATCCCGAGCCTTTCCTTGGCAATCTCGATCACCGGCCGCATCTTGGCGGCCTGGCTGATCTCGATGTCGGATTTCGACTTTTTGTGCTGCTCTTCGGATTTGGCTGACATAACGACAGACGCCCCTAGGCCTTGCCCAGCGAAAGAGCCGCAACCTAATTCATTCGCTTGCCTTGTTGCAATCGTCTGTGCGAGGGGAAGCCCTCTTTGAAGGAGAGCCCGGAATGAAGCCAAGAGAGCTGCTCGAAGCCATGTTCAGGGCCGCAGTCGAGGCCGCTCTCCCCTCGCTCTGCGTTCCGGCGAACCTGCCCCCCCGCCCCAAGGGCCGCACCATTATTATTGGCGCCGGCAAGGCCTCGGGCGCCATGGCCAAGGCGGTCGAGGATTCCTGGGACGGCCCGCTCGAAGGCCTGGTCGTCACTCGCTACGGCTATCGCGTTCCCACGACCCGGCTCGAAGTGGTCGAGGCGGCTCACCCGGTGCCGGATGCCGCCGGCCGCGAGGCGGCGAAGCGCATCTTCGACCTGGTGCAAGGCCTCACCAAGGATGATCTCGTGCTCTGCCTGATCTCCGGTGGCGGTTCGGCGCTACTCGCTCTTCCCCCCGAAGGTCTCACCCTCGAGGACAAGCAGGCGGTGAACAAGGCGCTGCTCAAGAGCGGCGCCACCATCTCCGAGATGAACACGGTGCGGAAGCATCTCTCCGCGATCAAGGGCGGCAGGCTGGCCGCGGCCGCCTCTCCGGCGAAAGTTGTGGCGCTGATGATCTCCGACGTTCCCGGCGACGATCCCTCGATCATCGCCTCTGGTCCAACCGTGGTCGATCCCTCCACCAATGCGGACGCGCTCGGCATCATCGAGAAATATTCGATCGAAATTCCGAAGGCCGTGCGCGAGCGTTTGCGCAATGCGGACGAAACGCCGAAGCCCGGCGATTACCGTCTCGCCTTCGTGGAAAATATCATGATCGCGACGCCGCAAGCCTCGCTCGATGCCGCGGCGGAAGTTGCGCGCCGCGCCGGTGTTACGCCGGTCATCCTCGGTGACTCGATTGAAGGCGAATCCCGCGACGTGGCGCTGGTTCATGCCGGCATCGCGCGGCAATGCGCCATGCGCGGCCAACCGGAAGCGCCGCCATGCGTGCTGATCTCCGGCGGCGAGACCACCATCACGCTGAAGGGCAAAGGCAAAGGCGGCCGCAACACCGAATTCCTGCTCGCGCTCGCCATCGCGCTGAATGGCATGGAGGGAATCTACGCGGTCGCCGG
>DATBSU010000137.1:0-7420 GCA_036559585.1 Methyloceanibacter sp.
GAGGTAATGGTAAGCTCTTCCAGTTCGAAGCGCTCGATGTCGCGCGTCGGATCGAGCCGGCCAAGGCATAAATGCAAGAAAGCTCGGAGCAGTCCAAGCGGCGTCGGTTGTTTCACCACACACAGAAATAGCTTGCCTTTATCGAGCGCTTCGCGTCGCCCGAGGCTCGACAGCTCCATCTTATATTCATTGTTGCCGACGAACACGCACGGCGTGCGGAAGGTCCTGGTCCAGTCTTTCGTCACGATCGTCAGCTGCGTGCGCGGATATTGGCGGAGCGTGTGCAACATTGCCGGGATTGTCGCCAGCCATTTCGCGACCGCGTGTTGCTTCCTGAACCGGTCGCGGTCGCTGACGAGATAGGGATAGATCCCGATCGAAGAGTTGTTGATGAAGATCTTGTCGTTGACTGAAGCGACGTCGATCCTTCGACGGGTCCCGTTGGCGATGGCCGCGACCGCCTCGTCGAGGTCAAGCGGAACGCCAAGGTCTTTGGCGAAATGATTGAGCGTACCGAGCGGCAGCACGCCGAGCGGAACCGACGTACCGGCAAGCGCGCTCGCCACAACGCGGATGCTGCCGTCGCCACCGCCTGCCACCACGGCGTCGGTCTCGCCCGACTCGCCACGCTTGGCCGCGTCTTTAGCAGCTTTCTGTAGGTTATGTTGCGCGACGATGGCGATTTCGGCGTCCACGCCGTGCTTTGCAAACGATGCCGCCAGCCGCGCCTCGAGAGTCTCATTGGACGCGTGCTCTACCGCGCCTGCGGCCTCGTTGAGAAGCGCGACGATCTTCACCTGCGGCCTAACGCGATGAGGGGGCAAATCATCCCTTCTTGGCCTCCTCGATATAGAGCTCCCGGAACAGCTTCGCGGTTCTGCCGGGTTGCCCGTCTCCGATCCTGATCCCATCGATCTCAACGATCGGCAGCACGAAGGCCGAGGCCGCGCTCATGAAGGCTTCCCGCGCGGAGAGTGCCTCCGCCACGGTGAACGGCCGTTCCTCGACGCGAACGCCCTCGATCTCGGCGAGCCTCAGCACGGAGCGGCGCGTCACCCCCGGCAAAATATGGTGCCCGAGCGGCTGGGTGCGGACGATGCCGTCTTTGTCGACAATGAAGGCGGAAGACGAGGTGCCCTCGGTCACGTAATCGTCCTCGACCATCCAGGCCTCATAGGCGCCGCTCAGCTTGGCTGCTTGCTTGCCCATGGCCTGGCCGAGCATGGCCGTCGATTTGATGTCGCGCCGCTTCCAGCGAATATCGGGGATGGTGATGATCTTGACGCCTGTGGTTGCGTAAGGGTTCTCGATCAGGGGCCGGCTTTGGGTGAAGGCGACCACGGTCGGCTCGGCGTCTTCCGGATAGGCAAAATCGCGATCGGCCACGCCGCGCGTGATTTCCAGATAAACGATGCCTTCGTCGAGTTTGTTCCGCGCGATCAGCTCTTCATGCAGTGCCCGAAGTTCTGCATGGCTGAGGGGAGCGGGAAGCGCGATCTCTCGCATCGAACGGTCGAGCCTCGCCAAATGGGCGGTGAAATCGAGCAGTTTGCCTTCGATGACAGCCGTCACTTCATAGACCCCGTCACCGAACAGAAAGGCGCGATCGAACACAGAGATTTTTGCCTCTGCCTCCGGCACGTAGCTGCCATTCACATAGACGATGCGGGACATGTTTGAGGTGTCAGGCGCTTGTTCCCACGCCTTCGACACGCAAGCCAGCCTGGTCGATCAGGTCGCGATCGTCGGACGTGTCGGGATTACCGGTGGTGAGCAGCTTGTCGCCGTAGAAGATCGAATTGGCGCCGGCGAGGAAGCAAAGGATCTGGGCTTCTTTAGTCAGCTCCTGGCGTCCCGCCGAAAGCCGCACGCGCGATAATGGCATCATGATCCGCGCCGCCGCCACCATGCGCACGAGATCGAGCGGATCGACCGGCGGCGTGTCCTCGAGCGGCGTGCCGCGCACCGAGACCAGCGCATTGACCGGCACGCTCTCAGGATGCGGATCGAGATTGGCGAGTGTCTCCAACAGCCGCGCCCGGTCGCGAATGCTTTCGCCCATGCCGATGATGCCGCCGCAGCAAACTTGTAGCCCTGCGCGCCGCACCCGCTTCAGCGTATCGAGCCGATCCTGATAGGTCCGCGTCGTGACGATGGCGCCATAAAACTCCGGCGACGTATCGAGATTGTGATTATAGGCGGTGAGCCCCGCCTCGGCGAGCCGGTCGGCCTGCTCCTGGGTCAACATGCCAAGCGTGACGCAAGCCTCCATGCCGAGCTGGCGAACGCCCTTGACCATCACCAGCACGCTGTCGAAATCCTCGCCATCCTTGACCTCGCGCCAGGCAGCGCCCATGCAGAAGCGCGTCGCGCCTTCGTCCTTCGCGAGCTTGGCCTTGGCGAGCACGTCGTCGACATCGAGCAGCGTTTCGCGCTGCAATCCCGTCTTCTTTGCGTAATGCGCCGATTGCGGGCAATAGGCGCAGTCCTCTGGGCAAGCGCCGGTCTTGATCGAGAGCAGGCTCGCGAGTTGCACCGTGCCGTCTTCGTGGTAGCGGCGATGCACGTCGCGCGCCTGGTCGACTAGCTCGAGAAGGGGCTTTGACAGCAGCTCAATGACCTCGTCCCGGGTCCAATCGTGGCGCGTTATGCCGTCTTCCCGGCTTTCAGTGGCATGAGAAGTCGTATGCCCGTTGCCATTGATAGGATTCGCGTTTTTTTGAAGCTCTGTCATGAATTTGGACTGGTTGCTGCCCCTGTTCGCCTCCGCTAATACAGGATCATGGGAACGAGCGAAAGCAGGTACAGGGCCTTTCTCGAGGGACGCGGCCGTGAAGGCCTGCGCCGCGAGCTGATCCAGTTCGAGGTCCTGGACGCCCGCTCCGTCAAGGTGGCCGGCAAGACCTATGTTAATCTCGCCAGCAACGACTATCTGGGCCTGCGGTTCCACCCGGAGGTGATCAAGCGGGCGAGCGAATGGGCCTCTCTCTATGGCACCGGTTCCGGCGCCTCACGCCATGTCACCGGCAATCTCTCTGCCTTCGATGCGCTCGAGGCGAAGCTCGCGCGGCTGAAGGGCAAGGAGGCGGCCCTGATCATGGCCTCCGGCTTCCAGACCAATGGCGCGGTGCTGCAGGCTCTTCTGGACAAGGCGGTGCTGGGTGAAGAGCCGCTCGTCTTCTCCGACCGGTTCAATCACGCCAGCATGCATTTCGGCTGCATCGCGGCCGGCGCGCGGCAGATCCGCTACCGCCATGCCGATCCCCGCCACCTCGCGCAACTTCTGAGTCAATATCAAGGCGATACGCGCCCCAAGTTCATTCTGACTGAGAGCGTGTTCTCGATGGATGGCGATGTTGCGCCGATCGGGGAGATTGCGACACTAGCGCGCGAGCATGAAGCCATGCTCTTTGTCGATGACGCGCATGGCACCGGCATACTTGGCCCGCATGGCGCGGGCCTATCGGCCGGCGCCGACTTCGCCATCGGCACCTTCTCCAAGGCGCTCGGCGGTTTCGGCGGTTATGTCGCCTGCTCGGAGACGGTGCGCGACTATCTCGTCAATCGCTGCAGCGGGTTGATCTATTCCACGGCGCTGCCGCCGCCTGTGCTCGGCGCCATGGACGCAGCGCTTGATCTTCTGCCCTCAATGGATCGTGAGCGGGCACATGTGGCGAGCCTCGCCGCTCGCTTCCGCGACGGAGCCAACGCGCTCGGCCTCGACACCGGCGGCTCCTCGACGCAGATCGTACCGGTGATCTTGGGCGCGCCCGAGGCAGCGCTTTCGATGAGCGGCGAGCTGCGCCGCGCCGGCTTCTGGGGGGCGGCGATCAGGCCGCCGACCGTGCCCAACGGTACCGCGCGGCTGCGACTGGCGTTTACCGCAGCGCATGAACACTCGGATATCGATCGGCTGTTGGAGATCTTCCAGGCGCAAGAGCCGCCACGCCGGGCAACGGCGCATTGACGAAAAGCCGCATGCGCTTCGTGCTCGTCCATGGCTGGGGCTTCCACGCCGGCATCTGGGATCAATTCGTTCGCCATCTTCCGGACGCTGAGATCGCCCGCGTCGATCTCGGCTTCATCAAAGGCGGTCCAGCAGGGGTGAGCGATTGGCATCCCGACAGCATCGCCGTTGGACACTCGTTCGGACTTCTTTGGCTGCTCAAGCAAGGGCAGGGGCGTTTCCGCGCACTCGTCAGCATCCAGGGCTTCGATTGTTTCTCCTGCTACATCCCTAAGTCGCGCGTGCTCGGCATGCAACGCACCCTCAAGAGAGACGCCGACGCGACGCTTCGCGGTTTCTGGAAGGGTTGCGGCACTGAGCCCTTCGCGTCGAAGAACGCGCTCAATGTCGAAGCGCTCAATGTGGGTCTCGACTGGCTCGCCTCCTGGGACGCTCGGGAGGAGCGGCGAGCCTTGACCTGTCCCACACTCGCTCTCGCCTCGCTTGACGATGCAATCGTGCCGCCCTCGATGAGCGAGACGGTCTGGAACGGCGATGTTATATGGTCGGACAGCAGCGGCCACGCGCTACCGCTGTTACGCCCCGACTGGTGCGCCTCTCGAGTCACTGATTTTGCCCATGCAATACGACCCTAACATTGCCATCGCCCGGAGCTTCGAGGCCCGCGCGGAAGCCTACGAACTCCACGCCGATCTTCAAGCGAGCATTGCTGACCGCTTGGCGCTGCTGCTGCCGCCGCTTGAGGCTCCGCGCGTGCTCGAGCTCGGCTGCGGCACGGGGCTCTTCAGCCGCCATCTGGTCGCGCAATATCCTGACGGAAATTTCGTCTTCACCGACCTTGCGAGAACCATGTTGGAGCAATGCCGCCTCAATATCGGCCTGCGGGTTCGCGGGCGCGCCCGTTTTACTCAGATGGATGGCAACCAGCCGGATGCGGCGTTGGGCAGCTTCGATCTCATCACCACCAGCATGGCGCTACATTGGCTAAGCGATCCTGTCGCGAGCCTCGCCAAATTGCGCTCACTGCTGGGTCCAAATGGAGTTCTGCTGTTCGCCACGCTTGGACCTGAGAGTTTCGCCGAGTGGCGTAGTGCGCTTGATGCGGAAGGACTCTCGGACGGCGTAATCACCAGTCCGAGGCTTCCCGGCATCGTCGCCGAGGAGTGCAGCATCGTCGATGCATCGACACTTGCCTTCTTGCGCCGCATGAAGCGCGTCGGCAGCGCCACGCCGCGCGAGGGTTACGCGAAATTGTCGGCGGGCCAACTCCGCCGCGCCATTCGCGCGTGCGATGCGAGGACCGGCGGCCGCGTCACCTGGCACATTATTTATGGTCGCCTTGGCGCTCTATGAGCCCGTTGCCTCGAGACCTTCGATCAGCCCCGCATAGGCTCGGCCCAATTCCTCATCGGTGATGCAATAAGGCGGCATCAGATAGACGGTCGATCCGAGCGGTCTGATGTTCAGGCCGTGCGCCAGATACCAATTCCGCAACGCCGTGCTTCGCTTCGACTGATATTCGTCCGGCCCTTTCAGATCGAACGCAAGGATCGATCCGATCACGCGTGGCCGCTCGACGCCGTCCCGCGATGCAAGCTCGGGCAGGAATGCCCGATGGCGCTTCTCGATCCGGGCGATGCGGGCAAGCGTCTTCTCATCCTCGAAGAGTTGCAACGAGCGTAGCGCCACCGCGCAAGCCAGCGGATTGGCGGTGAAGGAGTGACCGTGGGGGAGGGCGCGGTCAAAGCTATCTCCAAGAAATTGCTCGAAAATCTTGTCCCGCGCCGCGGTCACTGCCATCGGCATGTAGCCGGAGGTCAGCCCTTTCGACAGGCAGACCAGGTCCGGGACCACGCCGGCTTGTTCCATGGCAAACATCGTCCCCGTTCGCCCAAAACCCGTCGCCACTTCATCGAAAATCACCAACACACGGGCCGCATGTGTCAAATCGACGACAGACTTCAGGAAACTCGGCCGACACAGTCGCATTCCCCCTGCGCCCTGCAGCAGCGGCTCGATAATCAGCGCCGCGACGTCTTGCGGCGAGACCGAAAGCTCCGCTTCGAGCGCCGAGAGCGCACCGGCCTCGCGCTCCTCGACCGAGACGTCGCCCTCGAAGGTGGAAGGAAACGGCACCACCGCGACTTGGGTCATGAGGTCGCGGAACGGGGTGAAGAAACCGGACCCGCGGCCGACCGACATGGCGCCGAGCGTATCGCCGTGATAGCCGCGGTCGAACGCGATCAGCGTGCGGCGGCTCTCGCCGCGATTGATCCAATATTGATAGGCGATCTTGAGCGCCACCTCGACCGCGGTGGAACCGTCGTCGGAAAAGAAGATCCGATTGAGATCGCTTGGGAGGAGCGTGGCCAGCGCCGCCGCAAGCTCGACCGCGGGTTTATGCGTGAAGCCCGCGAACATCACATGCTCGACGCGCTCCGCCTGCTCGGCAAGCGCCGCATTGATCTTCGGATGCGCGTGGCCATGCGTACAGGTCCACCACGACGAGACGAGGTCGAGCATTTCATTGCCGTCCGCGTCGAACAGCGAAGCGTTCTTCGCCCGCGTGATGAGGATCGGGTCTTCGGCAGTTCCATGCTGCGTGAACGGATGCCAAACATGGCGTTTGTCCAAGCCGATCAGCGCGGCGACCGCATCTTTGTCGCTCCTATCGGTCATGATGCGTTTCTTGCCAGCTCTGCGAGATCGAGCTCAGGCTGGATGTTCCGAAGCGTGCTCCGCGTAATCTTGTCGAGCTTGGGAATCTCGGCAAGGATTGATGCCCGCCCATAGCGCTCGATGGCGACCCGATTATGCGGCCTCTCGGGTCCGTTGATCACGATGCCCGCAATCTCCAGGCCGCGCCGACGCAGAGCTTCGAGCGAGAGCAGCGTATGATTGATGGTGCCGAGCGTGGAGCGCGCGACGAGCACGATCGGCAAATGCAGCTCCGCGGCGAGATCGATCACGAAGGCAGTGTCGTTGAGCGGCACCATCAGCCCGCCCGCGCCTTCGATTATCAGCGGCCGATCGCAAGAGGGCGCCTCGAGCTTGGCCATGTCGATGACGATGCCTTCGCGTTTTGCGGCTTCATGCGGCGACAGCGGTTCTTTGAGTATGTAGGCCTCACGCAAGATGCGATCCTCCGGTACCTCCGCGAGCCGCCGCACGGTCATCGAGTCGGTTTCGGGCTCGGTTCCGGCCTGCACCGGCTTCCAATAGCAAGCATCGAGATGGGACAAGAGCCAAGCCGAGACCACGGTCTTGCCGACATCGGTATCGGTTCCGGTGACGAAAAAGCCTTGCACGGGAAAGCCATCCAGGGAGCTGGCAAAAGACGACGCCGGGACTGTACAGTCCTGTTATGGCAAGGCAAATAGAGTTATCGCGTAACCTTCCACCAAGGCTTCGCCGCGTGCCGCCCTTGCTTCGCCTCTGCGCCGCTCTCGCGCT
>DATBSU010000138.1:0-13796 GCA_036559585.1 Methyloceanibacter sp.
GGCGCCAGCGCTCGTAGCGTTCGAGCAAGACCGGACTGCCAAGATCGAGACCGAGGCGGGCGCCTTCGACGATGATCTCGGCCAGCGCCGCCACGTCGCGCATCCCGATATTGAGCCCCTGCCCTGCCAGCGGATGCACGGTGTGCGCGGCATCGCCGATCAGCGCGAACCGATCGCCGACAAAGCTTCGCGCAATCTGCAGATCGAGCGGAAACGACTGGCGCGGACCTGCGAGCTCGATGGTGCCGAGATGATCGCCGAAGCGGCACACAAGCTCGGCGAGGAAGCTCGCTTCGTCGCCCGCCATGATTTCGGCAGCGCGATCCTTCTCTTCGGACCAAACGATCGATGACCGATTGCCTTTGAGCGGCAGAATAGCGAACGGGCCCGACGGCAGGAAATGCTGCACTGCTTTGCCGTGATGAGGCTTCGAATGCGCGACCGTGGTGACGATGCCGGTTTGCGGATAGGACCAGCTCACGCATTTGATGCCGGCTTGCTCGCGGAGACGTGAGCGCTTGCCGTCAGCGGCGACGAGAAGCCGCGTTTCGATTTCACTTCCGCTGGCGAGTGTCGCCGTTACGGCGAGCGACGCCACGGCAAAGCTGGTAACGCTGCCGGGCGCGATGATCTCGATGGTGGGCTCGGCGAGAACAGCTTCGGCGAGGGCGCGGCGCAGATCGGCGTTCTCGACCATGAAAGCGCCCGGCTCGCCCGGGCGAAGCTCGGCATCGAAGCCGACGAGATGCGGGCGGAGGTTCGCATCGAGCGGCGTATCGGTGATCTCGATGGAGATGAAGGGTTGCGCCCTCGCCTCGATCGCCGGCCACACCCCAAGTGCTTCGAGCAGATGCACCGTTCCCGCCGAAAGTGCTGAGGCGCGCGCATCGCCCTTGCTGAGGCTTGCCGGATCGAGCCGCTCCGCGTCCACGAGCACGATGCGGAAGTCCGGGTCCATCAGCTTGGCGAGCGCAAGCGAAAGCGCGAGCCCGACGAAGCCACCGCCGGCGATGAGGACATCGCAGCTGCGCCGTGCGGTTATTTTGTCTTCGGTGCTCATATCTCTGCCACGCGTTTCCCTGCGCCCAAGAACCTGCTAGACGGCAAAGCGATCAAGCTTAAGAGACCGCAATCATGAGCCAGGCCCTCGACCAACTCCTCGCCATCCTCGATCTCGAAACGCTGGAACAGAATCTGTTCCGAGGCTTGAGCCCGCAAGTGGGCTGGCAGCGCGTGTTCGGCGGCCAGGTGATCGGGCAGGCGCTGGTCGCGGCCTATCGCACCATCGAAGACCGTGCCGCGCATTCGCTGCATGCCTATTTCCTCCGCGCCGGCGATCCCAAGGTGCCGATCATCTACGAGGTCGACCGCATCCGCGACGGCAACAGCTTCTCGACACGGCGCGTGGTGGCGATCCAGCACGGGCAGGCGATCTTCTCCATGGCGGCGTCTTTTCATAAGCATGAAGAGGGGCTCATCCACCAGGCAAAGATGCCAGACGTACCGCAGCCCGAGGCCCTGCCGAGTGAGGCCGAGCTCAAAGAGCACTTGGTCGGGCGCCTGCCCGAACCCCTCAAGGCCTATTGGCAGCACGAGCGGCCGATCGAGATCAGGCCGGTGGATTTGTCGCGCTACACCTCTCCCGGCAAGCGCACCGCGAGCCAGCAAGTCTGGATCAAGGCAACCGGCGAACTCGGCGACAGTCTCGCCTGCAACCAATGCGTCTTGGCCTATGCCTCGGATTTCACGCTGCTGGATACGGCGTTGATTGCCCATGGGCGCTTCGTGTTCGATCCGACCTTGATGCTGGCGAGCCTCGACCACGCGATCTGGTTTCATCGGCCCTTCCGCATCGATGACTGGCTGCTCTACTCCCAAGACAGCCCAAGTTCGGCAGGTGCACGCGCGTTTTGCCGCGGCACGCTCTTCACCCGATCGGGCGAACTTGTGGCCTCGACGGCGCAAGAAGGGCTCGTGCGCGAACGCCACGCCTGATTCTCTGCACAAATAATAAGCAAATGACAACACTTGCCTAGTGCTTAGGCGGCAGGTTCCCCCTCTGCTCGCGGGCTAGGCACGGTCCGGGGCCGGAATCTCTTTAGATTCAATTAATTACTTTCCCGCCTCGGAGTTGGCACGAGGCTTGACTCTCCTTTCGGGTTCGAGCGGCTGAACACCCAGGAAAAATGAGCCGCAACATGGAGGGGTAGAGAGATGAAGCTGGTGATGGCGATCATCAAGCCATTCAAGCTCGATGAGGTGCGCCAAGCCCTCACCGAGCTCGGCCTGCAAGGCATGACCGTGACCGAAGTGAAGGGTTACGGCCGCCAGAAGGGCCACACGGAAATTTATCGGGGCGCCGAATACGCCGTGAATTTCCTGCCAAAGATCAAGATCGAGGTGGTGATACCTGCGAAGTCGGTCGACAAGGCCGTTGACGCTATCGTCGCCGCGGCCAAGACCGGGCAGATCGGCGACGGCAAGATCTTCGTCGTTCCCGTCGAGCAGACGGTGCGCATCCGCACCGGCGAAACCGACGAATCAGCGCTTTAAGGGGGGAGGTAGAAGATGACCCTTGCCAAATATCTTTTCGGCCTGGTCGCAGCACTTGCTGTGCTGTTGCTCTGGCATTTCGACCCGGCTCTAGCTCAGGACGCGGCGGAAGCCGCTGCTGAGGCAGCTCCGGCAGCACCGCCGGCGCCCACGCTCAGCGCAGGCGATACCGCGTGGATGCTCACATCTACGGCTCTCGTGCTGATGATGACCATCCCCGGGTTGGCCCTGTTCTACGGCGGCATGGTCCGCAAGAAGAACGTGCTCGCCACGGTGATGCAGAGCTTTGCCACCACCTGCATCGTGACCATAGTTTGGATGGTGATCTCCTACTCGCTCGCGTTTAGGGATGGTGGATCGCTCAACGCCTATATCGGCGGCATGGACCGGCTCTTGCTGAAAGGCATGGCCGTCGGCGAGCTGAAGGGCACGATACCGGAATCGGTATTTATGTGCTTCCAGCTCACCTTCGCCATCATCACGCCAGCGCTTATTTGCGGCGCGTTCGCCGACCGCATGAAATTCTCGGCGCTGGTGCTGTTCATGATCCTGTGGTCGATCTTCGTCTATGCGCCAATCGCGCATTGGGTGTGGGGCGGCGGCTTCCTTGGCGGCCTTGGGGTGCTCGACTTTGCCGGTGGTACGGTCGTGCATATCAACGCCGGTGTGGCGGGCCTCGTATGCGCCATCTTCCTCGGCAAGCGGCTCGGCTACGGCTCCGAGAACATGGCGCCACATAACTTGGTGCTGAGCGTGATCGGCGCCGCGCTGCTGTGGGTCGGTTGGTTCGGCTTTAACGCGGGCTCGGAATTGGCCGCAGACGGCCGGGCCGGCATGGCCATGACCGTCACCCAGATCGCTACCGCGATGGCAGCTCTGGCGTGGATGTTCACCGAGTGGCTGGTGCATGGCAAACCGAGCGTGCTCGGCATCATCTCCGGCGCAGTCGCCGGTCTTGTCGCCATCACGCCCGCATCGGGTTATGTCGATCCGGTCGGTTCGCTGTGGATCGGTGCCGCCGCCGGCGTTGGCTGCTACTTCGCCGCCACCACGGTCAAGCGTGCCCTGGGCTACGACGACTCGCTTGACGCCTTCGGCGTGCACGCGGTCGGCGGCATCATCGGCGCTGTCTTGACCGGCGTGTTCGCCAGGCAAGCGGTCGGCGGTGACGCTGCGGTCGGCCTTCTGGACGGCAATTCCGGTCAGGTGCTGACTCAGATCGAGGGCGTCCTCGCCACCATCATCTGGTCCGGCTTCGCAACCTTGGTCATCCTCATCGTCATCAACATCTTGGTGGGCGTCAGAGTGAGCCAGGCGGCAGAGGTCGAGGGTCTCGACATCAACCTGCACGGGGAGGTCGTGCAGTAGATTCGCGCAAGAATCGAGAGGGAAACTCGCAAGATCGGAGCTTCGGCCTTTCCTCCCTGGCCGAAGCTCCAACACTAAAAGCCCCGGCGCGTCGCCGGGGCTTCTTTATTTCCAGGCTCCCGATCATGCGCTAACACCCTTCACATGCAGATCGACGGAACAGCCACCCCGCTCGACGCCATCGTTGCCTCGCCCTTCGCGCGCCTCGCCGAGCTTGTGGGGGGCATCGAACCGGGAGCAAAGCCAATCGACCTTTCGCTCGGGGAGCCACGAGCCATGATCCCAGCCTTTCTCGGGCCGATCTTGCAGGAACGGCTCGGCGAATTTGGTCGCTACCCGCCAATCCGGGGCATTCCACCGCTTCGGGAGGCCATCTCGGGGTGGATCGGGCGTCGCTATCCGAGCTTGAAGCACCAAATCGACCCCGAGCGTCATGTCCTGCCGCTCACTGGCTCGCGCGAGGGGCTGTTCTCGGCAATCTTCCCGGCGCTGGCGCGAAAAGACGTTGCTGGAAAGCCCGCCGTCCTGATTCCAAACCCGTTCTATCAGGCCTATGCCGCTGCAGCGGCGGCCTCGGGCGCTGAGGCCGTCTATCTTCCGGCAGAAAGCGAAACGGGGTTTCTGCCGGACCTCAATGCGGTGGACGAGGGTTTGCTCAAGCGAACGGCAGCCCTCTATCTCTGTTCGCCGTCCAACCCGCAAGGCGCCGTGGCCGGCCTGGACTACCTGGCAAAAGCCATCGAACTCGCGCGGCGCTTCGATTTCCTGGTCTTCGCGGATGAATGTTATTCGGAGATCTATTCGGACACGACGCCGCCGGGCGCCCTCGAGGTCGCCCATGCGAGCCAAGGCAATTTCGCCAACGTACTAGCCTTCAATTCGCTTTCCAAGCGATCCGGGCTGCCAGGTTTGAGGTCCGGCTTTATCGCTGGCGACCCTGAATTTATCGCGGCTTTCGGCCGTTTTCGGAACGTCGCTTGCCCGCAAATGCCGCTGCCGATCCAGCATGTTTCGGTGGCCGCGTGGGGAGCCGAGGCGCATGTAGAGCAGGGAAGGGCGCGCTACCGCGAAAATCTCGACATTGCCGATGAAGTCCTGGGTTCCCGCTATGGCTATCGACGCCCCGCCGGAGCCTTCTTCCTCTGGCTCGACATGAGCCGGTTCGGGGGCGGGGAGGCCGCGGCGAAAACCCTTTGGCAAGACAGTGGTGTCAAAGTGCTGCCTGGAACTTACCTCGCCCGTGTCGAGCCCGACGGCAGCAATCCCGGCAAAGACCATGTCCGGATCGCTCTTGTCAGTGACGCTCCGACGACGCGCGAGGCATTGACGCGTATTGCCGTCAGGTTGGGGTAGGGATGGCTGTCAGACGTAGAGTGAAAGAGAAGCGGCGGCTCCTGCCGGGCGCGGTGCATACGGGCCTGCGCCGAATCGTGCTTGGGACCTACGGCCTCGTTATCGTCGCGGCGGCCGCTGCTGCCTGGGCGAGCCTTGTCACCTGGTCGGTGCACGACCCGAGCCTCAACAACGCCACCCGGATCGCGCCGAAGAACCTGCTCGGCAACTGGGGGGCCGTGGTCGCAGACCTCTCCTTCCAATCGATCGGCCTCGCCTCGATCATTCTGTTTTTGCCGCTGGGGGCTTGGGGCTGGCATCTCCTGTTCGGCGAGGCACCCGATCGTCGCAAGACGAGGCTCTTGGCCTGGCCTGCCTCGGTCCTGGTCTTGGCGGCGGCGCTTGCAGCCTTGCCGCAACCGAAGAGCTGGCCGCTGCCGAATGGGCTTGGCGGCATTCTCGGCGATTTCATCATGGCGGCGGCGCACATCATCGGGCCGTTCCTGCCGGAGGCCGCCGTCGCGTTCGTCGCAGGTCTCGCCTTTCTTGTGCTCGGCACCATGCTCTTGCTGTTCGCTTGCGGCACTAGCGCACCCGCGCTTGTCGCGCTGTGGGCACCAAGGACCAAGATCAGCGGCGAATGGGCCAACGCCTCGCTTGGTGCTGCGATGCATCTTGCCATGCATACGCATGCGCGATTCAAGCGGAGCTTCGGCAGATCGAGAGACGCCGACGACGATGCGGAATCCTTCGAGCGCGACGACGCACATGAGGATTGGGCCGAGCCAGATGCCAATGGCCGCATCGAACCATCTTTCAACGCCGGGATGCTCGACGACGATGTGGATCTCGAGGAAGACGAAGACGAGGATGAGGACGGGGACATCACCGAGCCGAATTTTCGCATCACCCGAGACAAGGTCAAGGACAAGAAGCGGCATCGCAGCGTGAAGCGTGCGGAGCCCGACGTCCCCTACGAAGCGCCGTCACTCAGATTGCTGCAGCCGGCGCCGTCCCGCAAAGGCCGCGGCGTCAGCGACGAGGTGCTGCAGGAGAATGCCCGCGAGCTTGAAGGCGTGCTGCAAGATTTCGGCGTCAAGGGCGAGATCACCAATGTGCGCCCCGGCCCCGTGGTCACGCTCTATGAACTCGAGCCCGCGCCGGGCACGAAATCCTCGCGCGTAATTGGGCTTGCCGACGATATCGCCCGCTCGATGAGCGCGGTTTCCACGCGTGTCGCCGTGGTCCCTGGCCGCAATGCCATCGGCATCGAACTGCCGAACGATCGCCGTGAAATCGTGATGCTGCGCGAGCTGTTCGAATCCGACGATTACAACGACACCGATGCAAAGCTGGCACTCGCACTCGGCAAGAATATCGGCGGCGAGTCGATGGTCGCGGATCTGTCGCGCATGCCACATCTCCTGATCGCCGGCACCACCGGCTCCGGCAAATCCGTCGGCATCAACACCATGATCCTGTCGCTGCTCTACCGGCTGTCGCCCGCGCAGTGCAAGTTCATCATGATCGATCCGAAGATGCTCGAGCTCTCTGTCTATGACGGCATTCCGCATCTCCTGGCGCCGGTCGTCACAGATCCGAAGAAGGCGGTGGTGGCGCTGAAATGGACCGTGAAGGAGATGGAGGAGCGCTACAAGCGCATGTCGAAGCTCGGGGTGCGCGACATCAAGGGTTACAATTCGCGCGTGCTTCAGGCCGAGGACAAAGGTGAAGTGCTGACGCGCACGGTGCAGACCGGATTCGACCGCGCCACGGGACGCGCCGTCTACGAACAAGAGGAAATGGACTATGACGTGATGCCCTACATCGTCGTCATCGTCGACGAGATGGCGGACCTGATGATGGTCGCCGGCAAGGATATCGAAGCCGCGGTGCAGCGGCTGGCGCAGATGGCGCGCGCCGCAGGCATCCACCTCATCACCGCGACGCAACGTCCGAGCGTCGACGTCATCACCGGCACGATCAAGGCCAACTTCCCGACGCGGGTCAGCTTCCAGGTCACGTCCAAGATCGACAGCCGCACGATTCTCGGCGAGCAGGGCGCGGAGCAGCTGCTCGGGCAGGGCGACATGCTCTACATGGCAGGCGGCGGACGCATCACGCGCGTGCATGGACCGTTCGTCTCGGATGAAGAGGTGGAGAAAGTCGTGCGCCATTTGAAGAAACAGGGCGTGCCGGACTATCTCGATGCCGTCACCGACGACACCGATGAGGAAGAAGGCGAGGGCGCCGAGGCCGCCGAATATGGCGACAGCGGCGACGAGCTCTACGACCAGGCCGTGGCCGTTGTGCTCAGGGACCGCAAGGTTTCGACCAGCTATGTGCAGAGGCGGCTCGGCATCGGCTATAACAGGGCTGCAACCCTGATCGAGCGGATGGAAAATGAGGGCCTGATCGGGGCTGCCAATCATGCCGGGAAGCGTGAAATTCTGGTTGGCGGGGACGAGGTAGCCACGCCTTACTAGGCTCTGCCTTTGCGGATTCTTGTCGCGTACGGAGATTTTCCGGTTTACGCCCAGAAGTTGACCAGATTCAGCGGAATCATCTATCGAGTATCGCTTGGGCAGCGCCGCCGGCTGGCTGCAAGGGGGGATGATTGATGCGCCGACCCATCTGGCTCTTACCAAGCCTGGTCTTGGCTTGCTTCGCGGTGGAGCCTGTAGCCGCGCAAGAGGGCTCCACGAGCGTCCCCAAGGCGCCGTCGACCACCGGCGCGCTGACGGCACCTCCCACCGGCGCCCAGCCTGACCCGATCGAGCTTCCGGCGGAGACGCCGATCGCGCCGAAGGATCAGCTTCGCCCGGCACAAGACGTTCAAGGCGAGACCGCAGCGCCGCCTGCCTCGGCTGTTACCGCGCCGCAGACCGCACCGGACAATGCGGCCGCAGAGCCGGCGGAGCTCAACCAAGAGGGCCGCGACGAGGGTGCAGGCTGGGAGGCCGCCGTCGAAGCCGCGCCCGGGCCGACGCCTTTGATCGGCGAGCAGCAGGACGAAGCCGTCAAGAAGATCAATGCCTATTTCAACGGCATCACCAATCTGCAGGGCAATTTCGACCAGATCGACTCCACCAACAAGCACACCACGGGGCGCTTCTACGTGCAGCGCCCGGGGAAGCTCCGCTTCGACTATGCGCCGCCGAGCGCGCTCAAGATCGTCGCCGACGGCCATTTCCTCGCTATCGAGGACAGCTCGCTGAAGACGGTCGAGAAATATCCGCTGGAATCCACGCCATTCCGGCTATTGCTGACCGACGCCGTCGATCTCGGGCGTGATGCCCACATCGTTGGCGTGGAGAGCCAGGAAGGGTCGCTTGCGATCGCGCTCGAGGACAAAGGCGGGCAGGCCGCCGGGCAGATCAAGCTGTTCTTCGATAGCAATCCAGAGCTGACGTTGAAGCAATGGGTGATCACGGACGCGCAAGGGCTGTCGACCAAGGTGACGGTCAACGACATCGTCCCGGGGCGGAAAGTGGGCCCCGACTTCTTCAGTTCCAACGAGCAGCAATTTCAGCCTTTTCGTTGATTTCTGCTCAGGGTGGCCGCCCCCGATCACGACCTCTTTACCTTCTGAAAAATCATTCAAAATCAATGGCTTGGTGTCAGCGCCGCGCCATCTTTACGCCCCGTTAAATTTTCCGGCGAGCTTTGGTTGAAAACGGCTCCCAACCTACATATTTGTAGCCCAGAAGCGGGCCATGTCGCTTTCATCGGTAGTGCCCCCCGTCTAGCCGAAGGCGTGGCTCGTTCGTGCCGGCTTCCCTCCCGGCACGCGCGCGAAAACAAACGCGCTTCTGGCGCCCGGCCACGCGCAGCGGCCGGGCGCTTTTTTTGTGCGCTGGCCTGCGCCGAGCCTCTTAATCAGTCGTGACAAAATGCCCCGGTTACTGGGACAAAGCGCGCATCCTTCCTTATCGCGGCAGGTATATGCCGGTGTGGTGATGGGCTTCCCTCCCCATCACTGGTTCCCCCCAAATGGAACCCGAAGAAGCCCCGCGTGTCCCCCCGTCGGGGCTTCTTCATTTTTGGCTTGGTCGGCCCGGTCCCTAGCCCCTTCTTTTTGCTCGGGGCCCTAGATTCGAGCTAGTGTCGCCGCGATTTCGCCAATAGGAGGGAATGCATGGCCGACCAAGCCCCCAAGTTCAAAATCGTCGACAACACGGCGATCATCGAGACCTACGCCAACAAGCTGATCGCCGCCTCGTTCGACGGGGGGGCTGTGGTGCTGACGCTCGGCTCGACGCGCTTCGTGCCGGAGAGTGGTGCTGAGACGCCGAAGGAAGGCGTGATGCCGCCGGTCTATGTCACGCAGCGGCTGGCGCTCTCGCCCGGAGGCGCGATGGAAGTCGCCAACGCGCTGAACAACATGCTGAAGACCATGGGCGAGATGCAGCAACAGCAGCAGCAAAAGGCCGCGGGCAAAAACCTATCTTGATCGGATCGGCGTTGCGTTCTCGCGTCCATTGGTCTTATCGAGCCTATGCGCTTTCGCCTTGCGACCTGGAACATCAATTCGGTCCGCCTGCGGCTCGATCTGATCGAGCGCTTGGTCAAGGCAGAGCAGCCTGACATTCTGTGCCTGCAAGAAATCAAATGTGTCGACGAGACGTTTCCCGAGCTGCCGCTTCGCGCGCTCGGCTTCTCGCATGTCGCGGTCTCAGGGCAAAAGGGCTATCACGGCGTCGCCGTGCTTTCGCGGCTGCCATTCGATAAGGTTGAGCGACGCGATATTTGCGGGCGCGGGCACGCGCGGCACCTCTCGGTGAGGCTCGGCAATAGCGGCAACCCGATCACGCTGCACAATGTCTATGTGCCGGCCGGCGGCGATATTCCAGACCCGGCGGTCAACGAGAAGTTCCGCCACAAGCTCGATTTCCTCGAGGCGATGGAAGCTTGGTATGGCGGCATGCGCGAGAAGCGCAACAAACGCATGATTCTGGTCGGGGATCTCAATGTCGCGCCGCTGCCGACCGATGTCTGGTCGCATAAGCAACTGTTGAAGGTGGTGAGCCACACGCCGGAGGAGGTGACGCGGTTCGTACGCGTGCAGGCCTCGCTCGATTTCGTCGACGTGATGCGGCGGCATATTCCAGCCGAGGAAAAGCTCTTCACCTGGTGGAGCTATCGCAATCGCGATTGGCGAAAATCAAATCGCGGGCGGAGACTCGACCATATCTGGACGACGCCCGCGCTCGGCGACAACGCCGTGTCGATGAACGTTCTCGACGAGACGCGGGATTGGACCCGCACCTCGGATCATGTGCCGGTGATCGCCGATTTCGTGGTTGATGAGTGAGAGCGCCGCTACGGAACGAGCTTGTAGCCGCCGGTCTCGGTGATCAGGATCTCGGCCTGGGACGGGTCCTTCTCGATCTTCTGCCGCAAGCGATAGATATGCGTTTCGAGGGTATGGGTGGTGACGCCGGCATTGTAGCCCCAGACTTCGTGCAGCAAAATTTCGCGCGTCACCACGCGCTCGCCGGCGCGATAGAGATATTTCAGGATCGAGGTCTCTTTTTCGGTTAAGCGGATCTTGCCGCCATTGCCGTCGAGGAGAAGCTTGGCCGCGGGCTTGAAGGTGTAGGGCCCGATGGTGAAGACGGCGTCCTCGCTCTGCTCGTGCTGCCGGAGTTGGGCGCGGATGCGCGCCAGCAGCACGCCGAGCTTGAAGGGCTTGGTCACATAATCGTTGGCGCCGGATTCCAGCCCGAGAATGGTGTCGGAATCGGTCGCCTGCCCGGTCAGCATCACGATCGGCCCCTTGAAGCCGCCGCGACGCAAGAGCTTGCAGGTCTCGCGGCCATCGACATCGGGGAGCCCGACATCGAGCAGGATCAGATCGACATGGCCGTTCCGGGCAAGTTTCAGGCCTTCGGTCGCGGTCGGGGCCAGCGCGGTCTCGAATTCCTCGTGCAGGGTCAGCTGCTCGCTCAACGACTCGCGCAAGTCGTCGTCATCGTCGATGATCAGGATCTTGCGCGCGTTGCTCATCGGACCCCCGGGCTTGCCTTGGCTTGGCGAAGTTGTAAGCGTGGCGGGGGCGCACGACAAGCGGTAGGAAATGGCCGGACGGAACAAAAAATCTTTACCACGCCGCGGGGTTAGGCTTTCGCGGCCCATTGCGGTCAGGCCCGCGCCTGGAAGCCCGCAACAAGGGCTGCTGCTGGTTGAAGACCGCGTTTGCCGTGCGGCCCTTGGCCGGTCAGGGCTTACGGTGTCGAAACGCGAGGGTGACGGCGCGACGCCGATTGGGCGCTTTGCCATGCGCCAAGTTCTCTATCGCGCGGATCGCGGCCCTCGCCCGCGCACCACGCTGCCATCGCGGGCGATCCGGACCTTCGATGGCTGGTGCGAAGATCCGAACGATCCAAACTATAACCGGCTCATCAGACTGTCGCCGCGCTATCAAGGCGACCGTCTCACGCGCGAGGATCATCTCTACGATCTCATCGTCGTGCTTGGTTACAACGACATCCCGCGCGTGCGCGACCGCGGCAGCGCCATCTTCGTGCATCTTGCGCGAGACGGTTACACGCCGACAGCCGGCTGCATCGGACTCTCGCGGCACGATCTGTTGATGCTGCTACGCCACGCCAAGCGCGGGTCGCCAATCGTGGTCACGCGCTAGTGCGCGGCCCGAAGATCGCGGTGCCGACGCGAACATAAGTCGCGCCGAACAGTACAGCCTTGGCAAAATCTCCGCTCATGCCCATGCTCAGCTCCTTGAGCCCGAGCCGTTTCGCGATCTTCGCCAGCAGCGCAAAATGCGGTGACGGTTCATCGTCGAATGGCGGGATGCACATCAGCCCGTCGATGCTGAGACCGAACTCATCGCGGCATTGTGCGACGAAGCGATCGGTATCTTGCGGAGCGATGCCTGCCTTCTGTGCTTCCTCGCCGGTGTTGACTTGCACAAAGAGGCGAGGGCGCTTGCCCTGGCGCGCCATCGCCTCGGCAAGGGCACGCGCGATCTTCGGCCGGTCCACGGTCTCAATGACGTCGAAGAGGGCGACGGCTTCGTCAGCCTTGTTCGATTGCAAAGGTCCGATCAGATGCAGTTCAAGACCGGGGTGGTGAGTCTTCAGCGGCGGATATTTACTCTCGGCCTCTTGCACGCGATTCTCGCCGAAACGGCGCTGGCCCGCCGCGATGGCCTCCTCGATGGTCAGAGCCGGCACCGTCTTGGTGACGGCAACGAGTTTGACGCTTCCCGGATTGCGCTTCGCCTTCTTGGCTGCCGCATGAATCTCGACTCGCAGCTCGGCGAGACGACCGGCAACACTGTCGCGTTCAAGACTCATGCGGCGACTTCAGCACAACTTGACCGTTCCCGCCATTTAGGTTCGATTGCGCCGCAACACTAGGATCGACTCATGGCAGCGGACCGCTACGACGCCAGCACGCGCGAGAAGCATTGGCAGCAAGCCTGGGAGGCTCGCGGCATTTTCGCCGCGAATGAGAACGACCCGCGTCCCAAATACTACGTTCTTGAGATGTTCCCGTACCCCTCCGGGCGCATCCATATGGGGCATGTGCGGAACTACACCATGGGCGATGTCGTCGCCCGCTATATGCGCGCCAAAGGTCATAACGTGCTGCATCCGATGGGCTGGGACGCGTTCGGCCTGCCGGCGGAGAACGCAGCCATCGAGCGCGGCGTGCATCCCGCCAAATGGACCTACGACAACATCGCAACCATGCGGGGCCAGCTCAAATCGCTCGGGCTCTCGATCGACTGGTCGCGCGAGTTCGCCACCTGCGACCTCGAATATTACGCGCAGCAGCAGAAGCTGTTCCTCGCCTTCCTCAAGGCAGGTCTCGTCGCCCGCAAGACGCGGAAGGTGAATTGGGATCCGGTCGACCGCACCGTGCTCGCCAACGAGCAAGTGATCGACGGACGCGGCTGGCGTTCGGGCGCGCTCGTCGAGCAACGCGAGCAGCCGGAATGGGTATTGCGGATCACAGACTACGCCGAGGAGTTGCTGGAGGCTTTGCAGGAGCTCGACAGCTGGCCGGACAAGGTCAGGCTGATGCAGGCGAACTGGATCGGACGCTCCGAAGGCGCGCTGGTGAAATTCGAAATCGACGGCAATGCGCCCCCGGGTCACGATCTCGTCGAGGTTTATACCACGCGGCCCGATACTCTGTTCGGCGCGAGCTTCATCGGCATCGCGCCGGACCATCCTCTCGCCAAGGCCGTCGCCGAGAAAAGCGCGAAGGCGAAGGCATTCATCGCCGAGTGCAAACGCATGGGCACGACGCTCGCGGAGCTCGAGACGCAAGAGAAGAAGGGCGTCGACACGGGCCTTCGCGTGAAGCATCCGGTGATCGAGGGCGCGGTGCTTCCCGTCTACATCGCGAATTTCATTCTGATGGAATACGGTACCGGCGCCATTTTCGCCTGTCCGGCGCATGATCAAAGAGACCTCGAATTTGCCCTAAAATATGGCCTTCCGGTGATTCCGGTGGTGTTGCCACCCGGCGAAAATACCAAAACCTTTGAGATCGGCGACGAGGCCTATACG
>DATBSU010000139.1:0-6800 GCA_036559585.1 Methyloceanibacter sp.
GAGCTTGTCGATGGCGCGGAGCACGGTAAGCCGCGTGGCGGCATTCTTTTCGCCGCCCAAATTGACGGACTCCAAGACACCATCCAGAATCTTGCGGTTGTTGACCTTGACCACATATTGCCCGCGCGGGATGCCGAGCGCTTCCAGCGTGTCGGCGGCGAGCATGCAAAGCTCGGCGTCGGCTGCGACCGACGACGCGCCGACCGTATCGGCATCAAACTGGGTGAACTGACGGAAGCGGCCAGGTCCAGGCTTCTCGTTCCGCCATACAGGTCCAGACTGATAGCGGCGGAACGGTTTCGGCAACGACTGGTAGTTTTCGGCGACATAGCGGGCGAGCGGCGCAGTTAAATCATAGCGGAGCGACAGCCATTGCTCGTCGTCGTCCTTGAAGGAGAACACGCCTTGGTTCGGCCGGTCCTGATCGGGGAGAAATTTACCGAGCGCGTCGGAATATTCGATTGCCGGTGTATCCAGCGACTCGAAGCCATAAGATTCGAAGACACCGCGAATGGTGGCGAGCATGGTCGCGGTCGCGCGAATCTCTTCGGCGCCCGTGTCGAACAGGCCTTTCGGCAGGCGGGCCACAGGACGGGCCGGCTGGTCTATCTTACTCATGGGGGCTTATTGCTGACTTGGACACCAAAAGTCGTTGCGTTCTAACGCATTGGTGTCGGCCCAGCAAGCTAAGGGGCTAAGGCTTCGGCTATTTGGCGGGCAATGGAGTCGAGATCATTTCGCGGACCAGCCTGGCCAAGGCCTTGGGGTCGTAGGGCTTGTCCACATATTTCGTGATGGTGTCGGAGGCGGTGCACTCCCCGGCCTGGGACCGGTCATACCCGGTCAAAAACAGAGTCCTGATCGGGCCATGCCGGCGCCGCGCCTCGGCAACGAGCTCGTGCCCGCTCATCCCTGGAAGCCCGATATCGGTCAGCAGCAGCGCGATGTCGGGATTGGCCTCGAGGGTTCTCAGGGCGACATCGGCCCGCGGCGCGCTCAGCACGCGATAGCCTTCGCTTTCGAGAAGATCCATGGTCGCCATGCCGACAAGAAAATCGTCCTCGACATAGAGCACCACGGGTGACGGCTCGCCGTTGTTCGGTTCGGCCGCGCCCTCGTCCACCGCGTCCCCCACGCGCGCTCGGAAAGCCCCCGTGCCCGCCGGCAGCAGCAATTCGACCGTGGTTCCCTCGCCAGGCACGCTTGTAATCTTCACGTCGCCGCCGAATTGCCGGATGGCGCCGTAGACCGTGCTGAGACCGAGACCGGTTCCCTTGCCAACCTCTTTCGTAGTGAAGAACGGCTCCAAAGCATGATCGAGCACGTCGGGCGTCATGCCGGTGCCAGTGTCTGAGACCGCGATGCACACATACTCGCCGGGTGGAAGAATATCGTGATAGGCGATGCGCCGTTTCGCCGTGGAAACTTTTAAGGTGCCGCCACCCGGCATGGCATCGCAGCCATTCAAGACCAAATTGAGGACGCTGGTCTGCAGCTGACTAGGCTCAGCGATGATCCACTCCGCGTCAGGTGAAAATTCCAATTCCATTCGGACATTCTCATGGCAGCTCCGCCGGATCAGCGCGGCAATCTCTTCGAGCGCATCCCTAACCTTAAACTCCATGGGTTCGATCGACTGTTTGCGTGCAAAGACGAGCATTTGACGAACCACAGAGGCACCGTTGCGGGCGGCTTGCAGCGCTGCTTCGATTTGGCGGCGCGGGGTGCCTTGCAACGAGACGCTGCCTTGCACCAGCTGTAGATTGCTGATGATGGCCGTCAGCATGTTGTTAAAGTCGTGCGCGACGCCGCCGCTGAGTTGCCCGAGCGCCTCGAGCTTTTGCGCCTGATGCAATTGCTGGCGCGTCTGCTCCAGAGCTTCTTGCGCGCGAAGCCGCTCGGTCAGGTCGCGCGTGACTTTGGCGAAACCAATCAGCCTGCCCTCGTCATCCTTCACCGCATCGATGACCACGTTGGCCCAGAACTTGGTGCCGTCGCGGCGCACCCTCCAGCCCTCCGACTCGAAGCGACCTTCCTTGGCGGCTGTCTCCAGACCACGCGCCGGAAGTCCGATTTTGAGATCCTCGGGCGTGTAGAATTTGGAAAAATGCTGACCGATGATCTCTTGAGCGCTGTAGCCCTTGATGCGTTCAGCGCCGCTATTCCAGCTGGCGACGTTGCCCCCTGGGTCGAGCATATAGATAGCGTAGTCGACCACAGCATCGACGAGCAGCCGGAAGCGCTCCTCGCTATCCGTTAGAGCTTGAGGAGAGAGGCTGACGGCGGGGTGATCTTTCATTTTATGCGGGTCGCTCCGTTCGGCGCCGAAGAGCCCGACTGGAGAGGATTAACGCTTACCTCAACATGACCACAAGGCCCGGGAACTCGTAGCCCTAACGCGCGAAACCGCTTTGCGTTGCTTAGGCCCCGGCGGCGGCGATCTCCATCAGAGCCTTGACCGGATGCGCCTTGTTTTTGAGGCCTTCCAAGGGCGCCGGGCACGGACCTCCGGTGGCCCAATCCAGCAGTTCCACAGTGTGGACGATGGGGATGCCGCCGCTCGCCAGCTGGGTCATGCAGCCAATATTGCCGGTGGCGATGACGTCGGGGCGGAGGCTCGCAATATTGGCCAGCTTTCGCTCTTTCAGCTCGCCCGCGAGCCCCGGCTCAAGAATGTTGTAGGTGCCGGCCGAGCCGCAGCAGAGATGACCCTCGGGGACCTCGACTACGGTGTAGCCGGCCTGTTCCAGCAGCGAGCGGGGCTCGGCCACGGCGCGCTGGCCATGCTCCAGTGAACAGGGTGCGTGATAGGCGACCCTTAGGCTCGTCCACATGATCGGCGTGGTGAGCCCGATCTCCTCCATGAACTCGGTGATGTCGCGGGCAAGTTTCGAGATCTCGGCGGCGCGAGCACCATAACCGCGATCGCGGGCGAGCAGATGACCGTAGTCTTTCAGCATGGTGCCACAGCCAGAGGCGGTGACCAGGATGGCGTCGATCCTCCCCTCGCGGAGCGCCGCAGACCAGCTGTCGACATTGCGGCGCGCGGTGACGAGCGCGTCCTGCTCGCGGCCCATGGACTGCGTGAGGCCGCCGCAGCAGGTCTCGTCCTGGAGCACGAGCACGTCGACGCCATGGCGCTTGAGAAGGCGGATGGCGGACCGATTGATCGCCGGGCGGAGCACTTCTTGCACACAGCCGAGCATCAGCGCGACGCGCTTGATCCTAGTCGGCTCGGTCGAGCGGATCATGCCCTTGCGTTTGCGCAGCTTGAGGCGCGGCGGACGCCCCGGCACGAGTTCCAGGGCGGCCGCGACGCGCTTCAGCTTCAGCTTGGCAAAAATGCTGCGGAAGGGGCGCATCAACCAGCCGAGCAGCAGCGCCAGTCGGAAGCGGCGCGGATGGGGAAGAATCTTCGACAGCGCGGATCGCCATATGCGCTGGGGCAAGGTGCGGTGTCCGCTCTTCTCGATGCGCGTGCGGGCGAGATCCGACAGATGCATGTAATCGACGCCGCTGGGGCAGGTCGTCATGCACGCATAGCAAGACAGGCACCGATCCATATGCAGCGTCGTGGCGGCGGTGACGGCGCCTTGCTCGAACATTTCCTTGATCAGGTAGATGCGGCCTCGCGGAGAATCGCGCTCGTCGCCGGTCAGCACATAAGTCGGGCAAGTCGCGTTGCAGAAGCCGCAATGCACACAACGGCGCAACATCGCGTCGGCTTCGCTGATGAAGGGATCCTTCAACTGCAGCTCGTTGAAATTGGTTTGCATCGCGATCCTATTTTTTCCGCATGATCTTGTCGGAAAACCGGTTTCCACTTTTCCAGATCATGCTCATATTCCCGGATACATGCGGCCGGGATTGAGAATGCCGGCAGGATCGAACGCCGCTTTGAGGCGCGCCGTCAAGGCCAGCAATGACGGCTCCAAGGGTTGAAACACATCGACACTGGCTCTGGTTGCCGGCTCGGCGCGGATCAGCGTCGCATGGCCCCCGATTTCCGAGAGCGCGCGCCTGATCTCTACGGCGCCAGCGTCGGTGGTAAGATCGCTATCGAGCCAGATCAAGCCGCCGGCCCAATCATACATCACACGGATATCGAGGCTCCGCCTGATGGTGGCGATGAGCTTTGCGGCGCGGGAGGGAGCGGTCGAGATGCGCCAAAGCGGGCGCTTGGAGTTCTGGAAGGGCTTGAGCTCCCTCACCTCCTGCCAGAACAGCCGGCTCCTCGCCGCATCGAGCTCATCGCCTGGCCCGTAGGCCGCGAGCTTCTCTTTTAGCCTTGCCATGCGGTAGCGCACCGAGTTGCTGAAATTTTCAATCCTGATGGCCGTGACCGGGGTCAAACCCCGGGTCAAGCTCAGATCGGAAAAGCCCGCCGCCAGAGCTGCCTCAAGATGAAGGGCGCCCGACACTTCGAAGGGCGTGTCGAGGCTCAACGCCATGGCTTCCAAGGCGCTTTGATCGGTCTGACCATAGCAAAGCAGCGTCCGCACCTCCTTGGCGCGCGGCAGCACCTTCATGGTGACTTCAGTCATAATGCCGAGCGTGCCCCAGGAGCCGGCAAAGGCGCGGGCTAGATCGTATCCGGTGACGTTCTTCATCACCCTGCCGCCTGATTTGAAGCTTTCGCCGAGACCATTGATGGCCTTGATGCCCAAGAGGTGGTCGCGCGCGGCGCCGGCGCGGATGCGGCGGCTACCGGAAATATTGCTGGCAAAAACCCCGCCGATCGAAGCCTGAGCAGGGCCACTGTCAAGAACGGCCCCGACATCGACCGGCTCGAAGGCAAGCTCCTGGTCGTGGTCGGCGAGCACTTGCTCGATCTCGGCAAGCGGGGTGCCGCTCTGCGCGGAGAGCACGAGTTCGGTCGGCTCATAAAGCGAGATGCCGGAAAGTCCCTCGGTGCTGACCACGCCCCCGGCCTGCACCGCGCGGCCGACCTCATGCTTGGACCCACGCCCCCTTACCTCGAACGGCGTCTTGGCGCTCACGGAGCCTGCCACGAGATCACTCAGCTCTTCTGGCGATTGCGGCGAGCGGAAGCCAAAGCGAATGCTCACAGCGGAGGACCTTCTTCAAGCGGGAAGACTTTGCCCGGGTTGAGTAGCGACAGCGGATCGAAAGCCGCGCGCACGCGCTTCTGCTGCGCAAGATCGATCGGCGAAAATTGCAGAGGCATCAGGTCGCGCTTCTCGATGCCAACGCCATGCTCGCCGGTGAGACAGCCGCCAAGCTCGACGCAGAGCTTCAAGATCTCGGCGCCGCACAGCTCGGCCCGCTCCAGCTCAACGGGATCGTTGGCATTATAGAGAATGAGCGGATGCAGATTGCCGTCGCCAGCGTGGAAAATATTGGCGACGTCGAAATGGTATTGCTTGCAGATGCGCGATATCTCGCTCAGCGCTTTCGGCAATTTGGAAAGCGGGATGACGCCGTCCATGCAGTAATAGTCTGAAATCTGACCCATGGCGCCGAACGCGGCTTTGCGGCCCTTCCAGATCGCCGCACTTTCGGCCTCGCTCTGGCTAATCTTCATCACCAGCGGGCGAAAGCGCTCGGCGATCTCGGCAATGGTTTCGAGCAGCGCGTCGATTTCCTCTTCCGCACCGTCGACCTCGACGATCAGCAGCGCCTCAACGTCGAGCGGATAGCCGGCATGGGCGAAAGTCTCGCAAACGTGGATGGCGGGGCGGTCCATGAATTCGATGGCGACGGGAATGATGCCGGCGGCGATGATGCCGGCGACGCAAGCGCCTGCCGCGTCCGCCGAGCCGAAGCCGAGCAACATCGGCCTTGCGCCTTCTGGCTGCTTGATCAGCTTCACCGTCGCTTCCGTGACAACGCCGAACTGACCTTCCGACCCCGTGATCAAACTCAAAAAGTCATAACCTTGCGCGTCGAGATAGTCGCCGCCGATATCGAGGATCTCGCCGTCCATTAGCACGATGCGGAGGCCTTGCAGGTTGTTCACGGTCACGCCGTATTTCAGACAATGCGCGCCACCGGCATTGGTGGCGATATTGCCAGCAAGCGTGCAGGCTAGTTGGCTGGAGGGGTCGGGCGCATAGAAGAAGCCCTGGAACGCGACGGCTTGCGAGATGCCGATATTGGTGATGCCGGCCTCGACGCGGGCGATGCGATTGATGGGATCAATTTCCAGCACGCGGTTCATGCGCGAGATTCCGAGCACGATCGAATCTTGCAGCGGCAGTGCGCCACCGCAGAGCGAGGTGCCGGCGCCGCGGGGCACGACCTTGATGCGATGCTGGTGGCAATAGCGCAGGATCTTGCTCACTTCCTCCGTCGTGCCCGGGAGCAGAACGGCGAGCGGCACGCCACGATAGGCGGACAGCGCGTCGGATTCGTAGGTGCGGCGGCCCTGGGCGTCGGCGATCAGAGGGGTCTCCGGCACGAGCTTCCGCAAATCCTTGATAATCTCGTCACGCCGCGAGAGTACCGATTGGTCCGGCTTTGGAAGTTCAATCAAGGACATACCGCATTGCCCAGCACCGACGGGGCTTCAACCTTAACAAGGAACGACAGTCTTTCGCATGCGTTTGATTGCCGGGCAACGGCAAAGCTCCTTTGGCTTAAGAGCGAACCCGGTCAGGACCAGGATGTCGCAGTGTTCCAGCTTTGAAGCCCTTTGGAGTCTCTGCTAGGAAATTGAGCGGCGTCGTAGAAGCGCCCAAACATAGGGAGAATTGAGATGAGGATGGTTTTTAGTCTTGCTGTTGCTGGATTGACTGTTGTCGCCCTTACCAGTTCCGCCCTCGCCGAAGGCGACGCCG
>DATBSU010000140.1:0-10570 GCA_036559585.1 Methyloceanibacter sp.
GACCGCAAGATGACGGATTTGATCGACAAGCTCGGCAAGTCCGATCAGGTGAAAGCGGTCATCCTCGACATCAACAGCCCAGGCGGCACCACCACCGGCGGCGAGGCAATGTATGACGCCATCCGCCGCCTCGCCGAGAAGAAACCCGTCGTCGCCGTCTGCGGCACGCTCGCCACATCCGCTGCCTATATCGTCGCGCTCGCTTCCGATCGCATCTTCGTCTACGGCAACACCATCACCGGATCGGTCGGCGTCATCTTCCAATGGGTCGAGGTGACCGATTTGATGAAGACGCTGGGCGTCAAAGTGGAGGAGACCAGGAGCGGCGACTTGAAAGCGGTCCCCAATCCTTTCATTCCCACTGACGAGAAGGCGCGCGCGCTGACCCAAGAAATGGTGCAGGAGGCCAAGGTCTGGTTCGTGGATCTTGTCGCTCAGCGCCGGAAGCTCGATCCCAACTCTATTCCTGGTTTGACCGAGGGCCGCATCTATTCCGGCCGTCAGGCCGTCGACCTGAAACTCGTCGATGCCATTGGCGATGAACGTGCGGCGAAGGCGTGGTTGGAGAAGGAAAGGCAGGTCACCTCCGGTTTGAGCGTCATTGAATGGAAGCCGGAAGCCGAATCGAGCGGCCTGTTTGGCTGGGCAGTGCAGTCGGTAGGGTCCAGTCTCGGCTTTTCTTCTGAGCTCATTGCCGCCATGCTTGGTCAAATCACTGACCGTCTCAAGCTTGACGGTCTCATTTCCCTTTGGCACCCTGCCTCTAGCTAGCGGGGGCGGCTGCCTGGGGCTTGGGCGATTGCGGCTTTGTGGGGCATGACATGATCAAGTCTGAGTTGATTCAGCAAGTGGCTGGTGCCAATCCGCACCTGTTTCAGCGCGACATCGAGCGCATCATCAATATCGTGCTCGACGAAATCACCGGTGCGCTCGCTCGTGGCGACCGGGTCGAGTTGCGTGGTTTCGGCGCATTTACGGTGAAGCACCGTGCCGCCCGGCAGGGACGTAATCCCCGCACTGGCGATACCGTGTTCGTCGAGGACAAATATGTGCCGTTCTTCAAGACCGGCAAGGAACTCCGTGAGCGGTTGAATCGCTAGCGGCGTCCGAACCGGCTTTAGGTTTGAGCGAGGGGTGACCGTGCGGCGCAAGCTCATTTTCGGGCTGTTGGTCATTCCCCTCGGCGTGCTTCTCACCGCACTTGCCGTTGTCAACCGCAAACCGACCACTCTTGTGCTCGACCCTTTAGGCGGCGCCGATCCGCGTCTTGCCGTCGACGTGCCGCTGTTCTTGCTGATGCTCGGGGCGCTAGCGTTGGGGCTTCTCATCGGCGGCCTCTCCACTTGGCTCGGACAGAGCAAATGGCGTCGCATGGCCCGGCAGCGCGGCCAAGAATCCGCCCATTGGCGCCGCCAAGCCGACCGGCTCGAAAAGGAGCTGGAGGCCATGGATGCGGCCAACCGGCCGAGCCCGCTGCGCAGCCGGCTAACCGGCTAAATGCTGCGCTGCGATGGACTTAAGGGCCCGGATTGCCTAGGTTGCGGCCGAACGGGGCATTAGCCCCTGACACCCTCAACCGAAAGCGCCAACCGTGCCGGTCAAGGTCAAGATCTGTGGCGTGACAACGCCTGATATCGTCGAGGTTGCCGCGAGTGCCAGCGCCGATTTTGTCGGCCTGGTGTTCTTCCCGAGGAGCCCGCGCAATGTCGGCGTGGAGACCGCCCGCGTCCTCAGAGAGGCCGCTCGTGGCAAGCTGGGGACCGTCGCCGTCATGGTCGATCCAGACGACGCGCTGGTGGACAGTGTCGGCGAGGAGGTGCGGCCCGACCTGCTTCAGCTTCACGGCAACGAAACGCCCGAGCGCGTGGCAGAGATCAAAGCGCGCACTGGCTTGCCCGTGATGAAGGCGATCGGCGTCGCCATCCCGAGCGATATTGCTGCCGCAAGTCGCTATACGAAAATCGCCGACTATATTCTGTTCGACGCTAAGCCTGATGCCGGCACGTTCCTGCCCGGCGGCAATGCGCAAACTTTCGATTGGACCATGCTCAGCGGAGCGACGATGCCGTTCGCGCTGTCCGGAGGTCTGACGCCGACCAATGTCGGCGACGCGGTTCGGATGACCGGTGCGTTTCTGGTCGATGTCTCCTCCGGCGTCGAGCGGGCGCCTGGCAAAAAAGACGTGGCACTGATCCGCCAATTCATTCAGGCAGCGAAAGAAGTCGCGCCCTCGGAAAAGACCAGGGTTAAAGCCTCATGAGCACGATGCCCGACACGGCTCTCAATTCTTATCGGACCGGCCCGGATGAGCGCGGCCATTTTGGCCTCTATGGCGGACGCTTCGTCGCCGAGACGTTGATGCCGCTCATCCTCGAGCTCGAGCAGGCGTACAACGACGCCAAGGCCGATCCAAAATTTCAGAAGGAAATGGATGGCCACCTCGCGACTTATGTCGGCAGACCGTCGCCGCTCTATTTCGCCGAGCGGCTGACGCAGCATTGCGGCGGCGCCAAAGTCTATTTCAAGCGCGAGGAGCTCAATCACACCGGCGCGCACAAAGTCAACAATGTGCTCGGCCAGATCATGCTGGCACGGCGCATGGGCAAGACGCGCGTCATCGCCGAGACCGGCGCCGGCATGCACGGCGTTGCCACCGCCACTCTGTGCGCCAAATTCGGCCTGCCTTGCATCGTCTACATGGGCTCGGTTGATGTCGAGCGGCAGCAGCCGAACGTGCTCCGGATGAAAATCCTCGGCGCAGAGGTTCGCGCCGTGGAATCCGGTTCCAAGACGCTGAAGGACGCGATGAACGAGGCGTTGCGCGACTGGGTCGCGAACGTGCACGATACCTTCTACTGCATTGGCACGGTCGCCGGCCCGCACCCATATCCCGCCATGGTGCGCGACTTTCAGTCGATCATCGGCCGCGAGACGCGCGAGCAGATCACGGCTGCGGAAGGCCGTCTGCCTGATTCACTGATCGCCTGCATCGGTGGCGGCTCCAACGCCATGGGGCTGTTTCACCCCTTCCTCGACGATCGCTCAATCGAAATCTACGGCGTGGAAGCAGCAGGACTCGGATTGAAGAGCGGCAAGCATGCGGCCTCGATCGCCGGCGGTAAGCCGGGCGTACTGCACGGCAATCGCACCTATCTCTTGATGGACGGCGACGGCCAGATCGAGGAAGCGCATTCGATCTCCGCTGGTCTCGATTATCCCGGCATCGGTCCCGAGCATGCCTGGCTCAACGACATGGGCCGCGTGACATTTCTCTCGGCGACCGACAAAGAGGCGGTGGCGGCGTTCCAGCTTTGCAGCAAGCTCGAGGGCATCATCCCGGCGCTGGAGCCGGCGCACGCGCTTGCTCGTGTGCTCGACCTCGCGCCGCAGAAACCGAAAGATCATTTGATGGTGGTCAACGTGTCCGGGCGCGGCGACAAGGACCTTGCGTCCGTCGAGCGCTATCTTGGGGGCAAGTCGCTGACATGACGCGCATCGATCGCCGCTTCGCCGCGCTGAAAGACGAGGGCCGCGGTGGGCTGGTCACCTTCATCACCGCCGGCGATCCGGATCACGACACATCGCTTGCGCTGCTGAAAGCGTTGCCGAAAGCCGGCGCCGACATTATCGAGCTCGGCATGCCGTTCTCCGATCCCATGGCCGATGGACCCGCAATTCAGGCCTCGTCGCAGCGCGCGCTCAAAGCCGGCCAGACCATGAAGAAAACCCTCGCCATGGTTAAGGCTTTTCGCGAGCAGGATAAGACGACCCCGCTCGTGCTGATGGGCTATTACAACCCCATCTATGTGTACCCGGCGGCCTCCTTCCTTAAGGATGCGGCAACAGCCGGCGTGGATGGTCTCATCGTGGTCGATCTGCCGCCGGAAGAGGACGAGGAGCTACGCCCGGCGGCGTCGGAAGCCGGATTGAATTTTATCCGGTTGGCCACGCCGACGACGGACGCCAAGCGCTTGCCGGCCGTCCTCGCCAATAGTTCGGGCTTCGTTTATTACGTCTCCATCGCCGGCATTACCGGGACGGCGGCGCCGGACGTGACCAAGGTTGGAGCGCATATCGCCCGGATCAAGGCTCAAACCAACCTCCCGATCGCGGTCGGGTTCGGGGTCCGCACCAAGGAGCAGGTGAAATCGTTGGCCCGCACGGCGGACGCCGTCGTGGTAGGCTCGGCCCTTGTGTCGGCGGTCGCTCAAAGCCTTGATCAGGCGGGAAAGGCTACTAAAGCCACGGCGTCAAGCGTGCTCAGCCTGGTTGAGCAACTGGCGAGCGGCCTACGTGAAACTGCGGACGCGAATGCTTAAATACTGGGATAGCCCTTAGCGTGATTGTCATTTGAGAGTTTTGTCGCCGTGAACTGGATCAACAACGTCGTCAGACCCAAGATCAGGAGTATCCTTCGCAAGAAGGACGTGCCCGATCATCTCTGGGTGAAGTGCCCCGAGACGGGGCAGATGATCTATTACAAGGACCTCGAAGCCAACGGCTTCGTCGTGCCCGGGTCGAACTATCACATGCGCATGTCAGCGTCGGCGCGGCTGAAGAGCTTGTTCGATGAGGGCGAATACGAGTCCCTGGCGCTCCCCGAGGTCCCTCCGGATCCTCTGAAGTTTCGCGACGAGAAAAAATACTCAGATCGCTTGAAAGATGCCCGCGCCAAGACCGGAATGGCTGACGCCGTCCTCGCCGGGGCCGGCAGGCTCGAAGGTCAAAGGATCGTCGCTGCCGTGCAGGATTTCGATTTCCTCGGCGGCTCGCTCGGCACCGCTGCGGGCGAAGCGGTGATCGCCGCGATGCGCGCGGCGGTGAAGCGGAACACGCCCTTTATCCTCTTTGCCGCTTCGGGCGGCGCGCGCATGCAGGAAGGCATTCTCTCGCTAATGCAGATGCCCCGCACCACTTGCGCGGTGCAGGAGCTGCGCGAGGCGAAGCTGCCTTATCTTGTCGTGCTCACTCATCCAACCACGGGCGGCGTCACCGCCTCCTACGCAATGTTGGGCGACATCCACATCGCCGAGCCCGGCGCGCTGATCGGTTTCGCCGGCCCTCGTGTCATCGAGCAGACCATCCGCGAGCAGCTGCCGAGCGGGTTCCAGCGCGCGGAATATCTTCTCGATCACGGCATGGTCGATATGGTGGTCCACCGCCATCGCCTGCGCGAGACCTTGGCGCGCATCTGCCGTCTGCTCAGCAAGCGCGAACATGTTCGAAGCTTCGCCTACACCGGCAAAGTCGACGGCGTCTCTGCTCGAGGCGTTCCGGTCAGCCTCGACGGCAAGGGGAGCAATATCGAGTTTGGCGACGACGACAATGCTCTGGGCGCTTCGCCGGGAGCCAATCCCAACCAGAGCTGAGGCCGCAGCCAGTGACCTCATTACCCTATAGCGGGGAGCCGAGTGCGCCTCGCCTCCACGTTTCTGCCAGCTCGACTCTGCTCGATCGCCTGAAAGCGCTGCACCCGAAATCGATCGATCTTTCGCTTGGCCGCATCGAGCGGCTGCTTGCGGCGCTGGGCTCGCCTGAGAAGCTTCTGCCTCCGGTCGTCCATGTCGCTGGCACCAACGGCAAGGGCTCGCTCATCGCCTTCTTGCGCGCCATTGCCGAAGCGCAAAGAGCGCGCGTCCACGTCTATACCTCTCCGCATCTTGTCAACTTCCACGAGCGCATTGTCCTCGCCAACCCCAGCGGCCATGGCTCGCCGATAAGCGAAGATCATCTCGTCGACTGCCTGGCGCGCGCTGAAGCCGCGAATGGCGGCGAGCTGATTACGCTGTTCGAGATCACCACGGCTGCCGCCTTTCTTGCCTTTGCCGAGACGCCGGCGGATTTGCTGCTACTCGAAACCGGTCTCGGCGGCCGGCTCGACGCCACTAATGTGATCGAGAAGCCGCTTGCGACCGCCATCACGCCGATTTCGATCGACCATGTGAGTTTTCTCGGTGAAAGCCTCACCGCGATTGCCACTGAGAAAGCGGGCATCTTGAAGCGAGGCGTGCCTTGCATCGTCGGCCGCCAAGAGCGCGAGGCGTTCGCCGTGATCGAAGCGCGCGCCGAGGAGCTCGGCGTGGCCCTGCATGTCGCCGGCCGCGACTTCGACATGTACGAGCAGCAGGGACGTCTCGTATTTCAGACCGAGGCGCGTCTGCTCGACCTACCCCTGCCACGGCTCAATGGACGCCATCAGATCGACAATGCCGGAAATGCGATTGCCGCCGCGAGCCTCGTGTTCGGCGACAAGCTGAAGGAAGAGTCGCTCGCCTTCGGCGTCACCCATGCCGAATGGCCGGCGAGGCTCGAGCGCTTGGTCGAGGGCTCCCTCCATGCCTATGTCAGCGACGGCACCGAGATCTGGCTCGACGGCGGTCACAACGAAGCAGGCGGCCGGGTGTTGGCGCAAGCGCTTGCCGAGTTCGACGAGCGCGTGCCGCGCCCGGTGCATGTGATCTGGGGCATGATGGAGACCAAGGACGCACACGCCTTCATCGCGCCGTTCAAAGGCCTCGCCGAGCGCATCTACACCGTGCCGATCGAGAGCGAGGAGAACGCCTTTTCAGCCGAGGCGCTTGCCGAGATCGCAAGGGCCGAAGGCTTCGATACGGTTGCCGCGACAAGCGTGACCAATGCGCTGCTCAGGTCGCGTGCAGCCCTGAATGACCGACCGGCACGCATTCTGATTTGCGGCTCGCTCTATCTCGCCGGCAATGTGCTCAAGCTCAGCGGCTGAGGAGGAGCCGACATGCAGCGCTCAATCCGATACGCAATCGCATCCGCAATGATCGCTCTTGCGTTGTCTTCTGCTCATGCTGGTTCATTACCGACCGAGATTGGCGCTTGCACCGAGACATTGATCAAAGAGGTGACCACGCGCCTCGGCACGCCCGATAGCGGCACGGTCGTGCAATACGCGAACGGACCGATTCAGATTTCTTACGGGACGATCGCGCCGGCCACGCGATCCAAGACCGGTGACAAAGTGAATGTGTGCCTGGTCAGCGTGCCTGAGAACTGCCCGCCCGGCGATGATCGCGGCAAAATCTACAAGGCGACCAATCTCCGCACCAATGAGAGCTGGGAAGCTCCGGACTCCCAACATAGCTGCGGCGGAGCCTAGGCCCCGCCGCATCGGCGCGAAATCGTGAGGATGCTACGCGGTGGCGAGATCGAGCGTCCCGCTGATCCAGTCTGCGAGCCGGCCCTTGGCTTGCGCGCCAGTATGGGTGGCGGCGAGCTGGCCATCCTTGAAGATCATTAGCGTCGGGATCGCACGCACATTGTAATTCGTAGGCGTGCGCGGATTCTCGTCGATATTCATTTTGGCGATCTTGACCTTGCCCTTGAGCTCGGCCGCAATCTCTTCGAGAGCCGGCGCGATCTGCTTGCATGGGCCGCACCATTCGGCCCAGAAATCAACCACCACGGGGGTCGAGGATTTCAGCACCTCGGCTTCGAAGGTGTCGTCGGAAACCGTGGTTGTGGTCATCATTTTCTCCTGTCGGGGCGGGTTCCGCCCGAATCTTCAACGTTGCTCCGAACCTAGGAAACGGTCCCCGGAACGTCAAGGCTTGGCCCTACTTGCAGCATGCGGCGCTCGGCGTCATCAAGCATATTTGATGGAATTTCCATGAGTTTGGGCCCGTCGGTCCACAGCAGAGCAGCCCGCACGGACTTGCCCGGGAACAGTCGCCGGAGAGCGAATCGGTAGGCCGCCAATTGCGCCTTATAGGCCTCTGCCACGTCTTCCGGTCGAGACGGCGGCGGCCGGTTGGTCTTGTAGTCGAGAATCAGGAGCTCATCGCCGAGCACGGCCAGGCGGTCGATCTGGCCGCTGAGTGCGACCGCCTCCGGCTCTCTGCGGAGGACGGCAACAACCGGCACTTCGGCCAGACTTCCCTCAGCGAACAGCGGAGCAAATTTGGGATCATTGGCGATGGCAAGCGTCTCCGTGATGATCTCGCTCCTGACCGCGTCCGGCAGATCGGCGCCGCGCGCCGCGACGAAGGCGCGCGCCGCACGCTCGCGATTTTCGACGCCGAGCTCCGGCAGATGCTGCAAGAGCGCATGCACCAGGCGCCCGCGTTCGAAGCGCGCATTGTCTGCGAGCGCAGCCGGTCCGAGCGGAACCTGCTCGCCCTCGATCGCTGACGCCTCGATCTGTCCCACTGCAAGCCGCGAGGGGCGCAGCTCGAACGGCGATCGCTCCACTGGTGCTTGCGTCGTCGCCCAAGCGGGAAGATCGATCGCGGCATCCTCTGGCTTTGCAGCCTCAGCGCTCTCGACCGGTTCGGCCGGTCTCTTCTCAATTCGCTGCACCTTCGTCCCGTTGAGACCTTCGGCAGGGTTCGACAGTCCGGCGATGCCCGTCTTGATCAGATCGTACCAGCAGCCGTCGGGCAGCTTGGTCTTGCCCTGCCAACCGCAAATATAGAGTCGGTCTTGCGGGCGCGTCATCGCCACATAGAGCAGCCGGTGATATTCCTCCATCTCGGCATTGCGCACGGCGTCTTTGGCAGCATCGATCGCGTCGTGCTCCCGTTTGGCCACTGGCCAGATGAGATGACCAATCTCGCCGGGCGGCGCGCCCTGTCTTTCCAATTCGTAGAGTCGCGCGCCTGGCGGCTTTGGCAATTGGCACGTGTCCGGCAGAAACACGATAGGCGCCTGTAATCCCTTGGCGCCGTGCACGGTCATGATGCGAACCTCGTCGCGATCCTGCTCCATGTCGCGCTTCACTTCGAGATCGCCGGCGCGGAGTTCCGTGATGAAGCCCTGCAGCGACGGCGCCGCCTCGCGGTCATAGGCGAGCGCGAGACCGAGAAATTCTTCAATTGCTTCCGCCGCTTCCGGGCCAAGCCGCGTAAGTAGGCGCCTCCGCATCAATCCGGCTTCGGCGCCGAGCAGCTCGGCAAAGAATTCGTAAGGTGGCGTGAGATCCGTGCGCGACAGCCAGTCGGCGAGCCGCGCTTTGGCCTCGGCGAAGCGCGGATCCTCTGAAGATTTCAGCGCCGCCCACAGCGAATCTTTTCGCGTCGGCGCGATCGCGAATAATGCATCGTCGTCGAGTCCGAAGAGCGGGCTTTTCAGCACCACCGCGAGCGAAAGATCGTCTTCCGGCATCAGCAGGAAATCGGCGAGCGCCACCAAGTCCTGCACCACAAGCTGCTGCATCAGCAGCATGCGGTCTGCGCCGGCGACCGGAACGCCGGCATGCTTGAGCGCGCGGATCATCGGCGTGGTGAAAGGATCGCGCCGCCGGACCAAAATGAGAATGTCCCCCGCTTTGACCGGTCGCCTTTCGCTCTCGAGCACGCCTCCCTCGGCGCCATTGAGCCAGGCCTTGATGGTGGAGGCGATGCGCTGGCAGAGCCGATCCACGGTGCGCACGCTGCCGTCTTGATCCTTCCAAGGCTCGAAGGCGGGCACTTTGGGTGCGTCCGGCTCCTCCTCGATCTCCCAAAGCTCGACAAGCCCCGCCGCCTGTTTGCGATGGGCCGTGTGGCTGATCGTCGGCTCCAGCCAGGTGAGGCCCTTCGCCGCGGTATCTTGCGCGAACACGGCATCGACAGCCTGCAGGATCGGTTCTGTGGAGCGGAATGACAGCGTGAGCGGCACCGTGTGAAACGTAACTCCCACTGCTTCCGCCTTGCTCTTGAAAGCTCTCCCGGCCTCGCCGAAACGCGCCGGCACCGCGCCTTGAAAGCTGTAGATCGACTGCTTTTCGTCGCCGACGGCGAACAGCGTCCGCAAGACCTCGCTGCTGCCTTCGCCTGCGAAGAACTCCTCGGCCAGGGCTTTGATGATTTCCCATTGCTCGGGGTTGGTGTCTTGCGCCTCATCGACCAAAATGTGGTCGATCCCGCGGTCCATCTTGTAAAGCACCCAAGGCGCCGCTCCGGCTTTGACCAAGAGACTGACTGTCTTGACGATGAGATCTTCATAATCGAGCGCGGCTTCGGTTTTTTTTCGCCTCTCATATTCGGCATGGATTTCATTGGCGAGCACCAGCAACGCCACGCTCGATTCTGCGGCACGAATGTGCTCGAGCTTGAGGTCGGCGACACAATATTCATTTTGTGCCGCATTGAACGCCTCCCAAAGCTTGGGCGCCGCATCCGCCATGGCCTTGTTGCAGAGCTTCACCCGCTTCTTGTTCTCCGCCGTGCAGAAGATTGGCCGAAGCGCTGCGATGCGGCTCTCACCTTCCGCGTTCTTCGCAGCTTCAAGACCAAATTTCAGCATTTGATCCGCGGTCGTCGTTGCGTTCGCGGTGACGACACTGAGGAGCTCGTCGATCGACGAATTGTCCACGATGGAGGCCATCGTTTCGAGCAGGACCTGTTCACGATCATGCTCGACGCCGAGCAGGCGTTTGAGCACCCTGCATTCCGCTTGGGCCCAGTCCGCGCCGAGGCCCTGTAAATGCCCAAGCGTCGCGCGCTCTTCCAGGGCCAAGTCGACCATGACCCGAAGTTGCGACTCCGCAGTGCGCCCTAACACCGTCGCCAAAGCCTCACTGGGCTGGCTGTCGCTGTCGGCGGCGATCCGGGTAATGATCGTA
>DATBSU010000141.1:0-7805 GCA_036559585.1 Methyloceanibacter sp.
TTGTTAACAAGCGGTTTGCAGTGCACAATTGCAGCCATGGTTTAGAGATTCTTCCCGATCGATGACAGCCTTGAAACATAAAGAATCCGCGCCATCGCTGGACGCGGACTACGAGCTACTTAAGACCGCGGTAAGAGATGCCGGCGCGCTTGCGCTGTCCTACTTCCGGCAAGAGATTACGGTGCAGAAGAAGCTCGACGGCTCGGAGGTGAGCGAAGCGGATCTCGCGGCCAACGCGCTGCTGCAACGCGAGCTCGAGGGCGCCCGCCCAGATTACGGCTGGTTGTCGGAAGAGTCCGAGGACAGCGCCAAGCGGCTCACCCGGTCGCGGGTTTGGGTGATCGATCCGATCGACGGCACCAACGCCTTCTTGCGTCATAACCCGGAATGGACTGTCTCGGCAGCTTTGGTCGAGGGATCGACGCCCGTGATCGGCGTGGTTTACAATCCGGCGCGGCAAGAGCTGTTTCACGCAATCAAGGGTCACGGCGCGTTCCTGAATGGCAGGCCGATCCATGTCAGCGGGCAAGAGGGCCTCGAAGGCGCGCATCTGATCGCAAGCGGCGGCTTGTTCAAAAAGAAGATCTGGACCGAGCCTTGGCCCGAGGTCGAGACGGCATGGGTCAACTCAGTGGCCTATCGCTTGGCTCTGGTTGCTTGCAGCCGCGCTGATGCCACGATCTCGCTCTCGGCAAAAGCGGAATGGGATCTGGCGGCAGGCGTGCTCATTGTCGAGGAGGCCGGCGGCGTCGTCACCGATCATCGCGGCGAACCCCTGATCTTTAATCGCGCCGTGCCGCGCTTCCCTAGTCTCGTCGCGGCACCCCCCGGGCTCCACGTTCATCTGATCGAGCGTACAAGCCGCATCGACCGGCAGTGACGCTGCCGGCAAAATTTCCATGCAAGATAGATATAGGGCTGGGGCTCCGATGGCTGAGAGTGCGAAGACGAAACAATTGCTGCATCTCGTGTTCGGCGGCGAGCTGACCTCGCTCGAAGGACTCGATTTCGCCGACCTCAAGAAGCTCGATATTGTCGGCATCTATCCGAATTATGCGGAGGCCTACGACGCCTGGAAAGACGCCGCGCACCGGACCGTGGACGACGCCCATATGCGGTACTTCATCGTGCATCTGCACCGGCTGCTCGATCCGGACGAGAAGGGGCCAAAGGGCTGATTGCGAAGGGCCCTGGGTCGCCATATTCGGCTGAAGGCCGTCGCAACTGGACTAGATTCAAGAGTTTTTTCGCCTTAGAGCCCACCGACGCGGCGTGCTAGAAGGTGGCCAGTCATTCGCTCAAGGACGGTTAAGCGCAAGATTTCAGAGGGGAGCGCTTGAAAGATCAACTTTTCAGCGACGCGAGCGCCATCACCAGAGGCGCCGACGAGCTCCAAGCCCATTACACGACTTGGGAGATCGTCACACGCATCTGGCACGAGCATTTGCGCCCGAGGCTAGGCCTCCTGCTGCTCGCCAGCGTCGCCATGATCATGACCGCGGCGACGACCGGAGCTATCCCCTTCCTGATCCAGAAGACCGCGGATGACGTGTTCGTCGCCAAGAACCAAGAGATGATCTATGTGGTGGTCGCTGGCATCGTGCTCGTGACCATCATCAAGGCCATCTCTGAATATGTGGCCGATGTCACGGTCGCCTATCTCGGGCACCGGTTTGTCGCCGATCTCCGCATCGCCATGTTCGCGCGTCTCGCGCGCGCAGACTTAAGCTGGATTCAGACCGTGCACTCGGGGCGCCTGCTCTCCGGCTTCCTCAACGACTCCAATCTCATCCGCCAGACCGCGAGCCGCTCGCTGGTGACGCTCGGCGAGAATTATCTGAAAGTGATCATCCTCGTCGCCACCATGTTTTACATGGATGCCCGCTTTGCCGTGCTGATCCTGGTCTTCATGCCGTTCGCCTGGTTCTTGCTCGGCAGCCAGAGGCGGAAAATGCGGAAATCGACCACGAAGTCGCTGCAGGAGACCGGCGACCTCTCGGCGCTGATTACGCAGACGCTTCGCGGCATGCGCATCGTGCGCGCCTATCAGCAAGAGGACCGCGAGGAGAATCGCGCGGCGACCACCATCAACCGCGCGCTCGAATTCACCATGCGCGGCACGCGGGCCCGCGCGCTGTCGAGCCCGTCGATCGAACTCCTGACCGGGTTCGGCTTCGCGCTTGCAATCTATTTCGCCGGCACCAAGGGCATCAGAGGCGATCTGACGCTCGGCCACTTCATGGGCTTCATGACGGCAGCGCTGTTGCTTTACGCGCCGCTGAAGAGTGCGGCCACCTTGCAGACGCAGCTGCAGGAGGGCATCGCCGCAGCGAGCCGCGTGTTCGGCATCATCGACCTCGAAGTCAATCTCAACGAAGCTGCCGACGCCAAGCCGCTCGCCTTGGACAACGGCGAAATCGAGTTCCGTGACATTTCGTTTTCCTACGATCCGGAAAGCAGCGTGCTAGACGGCGTGAGCCTCACCGTGCCACCGGGACGCACCGTGGCGCTGGTCGGGCCGTCAGGCGCCGGCAAGAGCACGCTGGTCAACCTTGCGCTTCGCTTCTTCGATCCGGACAAGGGCAAGGTTCTGATCGACGGGCAGAACATCGCCCATGTCACGGTGGCAAGCTTGCGCGAGGCCATCGCGCTCGTGACCCAAGACCCGGTGCTGTTCGATGATACGATCCGGGCGAATATCGCTTACGGGTCCAAACCCATCATCGAAGAGCAGGTTGTGGCCGCAGCAAAAGCCGCAGCCGCACACGAATTCATCGTCTCGCTGCCTAAGGGCTATGACACGCGCGTGGGCGAGGCTGGCGGGTTGCTGTCCGGTGGCGAGCGTCAGCGCATCGCGATTGCACGCGCCCTCTACAAAGACGCGCCCATTCTGTTGCTCGACGAGCCGACCAGCTCGCTCGATTCAGAGGCCGAGGCGAAAGTGCAGCGCGCCCTCGAGGAGCTGATGAAGGGGCGGACCGTGTTGATGATCGCGCATCGCCTATCAACGGTGAAGAAGGCGGACCTGATCTGCGTGCTCGATCAGGGCCACATTGTCGAAATCGGACGGCACGACGAACTGGTGGCCAAAGGCGGCCTCTACACGCGGCTTCACCGCACCCAATTCGGCATTGCCGGAATTCAATCGCATGAGCCCCACGAGCACGGCGCCGAAGCCGTGGCGATGGCCGGCAAATAACGACGTTGTCTTGAGTCGGCATGGCGCCCAGGCTGCTTTCATCTCCGGCCCTGTTGGCCATCGGCAGCGCACTTGCCGCGGGCTATGTGCGGCTCGTCTATAACACCTCCACGATCGTCCGCGATCCTCCGGACACCGACAGCGCGTTATTTTCTCAGCACCCTCAGATCCTCGGCATGTGGCATGGGCAGTTCGGGATGCTGCCCAAGATCAAGCCGGAGAAGCGGCCTGCCGATGTGCGTTGCATGGTGGCGCGTCACGGCGATGCGGCGCTTGTTGGCGCAACGCTTGAGCGCTTCGGCATGGGCCTGATCAGGGGCGCTGGCGCTGGCGCGAGGAGACGCGACCGCGGCGGCGCAACCGCGATGCGGGCGGCGCTGCGGGCGCTCGAGGAAGGCGCCACCGTGGCGATGACGGCCGATGTGCCGCCGGGCCCGGCAAGGCGCGCAGGCACGGGCATTGCCATGCTGGGCAAGCTCTCGGGACGGCCTGTGGTGCCTTGCGCCATGGCGACGAGCCGGTTCGTTAGACTGAATAATTGGAGCCGGTTCAGCGTCAATCTCCCCTTCTCGACGCTCGGCATCGTGGTCGGCGAGCCGATCCTCGTGCCGGAGGATGCCGATGAGGCAGAGATCGAGGCGGCGCGAGTCAAGATCGAACAAGGGCTCGCGCAAGCGACCGCGCGCGCCTATGCTCTCGCCGGAGCCAAAGATCCTTTGTCCACCGATCAACAAATCTTAAGCGCGAAGCCCGGGCTGACGCTTGCGGCCTATCGCGCGTTCACCCAAGTCGCGGCTCCGTTCGCGCCGGTGATGCTCGCCTGGCGCACGCGGTTCGGCAAAGAAGAGCTGGAGCGGCGGCCTGAGCGCTACGGACTCGCCAGCATCAATCGTCCATCCGGATTTGTCGCGTGGTTTCATGCCGCAAGCGTCGGGGAGACCAACGCGGTGCTGCCGGTGATCGAGGCGATCGGGAAAGAGCATCCAAACATGAGCGTGCTGCTCACCACAGGGACGGTCACTTCAGCTCAGTTGGCGGGCGCGAGATTGCCTGCACGCGCCATGCATCAATATTTGCCGCTGGATAATCCTGGGTACATCCAGCGCTTCCTCGACCATTGGCGGCCGGATCTCGCGGTGCTGGTCGAGTCCGAGATTTGGCCGAACCTATTGCTGGAGACCAAGGCGCGCAATGTGCCTCTCGTCTTGGTCAATGGACGGATCTCGCCGCGCTCGTTCAAGCGCTGGCGGCGGCGGCCAGGCTTGAGCCGCCCGCTATTCTCCTGCTTCGATCTCGCACTGGCGCAGAACGAAATGCTGGCGCAGCGCTTCGCGCAGCTCGGCGCAGCAGAGGCGCATGGGGTCGGCAATTTGAAAGCGGATGCGCCAGCGCCGCCGGTCGATAAGGAAGCGCAGAAATTGATCGGGTCGGCGATCGCGGGACGCCCGGTCTGGCTCGCGGCAAGTACGCATCAAGGCGAAGACGAAATGGTCGCCTCCGCTCACATCGCAATGAAACGCACCAAGCCCAATCTTCTCACCATCATCGTGCCGCGTCACCCGGACCGCGGTCCGCTGATTATGAAGCAGTTAAGCGCGCTCGGACTGAATGTGGTGCTCCGATCGGAAGGCAGGCTGCCCGATGCAGCGACCGACATCTATATCGCCGACACGATGGGCGAGATGGGCTTGTTCTATACGTTGGCGCCGGTCGCCTTTGTCGGCGGTTCGCTGGTCAGGCGCGGCGGGCAAAACCCGGTCGAGCCGATCAAGCTCGGCGCGGCGGTGCTGACCGGACCGAATTTCCAAAATTTCCGAGACTCTTACGAGGAGCTGTTAAAGGCGGGAGGGGCAAAGCAGGTCGACGATGCGGCAAGTCTTGGCGCGGTGGCGCTCGCCCTCCTCAACGACAATCAGGCGCGATCCGACATGACGGCGCGGGCCGAGCGCGCGCTTGCCGGCATGAGCGGAGCGCTGCCAAAGACGCTTGTCGCGCTCGAGCGCTTCCTGCCGCCTAAGAGCTCGGTCAAGCATGCCTAGCGCCCCTTCGTTCTGGTACCGCAAGCCGCGAATGCTCGCGCGTGCCCTCTCGCCTCTGAGTGCGGTCTATGCGCGGGTCGCCCGGTCACGCGCCGCACGCGTCACACCCTATCGCTCGAAGCTTCCCGTCATCTGCATCGGCAATTTTACTGCCGGCGGCGGCGGCAAGACGCCAACAGCAATTGCCGTCGCCAAACTGCTGCAAGCACAAGGAACGCGTCCCTGTTTCCTTACAAGGGGTTACGGCGGTAAGATTGAGGGGCCGCATCTCGTCGGCGAGACGGACAGCGCCTGGAACGTCGGCGACGAGCCGTTGCTGCTTGCGGCAATTGCGCCGACAGTGATCGCGGCGAACAGAGCCGACGGCGCCAAGTTCATCGAGGGACTCGATGCGAACGTCATCGTGATGGATGACGGGTTTCAGAATCCGCAGCTTGAGAAGGATCTGTCGCTGATCGCCGTCGATTCCGGCCGCGGCATCGGCAATGGCCTTGTCTTGCCCGCCGGACCGTTGCGCGCGCCACTCGACGAGCAAATGGGTAACGCGGATGCGCTGATCGTGATTGGCGAGGGTGACAAGGCCGCTCCTTTGACTCAAGTCTTCGCCAAGGCAGGCAAGAAGGTGCTCAACGCGCGCATCGTGCCGCAAGGTGATACCCGCTGGCTCGGCGTGTTGCCGGTGATCGGCTTTGCAGGCATCGCTCGGCCGGAAAAGTTCTTCATGACGCTGCAAATGAGTGGCGCGCGGCTCGAAGGACGCCGCGCCTTTCCCGACCATCATCACTTCACCGAGAAGGAGGCGGCCTCGCTGCTGAAAGAGGCGCAACAGCAAAAATGCATGCTGGTCACCACCGAGAAGGATTGGGTGCGGCTGCCCGAGGATCGCGAGAGCCCGCTCGGCGAACTGAAATTCCGCTCGCGGCCTCTCCCTATCGCGCTTCAGTTCGAGGATGAGGGCACGGCGGCAGAGCTGCTCGCCGCGAAGACCAAAGCGAAAAGCTAAGCAGGCTTGGGATGGTTCTCGCTATAGCGCTGCAGCGAAGTGGCGGCGTCGATATAGGCTTCTTGCAGCTCGACGCTCCAATAGCGGAGCTCATCCAAGGGAATGGCGCGGCCGGTGACGGCGCAGCGCACGAAGGCGCCGGGCGTCACTACCTGGACCTCGCCATCGAGATAGCGAAGTTTGGCCTCGCCCTTGAAACCAAGATTGCGTTCAAAACGGTTCAGCACAATTCGCGACTCAAGCTTTCTCTAAAATCCGCGCACACAATAGCGGGGCAAAAGCCGCAAAGCCAGCCCGCTCATAGCAACGAACCCTGCTTGTCGCCCTTGGGCTTAACGCGTGGTTTTGAAGGGCCAGCGTCTCTCGGTTGGCGCTCGCCGGCACGCGCGTCAACATGACCATCGGCAAATTCGATGTCGAGGGCCTGTCCGGTTGTCACATCGACCGCGCGCCTAAGCATCCGCCCTGCTTCGTCACGGACGAGGGTGAAGCCGCGGGCGAGAACGTTCTGATAGCCGAACGAGGTCAGCAGCTTGCCCTGGTTGCCAAGGGAGATGCGATCGCGACCGAGCCTCGCTTCGATCGCCCGGCGGCGCGAACGGTCGAGAGCGACGATGCGCTCGCGCGCATTGATCATACGGCGGGAGATCAGATTCGGCGCGAGCCGCGGCCGCATCCGCTCCAACATGTTCCGATGCGCCTTGGCGTTAGCTTGCAGCGCAAGCCCAAGCCTCGCGCTCACATGATCGAAGCGCTGGCGCGGCAGACCGAGGAGATCGGTCCGGCGCAACAGGCCGCGCGTGGCGGCGCGATAGTGGCTCGATTTCGATTCCAGCGTGCGGCGCAAGCAATGTGCGACACGCAGGCCATGCGCGAGCAAGACACCGATCAGATCGGCGCGGACCGGCACGGCGCGCTCCGCGGCTGCGGTCGGAGTCGGCGCCCGCCAATCGGCGACGAGATCGATGAGGGTCCAATCGGTTTCGTGACCGACTGCTGAGATCAGCGGGATGGTGCTCGCAGCAACGGCGCGGGCGACGATCTCCTCGTTGAAGCCCCAGAGGTCTTCGAGACTGCCGCCACCACGGGCGACGACGATGAGATGCGGGCGCGGCACCGGGCCGGTACCGTCGAGCCCGTTGAAGCCGGCAATAGCGGCGGCGACCTCCACGGCGCATGTCTCGCCTTGCACCCGCACCGGCCAAACCAGCACGTGGCAGGGGAAGCGGTCCTCCAGGCGATGGAGAATGTCGCGGATCACGGCACCGGTCGGCGAGGTGACGACGCCGATGATGCGCGGCAGAAACGGCAGCGGCAGCTTGCGGCCGGTGTCGAACAGGCCTTCGGCGGCGAGCACTTTCTTCCGCTGCTCGAGCAGCGCCATCAGCGCGCCGATGCCCGCGGGCTCAATCCGGTCGATAATGATCTGATATTTCGACTTGTCCGGATAGGTGGTGACGCGTCCGGTGGCGATCACCTCCAGGCCCTGTTCAGGCTTGAATTTGAGGCGCGGATAGGTGCTTCGCCAGATGACGGCCTCGATCGCCGCCTTCTCGTCCTTCAG
>DATBSU010000142.1:0-3504 GCA_036559585.1 Methyloceanibacter sp.
ATGCCGCGTGGTAGCGCCGATGAACTGCTCCGCCCGCGTGAACTCCCACATCACCGGACGGCCGGTCTTCAACGTGGCGAGCACGCAAAGATCCTCCGAAATCATCTCCTGCTTGCCGCCGAAGCCGCCGCCGATCCGCTCTGTGAACACATGGACGTCCCGGTCGAATAATCCGAACAGATAGCAAAGCTTCTGCTTGGCGATGAACGGCGCCTGCGAGCTGGTCCGCACATGCAAGCGCCCGTCCTCGCCCCGCCAGGCGAGCGAGCCGTGCGTCTCCAGATGCACGTGCTGCACCCGCGAGGTCGAATAGGTCATCTCGTGGATGGCGTCGGCCTCTTTGAAGCCCTGCTCGACGCTGCCGAGCTCGCCATGGATGTCGACATAGATATTGTCGTGAAAGGCGACGCTTCTGTTGTGCAGCACGGGTGCCACCGGCGTCATGGCCACTTCCGGATCGAACACGGCCGGCAACAGCTCGTAGTCGACTTCGAGCAGCCGGCAGGCTTCTTCCGCGGCGCCTTCGGTTTCTGCCACCACGGCCGCGACACGCTGGCCAACGAAACGCACCAAATTGTCGAGGATGTAGGTATCGTCCGGATCGACCAGATGATCCTCATGCGTCGCCGTTGAGTAGAGCTTCCGCGGCACGTCTTCCCAAGTGTAGATTGCGACGACGCCCGGCACGGCGAGTGCCTTGTCGCGGCCTAACGACTTGATGCGCGCATGCGGATGCGGCGAGCGCAAGACTTTGAGATGCAGTATCCCGTCCATCGGCGGCACGTCGAGCGTGTAATGCGCTTTGCCGGTGACGATGCCTTCTGCGAATGGATTGCGCACGCTCCTGCCGCACGCTTCGCCAGCGACATCGTCCTCGACATTGACCACTCCATGCAGCGCATCGTCGATCGAGTGATAGCCGGTGCAGCGGCAGAGATTGCCTTTAAGCATACGCGGCAGATCGTTCCGGTCTTCCTCGCTGAACGCGGCCGAGGTCATGATCATGCCGGCGGCGCAAAACCCGCATTGAAACGCTTGCGCGTCGAGAAACGCCTTCTGCATCGGGTGCAGTTCGCCGTCTTTGGCGAGACCTTCGATGGTCGTCACCTCGCGGCCTTCGGCGCGAAACGCCGGCACCAGACAAGCGTGAAACGGCTTGCCGTCGATATGGACCGTGCAGGCGCCGCAATCGCCCTGGTCGCAACCTTTCTTGACGCCGAACCAACCATGCTCGCGCAAATAGGTGCGCAGGCATTGCCCGGGCGCGGGTGCCGCCGAGAGCTTCTTGCCGTTGACCGTAAGGTTCATTTCGCGGCGAGCTCCGCGCGGATCTGCTCGGCGTAGTAATACGTCAGGTGCTGCTTATAGGGCGCCGAGCCATGCACGTCGTCGAACCAGCCTGTATCGGGAATCGCGACTTCGATAGCGTGGCGCAAAGCGCCCGCCGTCGGCATGGTGTCGAAATGGAGCTGCACCGGCTTTGGCGTCGAAGCCGTGATGGTCAGCGTCAGGTCTTTACCGCCTTTGCTCTTGGTGCCGATGATGAGCGCAGCTGACCGTCCGAGATGCGTGAGCGAGCTGCGGCGGAAGGCGAAATCCTTGGTCAGCGCGCTCGCAGGAAGATGGATGCTGCGCAGCAGCTCTCCCGGCCGCAAAACATTCGCGTGATTGCCGGTGACGAAATTGATTGCGGGCACTTTCCGCGGGATCTGATCGCGCGGCCAGAGTTTATAAACGCCTTCGAGCGCGGTCGTGAGCGAGATCATGGCGCCGGCGGGCAGCGACATCACGATATTCCCGCCGACGGTCGCGGCGTTATAGATCTTGAACGACATCAGAAGCGCGTGCGCGCAGAGCTTCAGCAGCGGCGCGGCGGTCCATTCCGGAGGCGCCTTGAACTGCTCGAGCTGTGCGATGGTGCAGGTCGCGGCGATCTCGAGTCCATCCGCACCGGCCTTGAGCGCGAGCCAGCGCAAGCTCTCCAGATCGATCAGCGTATGGGTGGTGATTTGCGGCGTCGAGAACAGCCAAGTCCCGCCGGCCAGCCAGGCAAAGCCATCGTGCCAAGCCGGAATTTCCTCGACATTTGTGGGGCGCTTGACCTCGGTAATCGTGTTCAGATTCATGGCCGCCTCATGAGCCGGGAGCGCGACAATGCCTGATTCATCTGGCGTGGAATAGGATATGTCCCTTGCTGTCCACGATAATGCTGTCAATCCGTCAACGAAATCTGGACAATAATTCTAGTCAGAACCCCAGGCTGAGATAAAGGCGGGCACATGAGCGCGGCAGACCCGGTAATTCTCGGCAAAGCCCTCGACTGGTTGAACGATGGCCGGAACATCGCGCTTGCCACCGTGATCCAGACCTGGGGCTCGGCGCCGCAGCCCGTCGGCAGCCTCCTCCTGATCGACGAAGACGGCAATTTTCTGGGCTCGGTCTCTGGCGGCTGCGTCGAGGCCGAAGTCATCGAGCAGGCCAAAGACGTGATCGCCACGGCAGCACCGAAAACGCTGAAATTCGGCGTCGAGGATGAGACCGCCTGGAAGGTCGGGCTCGCCTGCGGCGGCACCATCCGCGTCTTCGTCGAGAAGCTCGATCCCGACCCTGCAAAGCCCGTGCTGCATCAGCTCATCGAGGATACTGGCGCGCGCCGCAAGGTGGCGCTGGTCACCGAACTGTCCTCCGGCGCGCGGCGCCTCGCTCACAAGCCGGGCGATCTGGCCCCCGATCTCGCGCCAACTTTGGACGATGCCTTTCGCCGCGACAAAAGCACGGCAGCCGGCGCCAACAGCGAAACCTTCATCAACGTGCTCAATCCCACGACGCGCCTCATCATCGTCGGGGCCGTGCATGTGGCGCAACCTTTAGTGCAGATGGCGCGAGCTCTCGGTTACGAAACGATCGTCGTCGATCCCCGCTCGGCGTTCGCCACCAAAGAACGTTTCGGCGATGCGAAGATTTTCGGCGAATGGCCCGACGAGGCGCTGTCGAAGATCGGCGTCGACGAACGCACGGCGTTGATCGCGCTGACCCATGACCCGAGGATTGACGATCCCGCGCTCATCTATGCGCTAGCCTCAGAGGCCTTCTATGTCGGAGCCTTGGGCAGCAAGATCACCCATACCAAGCGCGTCGAGCGACTGCTGAAAGCGGGCGTTAAGAGCAAGGCCATTGATCGCATTCACGCGCCAATCGGTCTCGACATTGGCGCGCAAGGCGCTGCCGAGATCGCCGTCTCGATCATCGCCGAGATCACCGCCGTGCAACGCGGCAAAGGCCGGAAATGACCATCGCCGCAATCGTGCTGGCCGCGGGCCGCTCCTCGCGCATGCGACCGCTCAACAAACTTCTTGAGATCATCGACGGCAAGCCTATCATCGCGCACACTGTAGAAACTGCGCTCACAAGTGGCGCCGTCTGCCCCATCATCGTGGTCACCGGCTTCGAAGCCGATCGCGTCGCCGCTGCCTTGCATGGTCTCGACGTGACCATCGTCAATAA
>DATBSU010000143.1:0-6131 GCA_036559585.1 Methyloceanibacter sp.
AAACGGGATACGTTCAAGGCGATCTTCTACTCCGGCCTCATGTGCCTCGCCGTGTTCATCCTCGTGCCGCTGTCCTTCCAGGGCGCTCTTGGTTTGACGGGAATGCTGGCGCCGGACATCTATAGCGGCATGGGCGTTGGCAAGGCCATGGCAGGAATGCTCGGCGGCGGCGCGTTCATCGAAACTTTCGTCGCCATCCTGCTGGTCTTCGCGCTCATGCTCACCATCATGACCGCGATGGCAGGATCTTCACGCACACTGTATCAGGCCTCGGTCGACGGCTGGCTGCCGCGCTATCTGTCCCATGTCAACGAAATGGGCGCGCCCACGCGGGCGATGTGGACCGATCTCTGTTTCAATCTGATCCTGCTGATGATGTCCGACTATCTGTTCATCCTGGCAGCGTCCAATGTCGGCTACATCATCTTCAACTTCCTCAATCTCAACGCAGGCTGGATACACCGTATGGATCGGCCGAGCTGGGAACGGCCTTATCAGGCGCCGATGATCCTCATCGCGATCGGTGGCGTGTTGGCCTACGTGAACGCCGCACTGATGGGTGCCGGCGCCGACGTCTGGGGAGCCCACACACTGTGGACCGGGCTCATCTTCGCGGCGCTGATCATCCCGGTGTTCGTGTTCCGACACTATGTCCAGGACAAGGGCGTGTTTCCCAAGGACATGGTGGAAGACATGCATCTCGGCAAAGAGGAGAGGGTCGAGAAGCGCGCCGGAGTCCTTCCTTACGTAGCGCTTGCCGCCGGCGTGTTGATCGTGCTGGTCACGCACTACTGGTCCACCAGTTAAGGACGCGCGAGGCAAAGAAGCGAAACTCCGGCCACGGCGGCCATTCTCCCCGTGGCCGGAGTTCCTCCCTCGGCGTGGAGGGCGTGAATGAGTGTGGTAGACGCCGTCGACATACCCTTTCTGAAACTTTCCGATCCAAGTTTCTCGATTCGCTCGCCGGAGGTGCGCGAGGCGCGTGAGCGAAGCTGGTACGCGCGCACACCGTACGGCCTGGCCGTGCTTCGCCACGACGAGATGGGACGACTACTAACTCATCCAAGCCTTCGCCAGGGCAGCCACAACTGGCCGGCGCTGAGCGGCGTCCCCTCGAGCCGCTTTGGCAAATGGTGGACGAACACCATTCTGGTCACCGAGGGCGAGGATCATGCACGTCTCCGGCGCGCGGCAATGCCGGCCTTCTCCGGCAGCACAATTAAACGACTTGAGCCTGAGTTTAGGGCGCTGGCAGACCAGCTCATCGACGCCTTCATCGATGCTGGCAACTGCGAGTTCATGCACGACTTCGCCAATCCCTATGCGGGAGGCGTGCTGACCTTGCTGTTGGGTCTTCCCCGCAGCGATGCGCCCCAGCTCCTCCGCATCACATCAGACATTGCGCCCGCGTTGGGTGTCACCTTCAAACAGGAGATTGATAAGGTCGATCGCGCCACGGAGGAGCTGCTTGGCTTTTGCGACGCGGTGATCGCCGATCGCAAACTTCATCCAGGCGACGACTTCCTGTCGGAGCTTGTTGCCGCCGCCGCACAGGCGGACGGCCTGAGCGACGAGGAATTGCGCAATCTGACGGCGATTCTGGTCCTCGGCGGCGTTGACACGACCCGCAACCAACTGGGTCTCGGCATGTCGATGTTCTTGCAACATCCCGATCAGTGGAGACTCCTCGCGAAGCGGCCAGACCTTGCGGCACGCGCCACCGAGGAAGTGATGCGTGTCCGTCCCACGATCACCTGGGTGACGCGAGAGGCCGTCGAGGATTTTGTCTTCGATGGTGTAACGATCGCCGCCGGCACGACAATCCATCTGCTTTCGGAATCCGCCGGCACCGATCCACGGGTTTTCACCGACAATTTCGACATCGCCGCGGAGCGCGAGCGCCATTACGGATTTGGTGGTGGCGTCCACCATTGCCTTGGCCATCTCGTTGCGCGGAGCGACATGACCATCGCCTTTCGCGGTCTCTCTCAGCGAATTGAGGCTCCAAAACCCGACGGGGTATCGGAATGGTTGGCGGACAGTGGCAATACTGGCCCGATCACGCTACCAATTCGGTTCGAGAGGCCCTTGGAAAGCTAGCATTAGCGGGAGTCGAGTGTCGTGAAGGCGCCGGCGCAAAAGCTGCGCGATCATTTTCTTGCCTGGCAGTGCCGCGTCCGGCAAATCGCTATGCGCCAGGACGGCGGCCGGCCTTCGCCGGGCATGCGCCCTCGAGTGCTCGATACCGCCGGCCGCGAAATTGCGCCGGCGCTGACGGTGCTTATCGTGCCGAAAGACTCGGCTGAAACTACCGCTCTATTCCGTTTCCAGGTGCAAAAGACATCCGATCCGAAAGATGTCTATGAGCGGGGGCTGGCATTGCTGCAGGCGGACTATTTCCAGCAGCCAGAGACGTTCAGCGACCGGCTGACAGCGCTCCTGCCGGGCGGGTCGGCTCTCTCCACGACGCTGCTTGCCGAGCGCGCCTGCATTCTGGAATTCGATCAGTTCCGGCAGATCTACCGGCTGCCTTCCAAGGTCTCTTCATTGCCATCCGGCGATCCGGCTCGCGAGGCCACGATCTGGCACAACCGGCTGTTCAATCCGTCATTGCCAGACGATGTCCAGGTGCTGGCCTTCAGGCCGGACTGGGACTTGGCCGAGGCGACGCCGGCGCCTTGACACTACGACGTCCGTCACCTGCAAGTTTCCCGGAGTCTAAAACTTCCGGTATGCAGCGTTCAACTGATTCAGCGGATGATTAGGCGACGTCTGGAACCGCACCAGCAACTCGCGCGCCAGCATGTCTCGGTCCTGTTGATTGTCCGGAAGCTTCATCGACTTCGGGATGCGCACCCAGCCATTGATATTGCGGTCGAAGATTGCGGGCTCACCGGCCTCGAAGCCCATATGCACGTCCTCGAGCCAGTTCAAATCGTCCCAACCCATGAATTCCATATAGGCGCTAAGATAAGGCGTCAGCCGCTCGTAATCGGGCACAAGATTGACATCGTAGCGATAACCGATGTGCTGGCCGATCTCCTTCTCGCGCGACGTGTCGAGTCCGGCGCCGTTGGCTTTATGCTTTTTCTTACTCATCCCGCTCACCCGATCTTGTGGTAGTCGTCGACGCCGACCGTGAAGTCCGTGCCGGCGAGCGGCACTTGTGCCATCGCCGAGGCTTCCATGGTGAGCGCCGCCAGATCTTCAGGCTCAAGGCTATGCACGTCGGTCTTGCCGCAGGCGCGCGCCAGCATCTGCGCTTCCATGGTCAGAGTGTGCAGGAAATTGTAGACCCGCTCGGCAGCTTCGTCGGGATCGAGGCGCTTGCGAAGCTCAGGGTCCTGGGTCGCGACACCCACGGGGCAGCGGCCGGTATGGCAGTGATAGCAATATCCGGCCGGAACACCGATCTCACCTTCAAAATCGGCTTCAGGAATATCCTTGTTGCAGTTTAGCGCCATCAACACGGAATGACCGATGGCAATGGCGTCGGCGCCAAGCGCCATTGCCTTGGCGACATCGCCACCATTGCGGATGCCGCCGGCATAGACCAGGCTGATCTCGCCGCGTTTGCCAAGCTCGTCGATGGCGCGGCGCGCCTGCCGGATGGCGGCGATGCCGGGAACACCGGTATCTTCGGTCGCGATATGCGGACCAGCACCGGTGCCGCCTTCCATCGCATCGATGTAAATTGAGTCGGGTCCGCACTTCACGGCCATGCGCACGTCGTCATACACGCGCGCGGCACCAAGTTTCAGTTGGATTGGGATTTCCCAATTGGTCGCTTCCCTGATCTCCTCGATCTTGAGCGCGAGATCGTCGGGCCCGAGCCAATCGGGATGCCGCGCAGGCGAGCGTTGATCGATGCCGGCCGGCAGCGAGCGCATCTCGGCCACCTGGTCGGTCACCTTCTGCCCCATCAAATGTCCGCCAAGTCCGACCTTGCAGCCCTGGCCAATAAAGAACTCGCACGCGTCAGCGAGCCGCAAATGGTGCGGATTGAAGCCGTAACGCGACTGGATGCACTGATAGAACCATTTCAGCGAATAGCGGCGTTCGTCCGGGATCATGCCGCCCTCGCCAGAGCAAGTCGCCGAACCGGCCATGGTGGCCCCGCGCGCGAGAGCGATCTTCGCCTCGTAAGACAGCGCGCCGAAACTCATGCCGGTGACATAGACCGGGATGTCCAGCACCATCGGCCTTTTTGCGCGCGGGCCGATCACCGTCCTCGTCTCGCATTTCTCGCGATAACCCTCGATGACGAAGCGGGTCAGCGTCCCAGGCAAGAAGGTCAAATCGTCCCAATGCGGAATCTTCTTGAATAGCGAGAAGCCACGCATGCGATAGCGGCCAAGCTCCGACTTCACATGGATGTCGTTGATGACTTGTGGCGTGAAGATCTGGCTATGGCCGAGAATGAAGCGCTCCGACTCCGCGGGCACCTTTACGCCATTACCGTTCTTCTTCTTTTTCTTTTTGCCCAGCTCGCTCATCTCAAAGCACCAATTTCTTTTCGGTTGGTTCAAGATTGTCGTAGTTCCACAATTGTTTGCCGGCGACGATCTTGCGGAATATTTCGACGCCGCCTTTGGGCATGACGTCGTACATGCGCAATTTGCGTGTCAGCCATTGCCGATCGAGCTCGGTTATCTCGGCCCAGACCGCGTCCACGCCGAGGCTCTGAGGCTCGCCGCCAATATAGATCGTGCCGTCATACATCGAGTCGCCGAGATTCTTGCCGGCGTTGCCGCAGATCACCATGCGCCCGCGCTGCATCATAAAGCCGGTGAAGGCGCCGGTGTCGCCACCGACAATAATATTACCGCCCTTCATGTCGATGCCGGTGCGCGAGCCGACATCGCCCTTGCAGACGAGGTCGCCGCCGCGGATCGCGGCACCGAATTGCGAGCCGGCGTTCTTCTCGATCAGGATGGTTCCACTCATCATGTTCTCGGCGCAGGACCAACCGACCCGGCCGGAGATGCGAACATTAGGACCGTCGATCAGGCCTAAGCCGAAATAGCCTAACGAACCCTCGATGATGAGATTAAGGCGGTTGAGAATGCCGACGGCGATCGAGTGTTTGGCACCGGGATTCTTGATGACAATGGTGCCGTAGCCGTCCTGCATCAATTGGCGGATACGCAAATTGACTGCGTTCGGCGTCAGCTCGGCCGCGTCGATCTCGGCGCGTTTGTTGAAATCGACATCGAAGGCATTCGGCAGCGCGAAGCCGTGATGCGCCTCGTTGAGATCAATGTCGAAGAATGCGAGCTTGGAGCGCCCACCGAGCTTCTCGGTGTGCATTCCCATTTCATGGGACCGCCGCTCCTGCTCAGACAGTTCGCCCCGCGCTAGCGTTGCCATACGCGAACCTCTTCGTCATACGGGTCTGACGTGTCGATCTCGTGCGGAAGCAGGGTGCGGATGGCAACTTCCTCGGATGCCAGCGCGACCAGATTGTCGCTTTCGTAGAGCACCATCGGCTTCGCAGCCATCGTATCCTTGGCCATCCCGAGCTCGTTCTCGGTCGCAACGACATAGGTAAACACGCCGTCGATTTCCTTGATCGAGGCCTTAAGCGAGTCTTCGAGCGTGGCGCCCTGCTCCAGATTGTTGGCGGTATAGACCGCGAGCAGCTCGGAATCGCAATTCGACATGAAACGGTGCCCGAGCCGCTCCATCTCGCGGCGCATGATCCAATAATTGGTGATCTGCCCGTTATGCACGACGGAAATGTCGTTATACGGGTACGCCCAATAAGGATGCGCGGAGCGAATATCGACGTCGGACTCCGTCGCCATGCGCGTGTGACCGATCGCGTGCGTGCCGCGGAACTTGCCAAGCCCGTATTGTGCAGAGACATCCGTGGCGTCACCGAGATCCTTGATCAGCTCGAGTGCACTGCCGAAGGACAAAACCTCGGCGCCTTCGATCTGCTCGATGTCGGTGGCAAGCCGCCGCGTGTCGCCGGGATAGCGTAAGCGATATCGACGGGCATAGGGCGTGGGCTCGGTGACCTCCAGGGTCTCCGCGCCAAGCTCGGCGAGCAGCACGTCGACCTCGGCCTGGCGGTCCCTGATCTTCTTCCGGATGTGGTGGTCCTTATCCAGATCCTCGCGCTCGGC
>DATBSU010000144.1:0-4520 GCA_036559585.1 Methyloceanibacter sp.
GTCCGTCCTGGACCGCAGCTACGGTGCCCTCGGCGACCGAATAGATTTCATCGCCGAAATATTCGTAGTCCGACACTTTAAGCATATCGCCCGTAAACAGCATGCTCTTGTCGTTCAACTGCACGAAGTCGATGGCAAAACGTTCGGCGACATGGATCGCGCCGTTTATCGGGAGCGTGGCGCCACGATGGTAACTCGGCGGCGAGCAGCACCCGCCACCGACCGCCCAGCGTGGGCCCTTGAGTGGCGGGGCCACCACGACGGCCGCTTGCCCGACGGGCAGCGCGTCGGTGGTGAAGACGACTTCCTGCGTGGGCGCAGGTGAGGGATCGTGGTCGCCTGATGCGTCTGCTTTTGGCGCGGTAGCTACGCTGAGCGTGAAGCGGTGCAAAAGCTTCGCGGGAACGGCCTCGCCCTTGGCGAGGGTGACATCCATGAACAGGATGCCCGACCCGCCGGCGCCGAGCTCGACACCTTTGATCCCGCCGTTCAGCCGTAACATCTTTGCCAGCGCGTCGCCGTCCAACGTGCCGATCTCTTTGTTCGTCGCCGCGTCGAGCGTCTCGACCTTCTTGATGGTGACCCCGCTCGACGCAAAGCTCATCAGCGTGAGTTCGTAAGCGAGATGCGTGAGGTCATCGCTGCCGAGCACGGGATTGGGAGAGGCGAGGGGCGTGACCACGAGGGGCGCCACCACATCGGTAGCAGCAACCGTCTCCGACCGCGCGGCAGTCGTGCCGAGGACGAGCATCATCGCGACAAGAATTAAGAGGAATCCGCTCGTTCTGCTGTTCATGCCCTGCTCCTCGGCCAGCGCTCCGAGCCGGAACTAGGGCACAATCTTTTTGCCTTCGCAACGCGCGATTAATCTGCGCCGACTGCCTTGATCGCCTTCGCAGTGATCGATTGCCGCGTCGAATGAAACCCCACCCAGGGATCGGCCTTCAGCGATTTCAGCCGCGTAGGCAGTGTTTTGATTGTGTAGGGCGATGCCGATTTTAGGCCCTTCAATTCGTCCCATCTGAGCGGGCAGGCAACTGGCGCACCTTCCTTGGCGCGCGTCGAATAGACGACGATAGCCGAGCTGCCGCGCTGATTGCGCAGATAATCGACGAAGATTTTGCCTTCGCGGGTACGCTTGAGCGGGTTCGCCGTGTAGCGGTCGGGCCGCGCGGTGACGAGCGCATCCGCGATCCCTTTGCAAAAACCTTTGACCTCCTCCCAGCCGCGCTTCGGCGCGATTGGCGCCACGAGATGCAAGCCTTTCCCCCCGGTGGATTTCAGGAAACTTGTCAGTCCAAGATCGGTGAGAAACTCTCGGACTTCCACCGCCGCAGCCTTCAAAGTCGCGAGCTCCAATCCTTCATCCGGGTCCAAATCGAACACGATTCTGTCGGGCTCGCTCACATGTTTCAGCGACACACCCCAATCGTGAATCTCAACCGCGCTGATTTGCACGAGCGCGAAAAGACCGGCAGCGTTGGCGACGTAGATATAGTCCTTGTCGCTCTCGCCTCCCGGAATTGGGATTTCCTTGATGGCCTTGTTCATCCCTCGCATGCCGTGGCGCTGGAAAAATCGCTCGCCATCAATGCCTTCGGGACAGCGCACCAGGCTGATCGGGCGCTTCACCAGATACGGCAGCATGTAGGGCGCGACGATCTCATAGTATTTGGCGAGATCGAGCTTGGTGAGTCCCGCATCGGGATAGAGCACCTTGTCCGGGCTTGAGAGCGTGACGCCGTCGAACACCGGATCACCGCTGCTTTTGGTGCGTGCCATCTCGTTCGCCTCCGTGTCGCCTTTCACCTCGCGCGCCGGCTTATCCTGACGCAAACCCTGAAAGCTCGGATGCCGCAAGCGCCCATCCGGCGTCCGCTCCGCGAAATTGACCGCACAGACCAGTTTCGGTTCGAGCCACTTTGCGCCTTTTTTTTCGATGGCGGGAACGTCGATGAAAGGCGGAGTGGCGCGCTCGAGCGGCTTGAAGCGCTTAGCCAGCATCGTCATCGTCGCACTGTCAAAACCGGTCCCCACTTTGCCCGCAAATTTCAGCGCGCCGTCCTCGAAACTGCCGAGCAGCAGCGAGGAGAAAGGCTTTCCCTTCACATCGGAACGGCTATAGCCGCCGATCACGAATTCCTCGCCATGATGGCATTTGATCTTGAGCCAGTCCTTGAAGCGGCCGGAGCGATATCTCGAGTCCGCGCGCTTCGAGATGACGCCCTCGAGCCCCGCCTTGCACGCGCCCTGATAGACGGCGGGCCCGTCGCCGACGAAATGATCGGAATAGATCAGCCAGTCCGAGACGCCCTTCCCCGAGAGCAATGATTTCAGTTTGTCTTTTCGCGTCGAGAGCGGGAGCTTCCGCAAATCCTTCCCGTCGAGCTCGATCAGATCGAACACATAATAGCGGATGGCGGGATTCGGCGTGTCGATATGCTCTTGCAGCGATTTGAAGTCGGTAATGCCGGAAGGCAGCACGAAGGCGATCTCGCCGTCGATCAGCGCATCCTTGCAAGGCAGAGTTTCCAGTGCCGGCGCGATCGCCGGGAAGCGCACTGTCCAGTCGAGCCCGCTGCGACTGAACAAAGTGGTCTCGTCCCCGGCTTTGCGCCCGAGGATGCGATAACCGTCATATTTGATTTCGTGCAGCCATCCAGGCCCGGTCGGCACATGGGTGTCGAGCGTGGCGAGCTCCGGCTCGACGAATTCGGGCGCTACCGCGCGGCGCGACTTCGGCGGCTTTTTGCCGTGCCAGCGGAAGCTTTTGCCTTTGGCTTCGGCTTCGGAGTTTTTTTTTGAGCCTTGGCCTTGGAACTCCACACGGCACTGTCGCCGTGCTCGATCTGGTCCATGGTCCGGCCGCTCTTGACGCTGGTCTCGAACTCTTCCGTCGGCTCGTTGCCGTCGCCCGCATATTCGTCGCGCTTCTTGATCAGCAGCCAGTTCTCCCGCTTCTCGCCCTTGCGCGGCTTCATGCGGACCAGAACGAAATCGCCGTTGAGCCGGTCGCCATGCAGCCGGAATTTGAGATCGCCTTTGGCGAGACCCGCATCAGGATCGCCGATCGGCTCCCAGGTACCGCGGTCCCAGATCATCACCGGGCCGCCGCCATATTCGCCCTTGGGGATCACGCCCTCGAACTTGCCGTATTCGAGCGGATGATCCTCGGTCATCACCGCGAGCCGCTTCTGAGATGGGTCGAGGCTCGGGCCGCGCGTCACCGCCCAGCTCTTCAGCACCCCGTCATGCTCCAATCGGAAGTCGAAATGCGTGCGGCGGGCAGCATGCTTCTGAATGACGAAACTATTGCCTTTGCTGCGGGCCCGCTTCGCCGTTGGTTCGGGCGTCTTCTTGAAATCGCGCTTCGCCTTGTAGGTGGCAAGCGGATCGCCGGCAGCCCGCGCCATCGCTTAGGCCGATTTCCGCTTCGGCGCGGACTTTGACGACTTCTTCGCGCCACCACGTGCTGCGCCGCGCTTCGGCGTGGGCGCGCTCTTGCCTTTGCCTTGCGCTTGCACGCTCTTTTTCAACGCATCCATGATGTTGATGACTTTGGCGCCGCTCGGCGCTGCGGTGACGATCTCGGGTGCCCGGTGCTCGATCTTGGCGTTGATCAATTCCCACACCGCCTCGGCATAGTCGTCTTTTAATTTCTCCGGCTCGAACTTCCCGGCCTTCCGCTCCATCAGCTCGACAGCAAGCCCGAGCGCTTCCTTGTCGATCTTTACCGTTGGAATCTCTTCGAACAATTTTGTCGCCGGCTTCACCTCGTTGGCGTGACGCAGTACTTCCAACAGCAGCCCGCGTTCGAACGGCTTGATCGCAACGATATTACCGTGTCCGCGCAAGATGAATTGGCCGACGCCAATCTTGTTCGCTTGCTGCAGCGCCTTCTGGATGACAACATAGCCCTCCTCGGCCATGTCGCCGTCCGGCATCAAGTAATATGGCTTCTCGAAATAGCGGGTGTCGATCTGTTCCGGCTCGACGAAGCGGACCAGCTCGATGGTCTGTTTGCTCTCGAGCTTGAGATCGTCGATCTCGTCTTGGTCGATCAGGACATATTTGCCCTTCTCGTATTCGTAGCCCTTGGTGATGTCCTCGTCTTCGACCGGACCGATCCCGGGCACGACCTTCTGGTAACGGATGCGCTGGCCGGACGGCTCGTGGATCTGGTTAAGCTCGATCCTCCGCTCGCTCGTGGTGGCCGGGTAGAGCCGGACCGGAACGTTGACGAGGGAAAGCCGCAAATGGCCAGTCCAATATGCGCGCGGTGGCATATATCTTACTCCTACCTGGGCGCCGGCCGGCTGGCCCCAACGCCCCTACAAAACCGGCGCCGGTCCACGCTGGTTCCAGCCCATAACCGGCCTCGTTGGGCTCATTTCTCTACCTTATAGCCATTTTCGTTAAGCATGCGTTCGAGCGCGTCGGGGAAGCTCAAGAGCTCGGTCTTGACCGGGCATTCGCCCTTGTCGTTGACCGGCTGGCCGCAAGTCTCGAGCCCCCAGTCT
>DATBSU010000145.1:0-13159 GCA_036559585.1 Methyloceanibacter sp.
AGATGAAGCTCGGCAAGGGCGGCCAGATCGCCCGAGCCGCCGGCACGTATGTCCAACTCGTCGGACGCGATTCAGGCTATGCGATTTTGCGGCTCAATTCCGGTGAGACGCGCATGGTGCCAGCCGAGTGCATGGCGACCGTGGGTGCCGTCTCCAACCCCGATAATTCCAACGTGTCGATCGGCAAAGCCGGCCGCATGCGCTGGAAGGGTAAGAAGCCTGTGGTACGTGGCGTGGCGATGAACCCCGTCGATCACCCTCATGGCGGCGGCGAGGGCCGGACCTCCGGCGGCCGTCATCCGGTGACGCCTTGGGGCAAGTCGACCAAGGGCAAGAAGACGCGGCACAACCGCTCCACAGACCAGTTCATCCTGCGCAGCCGGCATCAGAAGAAGGGATAGTCCTCGTGGGTCGCTCGATTTGGAAAGGTCCGTTCGTCGACGGATACATGTTGAAGAAGGCGGAGACGGCGCGCGGCTCCGGCTCCAACGCCGTGATCAAGATCTGGTCGCGCCGTTCGACCATTCTGCCGCAATTCGTCGGCCTGACCTTCGGCGTGCATAACGGGGTGAAGCACATTCCGGTGCTCGTCACCGAGGACATGATTGGACACAAATTCGGCGAGTTCGCTCCCACCCGCACTTTCTACGGGCATTCGGCGGATCGCAAGGCGAAGAAGGCGAAAGCGTAATGGGCAAGGCCAAGCGCGAGCGGGTACTGTCAGAGAACGAGGCGCGTGCCGTCACGAAGTTGCTGCGGGTGAGCCCGCAGAAGCTGAACCTGCTTGCCCAGTTGATCCGCGGCAAGAAGGTGGATCGTGCGCTGGCCGACCTCACCTTTTCGCGGAAGCGCATCGCCAAGGACGTGAAGAAGACATTGCAATCGGCCATCGCCAATGCCGAGAACAACCATGACCTCGATGTGGACGCACTCGTCGTGTCGGAGGCCTATGTCGGCAAGAAGCTGGTGATGAAGCGCATGCGGCCGCGGGCACGTGGCCGAGGTGCTGCCATTTTGAAACCATTCGCGCAGATCACCGTGGTCGTGCGCCAAGTCGGGGAGTCCGCCTGATGGGACAGAAGATCAATCCGATCGGGCTCAGGCTCGGCATCAATCGGACCTGGGATTCGCGCTGGTTCGCGTCCCGGGGCGAATATGCGCGGCTGCTGCATGAAGATCTGAAGATGCGCAATCACATCTTAGAGTCGCGCAAGCAGGCGGGTATTTCCAAGGTCGTGATCGAGCGCCCGCATAAGAAGTGCCGGGTGACGGTGCATACCGCGCGGCCCGGCATCCTGATCGGGAAGAAGGGCGCCGATATCGAGAAGTTGCGTCGCGAGCTTGCGAGCTTCACCGATTCCGAGGTGCATCTGAATATCCTCGAAGTGCGGAAGCCCGAGATCGACGCCACATTGGTGGCAGAGGGCATCGCGCAGCAGCTTGAGCGCCGCGTCGCGTTCCGACGCGCCATGAAGCGCGCCGTGCAGTCGGCGATGCGCATGGGCGCGCTCGGCATCCGCATCAATTGCGGCGGGCGGCTCGGCGGCGCGGAAATCGCGCGCATGGAGTGGTATCGCGAAGGCCGCGTGCCGCTGCATACGCTGCGCGCTGATATCGATTACGGCACCGCTCTTGGACGCACCGCTTACGGCATCATCGGCGTGAAGGTGTGGATCTTCAAAGGCGAGATCATGGAACACGACCCGATGGCACAAGAGAACCGGGCGCTGGAATCGCAAGAAGGCGGCCGCTCGACCGGACGTCGCGAAACGCAAGGCGCACCCGCTTAGGACAAGGCTTACGATTATGTTGCAACCGAAACGAACCAAATACCGGAAGGCCCATAAAGGCCGGATCAAGGGAACGGCCACGAGCTGCTCCAGCTTGAGCTTCGGTACCTATGGGCTGAAGGCGCAGGAGCCCGCGCGGATCACCGCGCGTCAGATCGAGGCCGCGCGCCGTGCCATGACGCGTCAAATGAAGCGCGCCGGCCGCGTCTGGATTCGGCTTTTCCCGGATGTGCCGGTGTCGAAGAAGCCGACCGAGGTACGCATGGGTAAGGGCAAGGGCACGCCCGAATTCTGGGTGGCGCGGGTCAAGCCAGGCCGGGTGATGTTCGAGATTGACGGTGTCACCGATCAGGTCGCGCGTGAGTCGCTACGTCTCGCGGCCGCCAAGCTTCCGATCAGAACGCGCGTCATTGCGCGTATCGAGGGTTAGTCGAGATGAAGGCCGGTCAAGTCCGCGATATGACATCGGATCAGCTCGGCGACGAGCTGGTCAAGCTGAAGAAGGAGCAGTTCAATCTGCGCTTCCAGGCGGCCTCCGGCCAGCTTGAGAACACGGCGCGGGTGAGACAGATCCGGCGCGACATCGCGCGCATCCAGACCATCTCGCGGCAGAAGGTGGCGGACGGTGGCGAGGCGAAGGCTGCGCCGAAGACCAAGACCAAGTCTGCGGCCAAGCCGAAGGCGGCCGCCAAGGCAAAGACGAAGAAAAAGGGCTAGGAACACACGATGCCGAAACGAGTGCTGCAAGGGGTCGTGGTGAGCGACAAGAATGACAAGACCGTGGTGGTGCGCATCGAGCGCCGCTTCACGCATCCGCTGCTGCAGAAGACCGTGCGGCGGACCAAGAATTATCACGCCCATGACGAGGCGAACGAGATGAAGGTGGGTGACATCGTGCGGATCGAAGAGTGCCCGCCGAAGTCGAAACAGAAACGTTGGGTCGTGCTGTCGCGCGAGCGGGCAGCAAGTTAGAGGATCGAGCGGGCGTCTTGAGGGACGCCGGCAAGGATAGTTGTCATGATTCAGATGCAGACCAATCTCGATGTGGCCGATAATTCCGGTGCGCGCCGCGTCCAGTGCATCAAGGTGCTCGGCGGCTCGAAGCGGAAATACGCCTCGATCGGCGACACCATCGTCGTCAGCGTCAAGGAGGCGATCCCGCGCGGCCGCGTCAAGAAGGGCCAAGTGATGAAGGCCGTCGTGGTGCGTACCGCCAAGGGTGTCCGTCGTCCTGACGGCTCGATCATCCGCTTCGATCGCAATGCGGCGGTGTTGATCAATCCGCAAGGGGAGCCGGTCGGCACGCGTATTTTTGGCCCGGTCACGCGTGAGCTCAGAGGCAAGAAGCACATGAAGATCGTGTCGCTTGCGCCGGAGGTTCTGTAGATGCCGAAATTCAAGATCAAAAAAGGTGACCATGTCGTGGTCATCACCGGCAAGGACAAGGGCAAGAAGGGCGAGGTCCTGAAGATGCTTCCGGACGAGAACCGTGCTGTCGTCTCGGGCGTCGCCATGGTGCGACGTCACCAGAAGCAGACTGCGGCGCAGGAAGGCGGGATTATCGCTAAGGAAGCCCCGATCCATATCTCCAACCTGGCCTTGGAGGATCCGAAGGACGGCAAGCCCACGCGGGTCGGCCACAAGTTTCTGAAGGACGGACGCAAGGTTCGCTTTGCCAAGCGTTCCGGCGAGGTAATCGATGTCTAACGACGAAAAGAACGGCGCCTACGTGCCGCGACTCAAGCTGCTCTACCAGGACGTGATCCGCGAGGAGCTCGCCAAGGAGTTTGGCTACAAGAACCCGATGCAGGTGCCCAGGCTCGACAAGGTCGTGCTGAACATGGGCGTCGGTGAGGGCGTTGGCGATTCGAAGAAGGTGACCGCTGCCGCCGGCGATCTTGGCCTGATCGCAGGCCAGAAACCGGTAATCACCAAAGCGCGGAAGTCGATCGCGACCTTCAAACTGCGCGAGGGCATGGCGATTGGCGCCAAGGTGACGCTCCGGAAGAACCGGATGTACGAGTTCGTCGACCGGCTGGTGAATATCGCGCTGCCACGTGTGCGCGACTTCCGCGGCCTCAATCCGAAGAGTTTCGACGGGCGCGGCAATTTCTCGATAGGGCTCAAGGAGCACATCATCTTTCCGGAGATCGAGTACGACAAAGTCGAGTCGGTGCTGGGTATGGACATCATCGTCTGCACCACGGCGCGCAACGACGACGAGGCGCGTGCCCTGTTGAAGGGCTTGAATTTTCCGTTCCGGACCTAGGTCCAGGGTCCGGCACGAAGGAGGAGTGAATGGCAAAGACAAGTATGATCGAGCGCAACAATAAGCGGCGCCGGCTCGCAGAGAAATTCACGGTGCGGCGAACGCGGCTGAAGGCGATCGCCGCCGACCGCAAGCTGCCCGCTGAGGAGCGCTTCGCGGCTCGGCTGAAGCTCGCCGAGTTGCCGCGCAACTCCTCGCCGACGCGGATTCGCAATCGTTGCGAGCTGTCAGGGCGCCCGCGCGCCTACTACCGCAAAGTGAAAATGTCGCGCATCGCGTTGCGCGATCTCGCGAGCCAGGGACTGATCCCCGGCATGATCAAGTCGAGCTGGTAAGGACCATAGATGAGCATCAACGATCCTTTAGGCGATATGTTGGCCCGCATCCGCAATGCGCAGATGCGGCACAAGAATAAAGTCACGACCCCGGCCTCGAAGCTGCGCGAGCACGTGCTCGATGTGCTGGTCGAGGAGGGTTATATTCGCGGCTATGCCCGCGTCGAATACGACGGTGGCAAGTCGGAGTTCGATATCGAGCTCAAATATTTCGACGGCGAGCCGGTCATCAAGGATATCAAACGCATCTCGACGCCGGGGCGTCGGGTGTATTCCTCGGTGAAGGATCTGCCGACGGTCGCCAACGGTCTCGGCGTCGCCATTCTTTCCACGCCAAAAGGCGTGATGTCGGATGCGCGCGCGCGGAACGAGAATGTCGGCGGCGAGATTCTTTGTAACGTATTCTAGGCGAGAGAAGCGAAGGTTCGATCATGTCCCGTATCGGCAAAAAGCCCGTGGCGATCCCAGGCGGGGTCACCGCGCGCGTAAATGGCCAGGAAGTGGCAATGAAGGGGCCGAAGGGCGAGCTCAAGCATGTGCTCGTCGATCAGCTGGTCGCCAAGCTCGAAAATAACGAGCTTGAGGTTGCCATGCGCGAGGATACCAAAGAGGCGCGCGCCATGTGGGGCATGTCCCGCACTATGGTCGCAAATCTCATTACCGGGGTCACCGAAGGCTTCACCAAGAAGCTCGAGATCACCGGTGTCGGCTATCGCGCCGCGGTGCAGGGGCAGAATGTGCAGCTCCAGCTCGGCTATAGCCACGATGTGGTCCATCCGATTCCGCAAGGTATTCAGGTGGTTTGCCCGAAGCCGACCGAGATCGTTATCACCGGCATCGATAAGCAGAAGGTCGGCCAGGTTGCGGCCGAGCTCAGACGTTACAGGCCGCCGGAGCCCTATAAGGGCAAGGGCGTCCGCTATGCGGGCGAGTACATCTACCGCAAAGAAGGCAAGAAGAAGTAACAGGATAGCTGAGATGGGTACGGTGAAAGAAGGTTTTATGCGGCGCTCGCATCGGGTGCGCCAGACCCTGAGACGGGTGTCGGGCGGCCGCGCGCGCCTATCGGTGTTTCGGTCGTCGAAGCATATCTACGCGCAAGTGATCGACGACAAGGACGGCAAGACGGTGGCTGCAGCTTCGAGCCTCGACAAGGACCTCAAGTCCTCGCTCAAGAAAGGCTGCGATGTCGCGGCCGCGGGCGCCGTCGGCAAGCTGGTCGCTGAGCGCGCATTGAAGGCAGGGATCAAGGACGTCGTGTTCGATCGCGGCGGCTATCTTTATCATGGGCGCGTGAAGGCGCTCGCAGAGGCGGCCCGCGAGGGCGGTCTTAATTTCTAGAGGATCGATATGGCTGAACGTAGATCAGGTGGCCGGGGCGGGCGTGATCGCGATGATCGCGACCGCGACAGCGAATTCGTCGATAAGCTCGTGCACATCAACCGCGTGGCCAAGGTGGTCAAGGGCGGCAAGCGCTTCGGTTTCGCGGCGCTCGTCGTCGTCGGCGACCAGAAGGGCCGTGTCGGATTCGGCCATGGCAAGGCGCGCGAGGTGCCTGAGGCCATTCGTAAGGCGACCGAGGGCGCAAAGCGCAATCTCGTGCGCGTGCCGCTCCGCGAGGGGCGCACGCTGCATCACGATGTCGTCGGTCGTCATGGTGCGGGGCGTGTGATCTTGCGCGCGGCGCCTCCCGGCACCGGCATCATCGCCGGCGGCCCGATGCGTGCCGTGTTCGAAACGCTCGGCATCCACGATGTGGTGGCGAAGTCGCTCGGAAGTTCGAATCCTTACAACATGGTGCGGGCGACGTTCGATGCTCTGCGCCAAGAGGACAGCCCGAGAGGCGTCGCAGCCCGCCGCGGCAAGAAAGTCAGCGAGATCGTCACGCGCCGCCGAGATGGCGCCGGCGAAGGCGGAGCGACCGCGGACGCCTAAGGGGCTCTCGTGACGCACGTAGCAAGGATCAGGCAAGATGGCCAAAGACAAGAAGACGATTGTGGTGGAGCAGATCGGCAGTCCGATCCGCCGCCCCTATATTCAGCGCGCGACCCTGATCGGGCTCGGCCTGAACAAGATGCATAAGCGTCGCACCCTGATCGACAGCCCGCAAGTGCGCGGCATGGTCGCCAAAATCAGTCACCTCGTGCGCATCGTCGACGACGAAGCGGGAGCTTAAGGGTAATTCCATGCGATTGAATGAGATCAGCGATAGGCCGGGCGCCACGAAGGCCAAGAAGCGTCTGGGACGGGGTCCCGGCTCGGGTCTGGGCAAGACCTCAGGTCGCGGCGTGAAGGGCCAGAAGGCGCGCTCTGGCGTCGCCATCAAGGGTTTTGAAGGCGGTCAGATGCCGCTGCACCGGCGTCTGCCGAAGCGCGGCTTCAACAATATTTTCGCCAAGCGATACAACGAGCTCAATCTCGGACGCATCCAGGAGGCGGTGGATTCCGGCCGGCTCGATGGCAAGAAGCCGATCACCATCGAGGCGCTGAAGTTGGCTGGCCTGATCAAGAGCGCCCGCGACGGCGTTCGCCTGCTCGGCCATGGCGAGCTCAAAGCCAAACTCGCCTTCGAGATCACAGGCGCCTCTGCAAGCGCGATCAAGGCAGTCGAGGCGGCAGGTGGTTCGGTCACGTTGAAGTCAATCACAGGCCGCGAGAAACCCCCCGGCGACGCGATCAAGGCGAAGAAGCGCGCGGACAAGCGTGCCGCAGCCGCGCCCAAGAAGAAGGGTGGCGGCGAGGAAGCCGCAGAGGCAGGTGCTGAGTCCGAGGCGAAGCCGGCCAAGAAAGACAAGCCGAAGCCGGCCAAGAAGGACGGCGAGGCCTAAGAGCCGAAGCCTAGGACAATTGGTCTGGCGGCAGCGATGCCGCCGGCGGGAAGGGAAGCGCTAAGATGGTCTCTGCCGCCGAACAGCTCGTAAAGAATCTCAATTTCGCGGCCTTCGCAAAGGCCGAGGAGCTGAAGAAGCGCATCTGGTTCACGCTGGGCGCGCTCATCGTCTATCGGCTCGGCACCTATATCCCGATTCCAGGCATCAATCCGCAAGCGCTCGCCGACGTGTTCAATCAGAACCAGTCGGGCATCTTGGGCATGTTCAACATGTTCTCCGGCGGCGCGGTTGGGCGCATGGCGATCTTCGCGCTCAACATCATGCCGTATATTTCCGCGTCCATCATCATTCAGCTGATGACCACGGTGTCACCGCATCTGGAGCAGTTGAAGAAAGAGGGCGAGCAGGGCCGGCGTCAGATCAACCAATATACGCGCTACGGCACCGTGCTGCTGGCGGCGTTGCAGGGCTACGGTATCGCTGTCGGCCTCGAAGGCGCCGGCAATGTGGTAATCGATCCGGGCATGTTCTTCCGGATCACCACCGTATTCACCCTGGTCGGCGGCACCGTGTTCCTGATGTGGCTCGGCGAGCAGATCACGGCACGCGGCGTCGGCAACGGCATCTCGCTCATCATATTCGCCGGCATCGTCGCGCAATTGCCGCACGCTGTCGCAGGCACGTTGGAACTCGGCCGCGAAGGCGCGCTATCGACGGCGCTGATCATCGCCCTTCTGGTCATGGCTGTGGTCGTGATCGCCGTGATCGTGTTCATGGAGCGGGCGCAGCGGCGCCTGCTCGTGCAATACCCGAAACGCCAGGTCGGCAACCGCATGTTCCAGGGTGATGCCTCGCATTTGCCGTTGAAATTGAACAGTGCCGGCGTCATTCCGCCGATCTTCGCCTCGTCACTGTTGCTATTGCCGATCACGGTCGCGAATTTTTCCGCGGGCCAAGGTCCGGAATGGCTAACCACGATGACGGCCATGCTCGGGCGCGGGCAGCCGCTCCACGTCATCATCTATATTGCGCTGATCATCTTCTTCGCCTTCTTCTACACAGCGGTGGTTTTCAATCCGAAGGACACCGCAGACAATCTGAAGAAGTATGGCGGCTTTTTGCCGGGGATCAGGCCCGGCGAGCGCACGGCCGAATATATCGACTATGTGCTGACCAGGATCACGGTGCTCGGCGCCATCTATCTCGCAGCCGTCTGCGTGCTGCCGGAGATATTGATCTCTTATGCCGGCGTGCCGTTCTATTTCGGCGGCACCTCGTTGCTGATCGTGGTGAGCGTCACCATGGACACGGTGGCGCAGATCCAGAGCCACATGCTGGCCCATCAATATGAGGGTCTGATCAAGCGCTCCCGCTTAAGAGGGGCAAGGCGGTCATGAACCTGGTCCTGCTGGGCCCTCCCGGCGCCGGCAAAGGCACACAGGCCAAGATGCTCGAGGAGCGGCACGGATTGGTCAAGCTGTCCACTGGCGATATGTTGCGCGCGGCGGTGGCCGCCGGCACTGAACTCGGCAGACAAGCCGGCGACATCATGGAGCGAGGCGAGCTCGTGCCAGACTGCCTGGTCATCCGGCTGATCGCCGAGCGCGTCGACCAGGATGGCGATGTGCCCGGGTTCATTCTTGATGGTTTTCCGCGGACGCTCGCCCAGGCCGAAGCCCTCGACAGACTGATGGCGGAGCGCGGCAAGAAGGTCGATGTGGCGGTCGAGATGCAAGTCGACGATGAGGCGTTGATCGAGCGAATCACGGGCCGTTTCGCTTGTGCTACTTGTGGGGAGGGTTATCACGACCCCTTCAAGATGCCCAAAGTGGAAGGGGTGTGTGACCGCTGCGGCGGCACCGAGTTTGTGCGGAGAAAAGACGACACCGAGGAGGTGGTACGGGCCAGGCTCAAAGCCTATCACGCCCAAACCAAGCCTCTGATCCACTATTATGAGAGCCAGGAAAAGCTCAGGACGGTCGATGGCATGGCCGATATTAAGAATGTCCAGGCGGCGATTGTGCAGGCCCTGGAGGGGTAGGGGCAAATTGCCCAAATAGGCTGGGTTGACCTTGTCAAGCGGAATCGCTAGATAGGGCACGATCCATTGTTGGACAGGATGGACAGGCCCCGGGGGTTTTGGCTTTCGAGGCCGGTCTTGCTGCGTTTCATAGCTAATTCATCTTTCGTTTCAGCACGTTAGCCCGTGCTTAAGGAGACGACTTCGTGGCCCGAATTGCAGGTGTGAATATCCCGACCAACAAACGGGTCGAGGTGGCGCTGACTTATATCCATGGCATCGGTGACACTTTCGCCAAGGAAATTTGCGGCAAGGTGCAGATCCCGGTGGAGCGGCGCGTCAGCCAGCTCACGGAATCGGAGATTATCCAGATTCGCGAGGTGATCGACCGCGACTATGTCGTGGAGGGCGATCTTCGGCGCGATGTTTCCATGAACATCAAGAGGTTGATGGACCTCGGCTGCTACAGAGGTTTGCGTCATCGCCGCGGGCTGCCGGTGCGCGGTCAAAGAACTCACACCAATGCGCGCACGCGCAAAGGGCCGGCCAAGCCAATCGCTGGCAAAAAGAAATAGAGGCTGAACTAGCGGTGGGCGCGCTCGATCGCTCCCATCGTATTCGTCAAATGCGGGACTAGATCATGGTCAAAGAGAAAGCGCGCGTTCGCCGCCGGGAAAAAAAGAACATCACGTCCGGCGTGGCGCATGTGCAGGCGAGTTTCAACAATACGATGATCACCATCACCGATGCGCAAGGGAACACGATTTCCTGGTCGTCGGCGGGTGCCATGGGTTTCAAGGGATCGCGTAAATCCACGCCTTATGCGGCGCAGGTCGCAGCCGAGGATGCCGGCAAGAAGGCGATGGAGCACGGCATGAAGAATATTGAAATCGAGGTTCGTGGACCGGGTTCGGGACGCGAGTCCGCGCTTCGTGCGCTGCAGACGGCAGGGTTCACTGTCATCTCGATTCGTGACGTCACGCCAATCCCGCACAATGGCTGCCGCCCGCGCAAGCGTCGGCGTGTCTAAGTAAGGGAAGGCGTATACGGCATATGTTGCACGAGGATATTCGCAAGTTAGGGCAGGCCGCCCCGCTCAAGGACCAGGAAAGGGCCCCCCAGGTGCTGCAGAAGAACTGGCAAGATCTCATAAAACCCACCAAGCTCAATGTCGTTTCGGGCCGCGACCCGCAACGCTTCGCCACGGTGATCGCCGAGCCGCTCGAGCGCGGCTTCGGTCTGACGCTGGGCAACGCGCTTCGACGCGTGCTGCTATCGTCGCTGCAAGGCGCCGCTATCACCTCCGTGCATATCGACGGCGTGCTGCATGAATTCTCTTCGATCCCAGGCGTCCGCGAGGACGTGACCAATATCGTTCTCAACATCAAGGAGATCGCTATTCGGCAACATGCCGAGGGCGTGAAGCGCATGGTGTTGAAAAAGGAAGGTCCGGGCGTGGCCAAGGCCGGCGACATCGAGACCGGCGCCGACGTCGAGATTCTGAATCCGGATCACGTGATCTGCACCCTCGATCAGGGCGCGTCGATCCGCATGGAGTTCACCACCGCCACCGGCAAGGGTTACGTGCCCGCCGAGCGGAACCGCCCGGACGATGCGCCGATCGGATATATCCCGGTGGATTCGCTCTATAGCCCGGTGCGGAAAGTGTCCTACCGCGTCGAGAATACCCGCGAGGGCCAGATCCTCGATTACGACAAGCTCACCATGGAGATCGAGACCGACGGCTCGGTGCGGCCCGACGACACGATCGCGCTCGCCGCGCGCATCGTGCAGGACCAGCTCTCGGTGTTCGTGAACTTCGAGGAGCCGAAGAAGGAAGTTACCTATGAGCGGCAGCCTGAACTCGAGTTCAACGCGGCACTGCTCAAGAAGGTGGACGAACTCGAGCTCTCGGTGCGCTCGGCCAACTGTCTCAAGAACGATAATATCGTCTATATCGGCGATCTCATTCAGAAGACCGAGGCGGAGATGCTGCGGACGCCGAATTTCGGGCGGAAGTCGCTGAACGAGATCAAAGAAGTGCTCGCATCGATGGGTCTCCATCTCGGCATGGAAGTGCCGAACTGGCCGCCGGAAAATATCGAAGAGCTGGCAAAGCGCTTCGAAGATCATTATTAGGCCAGATCAAGTCTGGGGTAGTTGGAGACTGACATGCGTCACGGCAATGCCTTCCGTAAGCTGAACCGCACCGCGAGCCATCGCCGCGCGATGTTCGCTGCTCTCTCTGCGGCGCTGATCAAGCATGAGCAGATCGTGACGACGCTGCCCAAAGCCAAGGAACTGAAGCGCGTTGCCGACAGGCTGATCACGCTCGGCAAGGCCGGCACGTTACATGCGCGCAGACTGGCGCTGTCCCGCGTGCGTGACGAGGTGCAGGTCGCAAAATTGTTCGATACGCTGGGCCCGCGTTATGCGGAGCGGCCGGGCGGCTATACGCGCGTGATGAAGGCAGGCTTCCGCTACGGCGACTCCGCGCCGATGGCGGTGATCGAACTGGTCGACCGTGATGTCGATGCGCGCGGCAAGGATTCGGGCCCGGTGGAAGAGACCGAGACGCCGGTCGAGGCCAAGCCGGAGACCAAAGCGAAAGCGCCGCGCGGACGGAAAGTAGCCCGAAAGGCCGCCGCTTAGGCTGGAACTAAAGACCGTCGTTCGTCAGCCGCTCCCGCAGACTCTATTCACTATTGTGCTGGGCCGCCGCCTGAGCTCTCGTCGCCCGAGATGTCGAGCATCTTGTGTTTGATGCCCTTCAGCCCACCATCAAAGATATCCTTGATCTTTTTGGTGGCTTCGTCGTCGCTGGCGCCGTTGGCCTCGAAGTCCGCGCTCCACTCGACCATGGTGCGGTTTTCGTGGTTGCCGTCTTCCACGGAGAGCTTGGCTTTGTAATTTTTAACAGGAAGCGGGCTCTCGACGATCTCGTAGCTGTAACTCGTGTCGTCGGACTCGAGCAGCTTCTCCTTGATCTTGCCGCCGTCTTTCAAGGTCAGGGTGCGGAAGGTGACGTCGCCTTCCTTGGTCTCCTGGCAATCGGCGATGAGGGGATGCCAGTCCTTGATGGCGCAGAATCCACCTGCAAATTCCCAGACTGCCGGCGGCAGACCGGGAGCTTCGATATGGCGCTCGACGGTGAGGGCGAGGGCAGGGCTCGCACCGAGCATGAGGACGGCGGCGGCCAACGCGAAATGTACATAGCGCATGCTTAAGTCTCCTTCAGACTAGGCTGCGCGCCTTATGCCCCGGATTTCGCTTATTTTCCACCCCCATACAAAAGGGGCGTGCCTTTGGCACGCCCCTAACGGCTCAAGCGACTGTGTTGCCGCTATTTGTCGTCATCGTCGTCGTCGCCATCGTCCTTGGCTTCTTCGGGGTGCTTCTTGTCCCAAGCGGCGATCGCGGCCTTCTTGATGCCCTTGACGCCGTCGCCGAGAATGCCGGTGATCGTCTTCTTGGCATCCTCATCGCTGGCGCCATTGGCGTCGAAGTCGGATTGCCAGAGGATCACTGACCGATCCGGCTCATCGTCCACTTCAATCCAGAGCTTGGATTTGTAATTCTTGACGGGGAGGGGGCTCTCAATGAGCTCGTAGGTGTAACCGGTCGCTTCGGTGCCGGTCAACTTCTCCTTGAGCTTGCCGCCGTCCTTCAACGTGATGGTGCGGAACGTGACATCGCCTTCTTTGGTCTCGACGCAATCGGCTGCCGCAGGATGCCAGTCTTTGATCGCGCAGAAGCCACCAACCACCTCCCAAATTTCCGGCGGAAGGCCGGGGGCCTCGGTGCGCTTCTTGACGGTTATGGCATCGGCCGACCCGGCCAAGGCAAGGAGCGTGGCCGCTGCAATCAGGACCAGTCTCATGATACGCATGCATTTCCTCCAGGGATGTTGTCGT
>DATBSU010000146.1:0-3620 GCA_036559585.1 Methyloceanibacter sp.
AGTCCCGCCGGATCGCCGAGAACCTGGTCGCCGCGGAGTAATTTCGCCATGGTACCGCCGGTCGTTCGGGTTCCGCGCTCCGCGTGGCGGACCACCGGCATTAGTTCGGGCGAGCGTGCTATTCCCGAAGAGACCGCGATCTCCATGACCTATAACGGCACGACCTATGCCGTGATGATGGCGAGTCCCCAAGACCTCGAAGATTTCGGCGTCGGATTTTCGCTGAGCGAGCGTGTGGTCGACAATCTGGAGTCGATCGAGCAGCTCGAAGCGGTCGAGACCGAGCTTGGCATCGAGCTTCGCATGTGGCTGAAGGATTTGGATGCGGCGCGGCTTGCCGAGCGGCGCCGGCAGCATGCCGGGCCCACCGGCTGCGGGCTGTGCGGCATCGAGAGCCTGGCCGAGGCCATGCGGCCGCCGCTGCCCGTCAGTGCGACCCGGAAATTCACCGCCGCCGAGATCATGGAAGCCGTCGCCTCGATGGCGCCGGCGCAAATTCTGAACCATGAAACGCGCGCGGTGCATGCGGCGGGCTATTGGGAGCCGGGACGCGGATTGGTCGGTTTGCGCGAAGATGTCGGGCGGCATAACGCGCTCGACAAGCTTTGCGGGGCGTTGGCACGCAACGGCGAAAACGCCAGGAACGGCCTCATCGTATTGACGAGCCGCATTTCGGTCGAGATGGTGCAGAAGGCGGCTTCGGCGGGGGCGCCGGTGCTGGTCGCCGTGTCGGCGCCGACGGCGCTCGCGGTCAAGATGGCCGAGCTCTGCAGTATGACCTTGGTCGCGATCGCGCGGCCCGACGGATTTGAAGTTTTCACACACGATGAGCGAATTGAAGGGGAGCGTACCAGCCATGTCGCCTGACCGCCTCGTCTATATGGCGAACCAGATTGGCAAGTTCTTCGAGTCCCAGCGGGCGGACGAAGTTATTCCAGGGATCACCAACCATATCGGCAAGTTCTGGGACCCGCGCATGCGCGCGGCGATCTTCGCCTATATGGATGCCGGCGGCGAAGGCATCGATCCGCCGGTGCGCGAGGCGCTGCTGAAATTGAAAGAGGAAGCGGGCCAAAAGGGCAAACCGAGCCTCGGCGAGAAATCCAGTTTTCAGGGAACCTAAGGAGATATTCCATGCCGTATTTGGCGCGTCGAACTTTCTTGCGACTGGTCGCGGTGATCGCAATCGGCTTCGTGCTTGCCCCCTCCTATGTCCAAGCACACGACAAAGGTCCCGTCATTTTCGCAGCGGCAAGCCTGAAAGACGCGCTCGACGCGGTCAACACTGCCTGGGTGAAGAACGGTGGCAAGCAAGCCGTGATCTCCTATGCGGCGTCCTCGACGCTCGCCAAGCAGATCGAAGAAGGCGCACCAGCGGATATTTTCATTTCGGCGGACGAGGACTGGATGAACTATCTCGCCGAGAAGAAGCTGATCGATGAAGCCACGCGCATCGACCTGCTCGGCAACGATTTGGTGCTGATCGCGCCGAAAGACTCGACCACCTCAACCGAGATCGTGCCCTCCTTCCCGCTCGATAAATTGCTCGGCGACGGCAAGCTCGCCATGGCCAATACCGAATCCGTGCCGGCCGGCAAATACGGCAAGGCGGCGCTGACCAAGCTCGGAGTGTGGGACAGCGTGAAAGGCAAGATCGCCCAGGCCGACAATGTGCGGGCTGCGCTGCAGCTCGTTTCGCGTGGCGAGGCGCCGCTTGGCATCGTCTACGGTACGGACGCCAAGGCTGATCCAAACGTCAAGGTGCTGGGGGTGTTCCCGGAGGACAGCCATCCCCCGATCGTTTATCCGATCGCGGTGCTGGCCAAGGCAACAAATACGGACGCGCGGGGCTTCGAGGATTTTCTCAAGGGCAGCGTTGCCAAGAGCGTATTCGAGGCGCAAGGCTTCAAGCCGTTGAAGAAGCAACCCGCCGCCTAGCGAGCCATGGTCATTGCCGACGCTGACGCCCGAGGAACTTGACGCCATCAGGCTCAGCCTGCGCGTGGCAGTGGTCGCCACGATATTCAGCCTGCCTTTTGGCATCGCGGTGGCCTATGTGCTGGCGCGGTGCCGCTTTCCAGGCCGCTTCCTCCTCAATGCTTTGGTGCTACTGCCGTTGATCCTGCCGCCGGTGGTGACGGGCTATGTGCTGTTGCGGCTGTTCGGCACCAAGGGCCCAATCGGTCATTGGCTTGCCGAGGCGTTGGGCATCGTGCTCGCGTTTCGCTGGACGGGTGCTGCGCTCGCCTGCGCCATCATGGGCTTTCCGCTCATGGTCCGCGCCATCCAGCTCACCATCGAGGCGGTCGATATCGGGCTGGAACAGGCGGCAGCGACCCTCGGCGCGAGCCGGTTCTGGGTGTTCGCCACGGTCACGCTGCCGCTCATTCTGCCCGGGATCATCGCCGGCGCCATTCTCGCCTTCGCGCGCGCCATGGGTGAGTTCGGCGCCACCATCACCTTCGTATCGAATATTCCCGGCGAGACGCAGACGCTGCCGACGCTGATCTACACCTTCACGCAAGTTCCCGGCGGCGATGCATCTGCCCTCAAGCTCACTCTGATCTCGATCGTGATTGCGTTCGCAGCGATTTTCGCCTCCGAGGCGGTCGCCCGGGCCGTGAGCCGAAGGGTCCGTTCGCAATGACGCTCAACGTCGAAGCGCGGACACGGTTAGGTGTGTTTTTGCTGGATGCGGGCTTCGCGACCGAAGGGGGCGTGACGGCAATTTTCGGGCGCTCCGGTTCCGGTAAGACCACACTGATCAATATCATCGCGGGCCTAGTGCGCCCCGAGCATGGGCGTGTCGTGCTGGATAAAGAGGTGCTGCTCGATACGGCCCAAGGCATCGACATGCCGGCCTATCGGCGGCGGATTGGCTATGTGTTCCAGGAGGGGCGGTTGTTTCCGCATCTTAATGTGCGGCAGAACCTGCTCTATGGGCGATGGTTCGCAGCCGATGATATAGGCCAGGAATCGTTCGACGCCGTGGTGGAGATGTTGGCACTCGGGGCACTGTTGAAGCGCGGCACGGCAAAGCTTTCAGGCGGCGAGAAGCAACGCGTGGCGATCGGACGGGCGCTGCTCGCCTCCCCTCGCCTCTTGCTGATGGACGAGCCGCTGTCCTCGCTCGATCATCAAAGAAAGCTCGAAGTCGTGCCCTATCTCGAACGCTTACGCGATCAGGCCGACGTCCCGATCATCTATGTCAGCCATTCCGTGCCTGAAGTGGCGCGGCTTGCGACCACGGTCGTGCTGATCGAAGACGGCAAAATTGTCGCGAGCGGGCCGACGTCGCAAATGATGAAACGGATGACGGTGATCGAGAACCAGATTTGAGTCGCCGATTTCAGCTTTACGGCATCACCGCGACGCCCCAGGGTAAGCGGCCCACGGGTACGGACTTGATCGCCTTCTGGCTTGCGGTGTCGATGATGGTCATGTCGTTGGTGAGGCCGTTGGCGACGTAAAGCTTCGAGCCGTCCGGGCTGAATTCCAAATGCCAAGGCCGCTGGCCGACCAGGATATAGTTCAGCACTTCTTGCGTTTTGGCATCGATGACGGCGACGCGATTGGCCGGGCCGAGCGCCACAAACACGAGCTTGCCGTCTTTTGAGAAT
>DATBSU010000147.1:0-15679 GCA_036559585.1 Methyloceanibacter sp.
CGTCAGGTCGAAGAATGGCGTGTCCGGCGCGAAATAGACGCGCGGATGCGGCTCGAAGATGATGGCACCTGCACGCGTGCCCTCAGCTTTGGCGCGCGCCTGGGCACGGCCAAGCACAGCCTGATGGCCGCGATGGACGCCGTCGAAATTCCCGATCGCCAGCACGGCGCCCTTCAGCTTCTTAGGCACGCCACGCCAGCCATTATGGATTTCCATGGCGAATCAATAGACCGTCAAGCGACGCGATACTACAATGACAGGGGTAGCTAGCTGCCTTGGCGCGATACCATCATCACCGCCTCACCCTCGAGCACCGGCTTGCCGTTGACCTGGCAAGCGCAAGCGAGCACGGCGCGGGCCTTTTCGGGATCGACGCTGGTCACTTTGCAGGTGGCCACCACCTCGTCGCCAATATAGACGGGCGCGCGGAATTTGAGGCTCTGGGACAGATAGATGCAGCCTGGGCCGGGAAGCTTGGTGCCGAGCACGGTGGAGATTAGGGCGCCGGTGAGAAAGCCGTGTGCGATCCGCTTCTTGAAGATGGTGCCGGCAGCAAAGGCGTCATTCAGGTGGACCGGGTTGGTGTCGCCTGAGAGCTCGGCAAAGGCCAAAACATCCTCGTTGGTGATCTTCTTGGCGTAGCTGGCCTCCATGCCCACGGCCAAATCCTCGAAATAGTAACCATGGCCCATGGTGCCGTTACCGTTCTTGCACATTAGACTGATCCCCGCTGGTTCGTTCTTAGTTTCCCCGCGAAAATAGCGAAGCCTCTGTTGCACTGCAATATGGCAGTGTCGCAGGCTTGAGGAATTGGCTTAACGCTCCATTCACGGCCAAACTCTAAGCTCTCCCTGTCGATTCAGGCCTCAACACGCTGAAAAATCACGAAGGGCCTGAACGAATAGCAGAGGAGGCGCTGCGCGGGCCCCGACTGTCCAACCGCGGCGATTAAGAATTTATGGCCGTCAATTACAGCATGCCGGTTCTGGTGGTCGACGATTACAAGACCATGATCCGCATCATCCGGAACCTCCTGAAGCAGCTCGGCTTCGTCAATGTCGACGAGGCAGGTGACGGCAGCGCGGCGCTCAACATGATGAGGCAGAAGAATTATGGGCTGGTGATCTCCGACTGGAACATGGAACCAATGACGGGCTTCGAGCTGTTGCGCGAGGTGCGCGCCGACGATGCGCTCTCGCGCACTCCCTTCATCATGGTGACGGCGGAGTCGAAAACGGAAAACGTGATCGCAGCCAAGAAAGCGGGCGTGAATAATTACATCGTCAAGCCGTTCAACGCGGATACGCTCAAGGCTAAGATCGATGCAGTGTTCGGTGAGTAGCGCTGATGTGTAAGGGACGTCGATATATCTTACGCCGCGCCGGCATCGGTGTAAGAATGCGCCCCAGCGTTGCGGGGACGGCAGAGCGGCGTCGTGGCGGTCAGGCCTTTGATGACGAGATCGCGCTGCTCGCATCGGCGCTGAACCAGCTTGCCGATATCCGTAACACCGCGGAACAGGCCGCGGGCAATATCATCGCCTCTGCCGAGCGGCTGTTGGAGTCGCCCTCGGGTTCCGCCAATGGCCATTCGGAGGAGGCTGTGCTCAGCATCATGACGGCTTGCGGCTTTCACGATCTAGTCGGCCAGCGCACCGCGACGATTACCGAGATGATCGACAAGATCATCGCCGCGCGACTGCAGCGTGCAGAGCGGGCGCGTAAAGACAAGGCGCCGCGCGACAAGCGGAAGGCAAGTCTGACGCTGAGCGGGCCCGGCAAATCGGATCAGGCTCACATCGACGCAGTGTTCGCCGAAGCCTAGATTCTACCAAGCAAGTTTATCAAGTGCCGCGAGTGGAGGTTTCCGCTCGGCGAAGAGCTTCGTGACCGCTGCTCGATCGATGCCGTCGTTGCGGTTATCGAGGTGAAGGCCGCTAGCGATGAACACGGCATCGAGGCCGACGCCCGCGGCGCCCTCCATGTCGGTCATGATGCCATCGCCGATCGCCAGCACGTCTTCAGGCGCAATGTCTCTGCCAGCGAGGCGGTTTGCCGCCTCGAAAGCCAGCGCATAGATCGGCGCGTAAGGCTTGCCGGCATAGATTACACTGCCCCCGCCGTTCGCATAGCGGTCGGCAAGGGCGCCGGCGCAATAGATCAACTGCTTGCCACGCTCGACCATGCGATCGGGATTGGCGCAAATCATGGGGAGGCCGCGCGCGGCGAGGCTCTTGAGGAGAGGATCGTAATCCTCCGGCGTCTCGGCCTCGTCGTCGAATAGCCCGGTGCACACGATGATCTGGGCTTGCTCGGGGTCGGTGAGGCTGAGTTTGAGACCGGTGAAGATCGGAAGGTCGCGGGCCGGGCCCAAATGAAACACGCGGACGCCAGCTCTTTTTTCGAGTTCATAGCGGGTGAGATCGCCGGAGGTGACGGTGGCATCATAGGCATCATCGGGCACGCCCAAGGACAAAAGTTGCGCCTGCACCTCGCGACTGGGGCGCGGCGAGTTCGACAGCAGGACGACGATGCCGCCTTGATCGCGGAAGGCTTTGGTCGCCTCAGCCGCACTTTTGTGCGCGCGCAAGCCATCGTGCATCACGCCCCAAATATCGACGAGCCACACTTTGTACTTCGCGCCTATCTTCGCGATCGACGAAAGCACAGGGATTTCTGCGGGAGCGGCGGTCATGTTGCTCGGGCTAGAGGCTTAGGCTCGAAGGGTCAAGCGGCGAGGAATTCCGACGCCTTGAACAAAGAGCGGAAGGGAATGTGCTCGGCGGCATAAAGCGCGTCGGCGCCCTCGCCGCGATCGAGAATCGAGAGGACAAGCATGACATTGCCACCGGCCTGACGCGCGGCCCTGACCGCAAGCAGCGCGGATGCGCCCGACGTGGTCACGTCCTCCAGGATCACCACATCCTTGCCTTCGATACTTGAGCCCTCGATCAGCTTCTTGGTACCGTGGTCCTTCACGGCTTTCCTCACCACGAATCCGGTAAGGTGGCGGCCATAGTCGGGGCTCTTCATCACCACTGGACCGATCATGGGAACTGCGCCCAACTCGATGCCGCCGACGCAGTCGGCCTTCACTTCTTTGAGCTCTTGCAGGATCAGCTCGGCGAGGAGTCCCGCGCCCACCGCGTCGAGCATGGTCGGCTTGGTGTCGAAATAGAAGTCGCTCAGCCGGCCCGAGGCGAGCGTCACCCGCCCCCGGCGAAACGACAGAGTTTTCAGGAGCTCAAACAGCTTCGCGCGCAATTCGGATTTATTCGGCTCTCGGTCCATGCCATCCCTCGTTCACCCTAAGCGCGATGCTTATACAAGGAGGCGAGAGCGCCAGCCAGTGGGTCGCCTCGCCTGCCCAAACTGTTAACCGAAGGTCACCTGATCGGCGCGGGTTGTCGGATAATTGCGCATTCCGCTCTGACTGTTCCTGAACAGGTGACGTGTACATTCCCCGGACACAATGCCGCTAAAGCCAAGTGATGCTCGCTTCGGCTCGGGATGCGGCCGGGAGATTGGATCATGATCAGATCATTCGCCAAGGGCGCGACCTTCGTGCTCGCAATTGTGGCACTCGGCGCAACCGCCGAAGCCGCTTCCCCCTATTCGCTTCCGGGAACCAGTATCGTGATGCCGGTCGGCGATCGCGACTATTATCGTCCGGACGTGAATGCCTACGGTCCGACCATCCTGCATGACGATGGCAGTTATAACCCCGATACGGCCGGGGCGGACGAGATCAGGGAATTGCAGTGCGCGTTCCCGCAGACCAATTGGCCGTCAAGCATGCGTTATTATGAACGTCCATAGAGGGAGGAAAATAATGTTTCACAACTGCATGAAGTTAAGCCTGGCCGTTGGTGCGCTCTGCCTCACCGGTTTGATCGGCACGGCCAATGCGGTCTCGCCGATGCCAGAACTGCGCATGGCGCCAATCGCCATTCCAGTGGTCGACGAAGGCACCGCGATCGAGGAAGAGGAGCGTCCCAATGAGGTGACGCCCGGCTCGGAGAGCAAAGACGCGCCTGCGCGCGAGGAGGCTCAGCCGAAATCCGACAGCGGCGATATCGGGCTTGAGGAAATCCAGCGCGAATACCCCACCGAGAAATTGCCGCCGGACATGGATAAGTAAGGTCCGAAGCGGTGCGGCCTCGAGTTCGCTCAAGCCGCGCCGATTTCGTCTAACCCGCGCAACATATCGGAGCCGAACGGCTTCGGCGCGGCGAGTCCGCGGCCTTGCGCAAGCTCGACGCCGAAATCTTTGAGCCGATCCAGGATCGAGGCATCTTCTAGCCGCTCCACAACAAGAGTGAGGCCAAAGGCCTCCAGCTCGCGCTTCAGCTGCCGAGCGCTGATGCCGGCCTCATCCATGCCGTCAAGCAAGGAAGCTGGAATTTTCACGAAGCGGAAATAATTGTCGCGAAGGCCCGCGTAGTCGATGTCGAGGTCGGCGACGTGGTTGAGCGAGAAGCGAAAGCCGAGCCGGCCCAGAGCATTGAGGTTCTCAAGCCCGTTCGGCGAGAGCGCCAACAGCGCCTGCTCGGCAAACTCGAAAAACAGGCTCTCGCTGAGGCCGCTATTCTCTTCCATGAACTCAATCAGTTCCGGGTAGAATTCCCCGTCGAGCAGCGACTGAGTAGAAAGATTGCAGAATACCCCATCAATGCTGTCGGGCCCGAGCCGGCGCAACAACTGGACGCTCTTCACCAGCATCATATTATCGACCTGAGGCATCACGCCCTCGGCCTCGGCGATTGGGATAAAATCCTCGGGCGGAATCAGTTGGTCGTCTGCGGTGCGAAGCCGGGTCAGCGACTCCAGATAGCGCACTTTGCGCGTGGCGAGGTCGAACACGGGCTGGAGATAAAGTTCGATGTTCCGCTCTTTGATCGCCTCCAACACGGCGCGGGTATCGATCGCTGCCAGCCCGCTGGTTTCCCCCTCTTCCTCAACCTCGTCTTCAAGAACCAGAGGCTCGGTGAGCACCAAAGTCTCGGTCATCAGAACCGGCGCGTTGTCCACATTGACCTCCTCAGCCGCGTCACCGAGTTCGATGACCTGTAGGACATCCACAGCCTCGCCGATTTGGACCTCGCCGGGAATTGGCGGCAACGCGGTCTGGGCGCGGTAGGCTTCGACCGAGCTCGACTGACCACCGGAACCTGCGGCAGCGGTCAAATCGCGCGACAATTGCTTGAAGAGCCCTTCCAGCGATCGAAGCTCGTTCGAGATCCTGTCGCGCTGAACTCTCGCTTCGCCTTCAAGATCGGTGCGCAACGCATCGAGGCGCGCATGCAAATTCTCGAAATCGGCGGACAGGCGGTCGAGCCGCTCCGATCCCTCCTCGCTTCCGTCGCGATTCACCACGACCTGGTCGAGACGCTCAACGCGATCGGTCAAAAGATCGAGCCTCGCCACGTCGTCCTCGACCTGATCGATCCGCTGCAAATCCGAATCGAGGATGAGGACCGCCTCTTCGAGCTGATCGATGCGGCCCGAGACGACGCCGGAACGCGCGGTCCGCGTGAGGGCAAAATGCGCCGAGGCCATCACCATGAAGAGTGCCGCACCCGCGACGACGCCAGGCACGGTGTCGATGCCGGAATTGACGATGAGGCCGGCGGCAAAGGCCGCGGCCGTAATCGCCATGGCAATAATCACAATGAGATCGAGGAGTGCGAGGCCAGGAGCCTGGCTTACAATACGTGCCATGTCAGTTTAGCGCTTAACGCGCCCCCTCTTCCGCACGCCAAGATTGCGACGCGAAAATTCCTTTGGCAACAGCTAATTAGAAGTCCCGTGCGCAATTTGATAGCAGCCACATGCATAGGGGCCAAGTGCGGCAAGGTTATGAGCGTGGCCAAGTTCCGAAACTGCTTGTTGCGCTTTGCCGCAAGGCACGAGGTCGCAATCGTGCAATAATCGGCAATCATACAATCGCGTGGATGATCGGAAAACGCTGGCGAGATAGGAGTTTCGGCATGAAATCGAACACGGCGATTAGAACGATACTTATCGGGTCAGCGATCAGCCTTTGTCTCGTGAGTGCGCGAGCCGAGGACGCGGCGCCAAGTCCAGCAGCACCAAGTCCAGCGGACCTGGTTGATGCGCTGAATGGCGTGTTCGGAAAACATGCCGGAACGCGGGCGGCTCACGCCAAGGGCTTCTGCATGACCGGCACCTTCACGCCTTCTCCCGACGCAGCCAAATTGTCGAAAGCGCCGCATTTTGCCAAGCAAGTTCCGATCAAGGCCCGCTTCTCGCTCGGGGGCGGCAACCCAGGAGCCGCCGACAACGCCCAGGACAATGTCAGGGGTCTTGCCGTCAAATTCGATCTCGGAGGCGGCGCGACGACCGATATCGTGACCATCTCGGCGCCTGTCTTCTTCGTGCAGACCCCTGCGCTGTTCGTCGAGTTCTTGCAGACAGTCGGCTCCGGGGACAAAGACAAGCTCAATGCCTTCTTCACCGCCCATCCGGAATCGACGCGGCAGAACGCTTGGCTCACGTCTCACCCAGTCCCGGCGAGTTATGGGGGCGTCGGCTATTGGGGCGTGCATTCCTTCACTTTCACCAATGCGGCCGGCGAACAAACATTGGTGAAGTATCACCTCATCCCCGAGGCCGGCGAGCTTGGGCTCACCCCTGAAGAGGCAAAAGCCAAGGGCACCGACTTTTATGCCGCGGAGTTCAAGGAGCGCATTGGCAAAGGCCCGGTGGTCTTCGACCTCAAGGCGATCATGGGCAAGCCGGGCGACCCGACCAACGATGCGACGCTCCGGTGGGACGACGAGGATAACCGCCCCACCAACGACCTCGGCAAGATCACAATCGAGGCTCTAGCACCGGATGCGACTTGCGACGGCGGCATGTTCCTGCCCGGGAATGTTGTGGATGGGATCGCCGGGCCAAGCAACGACCCCGTCTTCGCGGCTCGGTCGCCTGCTTATGCGGTGTCGTTTGGGCGCCGCCAGGCGCAATAGCCTGTCTTGCGACCGGATTTTCGGCCTCCAATCTTGACATCAGGCCCTTCCGACGATATCTCCTGGAACAGCATTAGCACTCCGATTTGAGGAGTGCCAACGCGAAAGAACCCTTATTTTTCAGCAAAAATTCTCGGAGGAAGACCATGAAGTTTCGTCCGCTCCATGACCGCGTCGTCGTTAAACGGCTCGAGGAGGAGCAAAAGACCAAAGGCGGCATCATCATTCCAGACACCGCAGCAGAGAAGCCGCAGACCGGCAAAGTCGTCTCGGTCGGCCCCGGCGCCCGCGGCGAAGACGGCAAGCTCATCCCTCTTGGGGTCAAGGCCGGTGACAAGGTGCTGTTCGGAAAATGGTCCGGCACCGAAGTCAAGATCGACGGCGACGAGCTCCTGATCATGAAGGAGAGCGACATCATGGGAGTGCTCTCCTAGCCGTTTCCCTCTAGACGAGGGCAGTCAATTCATCGCCTCCCCCCTTAGAGATGCGAGCATCGCTCGCTCCTTGAGATGAGGGCAGAAAGCAAGAAGGAACACATTCAATGGCAGCCAAAGACGTAAAATTTGCCGCCGATGCGCGCGAGCGCATGATGCGCGGCGTCGATATCCTCGCCAATGCGGTCAAGGTGACGCTGGGGCCGAAGGGCCGCAACGTGATCTTAGAGAAATCGTTCGGCGCGCCGCGCTCCACTAAGGACGGCGTGACGGTGGCGAAGGAGATCGAGCTCGAGGATAAGTTCGAGAACATGGGCGCGCAGATGCTGCGCGAGGTGGCCTCGAAGACCAACGACACTGCCGGCGACGGCACCACGACGGCGACGCTGCTGGCGCAAGCCATCGTGCGCGAAGGCCTGAAGTCGGTCGCGGCCGGCATGAACCCGATGGATCTGAAGCGCGGTATCGACAAGGCCGTGCTCGACGTGGTCGAGGACATCAGGAAGCGGGCGAAGAAGGTGAGCGACAACTTCGCGGAGATCGCCCAAGTCGGCACCATCTCGGCCAATGGCGAGAAGGCGATCGGCGACATGATTGCCAAGGCCATGAAAAGGGTTGGCATTGAAGGCGTGATCACGGTCGAGGAAGCCAAGAGCCTCGAGAGCGAACTCGAAGTGGTCGAGGGCATGCAGTTCGACCGCGGGTATATCTCTCCCTATTTCATCACCAACGCCGAGAAGATGACTGTCGAGCTCGAGAACCCCTATATTCTCATCAACGAGAAGAAGCTGTCAGGCCTCCAGGCGATCCTGCCGCTGCTCGAGCAGGTGGTGCAGTCGGGCAGACCGCTCCTCGTCATCGCCGAGGATGTCGAGGGCGAGGCGCTGGCCACGCTCGTGGTCAATAAGCTTCGCGGCGGCTTGAAAGTTGCGGCCGTGAAGGCGCCAGGCTTCGGCGACCGCCGCAAGGCTATGCTGCAGGACATTGCCGTTTTGACCGGCGGCGAGGTGATCTCCGACGATCTCGGCATCAAGCTCGAGAACGTGACGATCAACATGTTGGGCAAGGCCAAGCGTGTGACCATCACCAAGGACGACACCACGATCGTCAGCGGCGCGGGCAAGAAGCCCGATATCGAGGCGCGCGTCGGTCAAATCAAGCAGCAGATCGAGGATACCACCTCGGATTACGACAAAGAGAAACTGCAAGAGCGGCTGGCCAAGCTCGCCGGCGGCGTGGCCGTGATCAAGGTGGGCGGCGCCACCGAGGTCGAGGTGAAGGAGAAGAAGGACCGCGTCGACGATGCACTGAACGCAACCCGCGCCGCGATCGAGGAAGGCATTGTGCCGGGCGGCGGCGTGGCGCTGCTCTGGGCTTCCAAGGCGATCAAGACCAAGGGTGACAACGAAGACCAAGAAGCCGGCATCAATATCGTGCGCCGTGCCTTGCAGTCTCCGATCCGGCAGATTGCTGAGAACGCCGGCGTCGAAGGCTCGATTGTGGTCGGCAAAGTGCTCGACCATAAATCGCCGACCTATGGCTATGACGCACAGACCGGCGAATATGGCGACATGGTTGCCAAAGGCATCATCGATCCCGCCAAGGTCGTCCGCACGGCGCTGCAAGACGCAGCGTCGGTCGCAGGACTCCTCGTTACCACCGAGGCCGGCGTCGCCGAAGCGCCGAAGAAGAGTGAGGGCGGCCACGGCCACATGCCGGGCGGCGGCATGGGCGGCATGGACATGATGTAAATCCAGTTCGCGCTGGACGCAGTTGAAGGGCCGCATCCTCGGATGCGGCCCTTTTTGTTGCCCAGGACGGAAAATGCGGGTTGCTTTTAGAGAATTGGCCTGAACCAGGGGTTGCGGAGGGGTCGATCCCTCTCGAATTACACAATCGTAATTTCCTACACTATGGTTCTCGCCCTATCGTGCCGCCGCGCCTCGGACGGGCCACGCTTAAACGGGTGGGAGACGGGATTGAATGTCAAATTTTCGGAACTCGGCGAAGGAGTTCGCCCACATCGCCTTCCCCTATTTCAAGGGCGAGGATCGCGTCGCGGGCTGGCTTTTGCTCGGGTCGGTGATTGGTCTCCAGCTGTTCCAGGTCTGGCTCGAGGTGCAATTCAACGAATGGAACCGCCTGTTCTACGACGCCATCCAGAACAAGGATTGGGATACGTTCATCAGTCAGCTTCTGCTCGGCGGACTGACTCAGGGCGATTTGGGGCGACTCGGCTTTACTGCCCTTGCCACTCTCTTCATCCTGAGCGCCGTCTATCAGATCTATCTGCAGCAATGGCTGCAGATCAGATGGCGAACCTGGCTCACCGACCGTTATCTCGGACGCTGGCTCGGCAACAATACTCATTACCGCATGCGGCTGAAGGGCGACGAAGTCGACAATCCGGATCAACGCATCTCCGAAGATGTGCGGCTGTTCGTTTACAGCACACTCGATATCGGCATTTCGTTGCTCGGATCGGTGGTGACGCTGGTTTCGTTCATCGTCATTCTGTGGATGCTATCGTCCGACACGCCGCTAATGATCGGATCGGCCACCTATCACATTCCTGGATTCCTGGTTTGGGCCGCGCTGATCTATGCAGTGCTCGGAACCGCGGTCACCCATCTCGTCGGGCGTCCGCTGGTCAAGCTAAATTTCGACCGGCAACGCTATGAAGCCGATTTCCGCTATTCGCTGATCAGGCTTCGCGAGAATGCCGAGGAGGTGACGCTGCTTTCCGGCGAGCATGCCGAAGAGCAGATGCTCCACAAACGCTTCGGGCGCGTCATCACCAATTGGCGCGAGATCATGAGCCGCACTAAGAAATTGACATTCCTTACGGCGACATACCGGCAGGCGGCCGTGATCTTCCCGTTCGTCGTGGTGAGTCCGGTCTATTTCTTCTCCACCTTGAAGCTCGGCGGACTGATGCAGATCGCGTCTGCGTTCGGACAGGTGCAGTCCGCACTTTCGTTCTTCGTCTCAGCCTATAGCAGCATCGCCGAATGGAAGGCCGTACTCGACCGTCTCGCCGGTTTCGAGACGTCGCTCGATTGGGCGAAGGCGCTCGACGCGACGGCGCCGCAAATGAAGACAGAGAAAGATGCGCGTGCCGCTTTCAAGGTCGACCACCTCGCCGTAGGCCTCCCGAATGGCAAGGAAATCGTGCGCGTGGCGGGATTATCGATCGCACCCGGCGAGCGCGTGCTGGTGAGTGGACCTTCGGGTTCGGGCAAGACCAGCCTCTTCCGCGCCTTTGGCGGGGTCTGGCCATTCGGCAAAGGTTCCATCAGCGTGCCGGAAGGTGCGCATTTGCTGGTGTTGCCGCAGCGGCCCTATCTCCCCTTGGGCAGTTTGCGCGGCGCACTCGCCTATCCCGGGCCTGAGGATGCGTTCTCGCTCGATCAGATCAAAGAGGTGCTCAAAGCTGTCGGGTTGGGAGAACTCGAGGGGAGGCTCGACGAAACGTCCTATTGGGCAGATCAACTCTCGGGCGGGGAGCAGCAGCGGCTTTCAATCGCGCGGGCGCTGTTGCAGAAGCCGGACTGGCTATTCCTCGACGAGGCCACATCCGCGCTCGATGAAGAGTCCGAAGCCAGCCTCTACAAGTTACTGCTGAAGCGGTTGCCTAAGGCCGCGATCGTCTCGATCGGCCACCGCTCGAGCCTCAACATTTTCCACGACCGCTACTTTACGCTCGAGCCGCATAAAGAGGGTCATTACAGCTTGACGGAAACCAAACGCGGACGCGACAGGAAGGCGAAGGACGCGGCAGACGTAAGTCCGGCGTGATTTCCCAACAAGGCGTGTAGTGTGGCGACTACTGGCCTTTCAATTCGCAGCCGCTCGCCGATTTGAGGCGATTGGGCTTGTCCCATTCGTTGGTGGGCAATTTGTCGAATGGCGACTCGAAGCTCTGCTTCACCATGGAAAAGCCTGTCGGCGTGGATGAGCCGCCGGCGAAATCAACGATCCAAAAATAATCGTAATTATCGCCAGGCCAGGTTGGGGGAACGTCTTGAAGTGCATCGAGCTTCAAGAGTTGGCGCAGTGTAATTTTCCGATCAGAGCCTGCTTCAAGTTTCGCATTGGCGATGTGCCGGTGCTCCCAGACCATGACCACAATCTTGCCGTCGAGTTTGGGGTCGGCCATCAGCGCCTCGACCGCTTGTTCGGTGCGGCGGTTTAGCGACTTGATCGAGACCTCCTTCTTCTTCTCAGGCTCGGGCACCACGGAAAAGAGCGTGATCGGCAGCTGCCAGCTCTCCGCGGCGGGGGAAGCGAGCTCGAGGGTATGCAGCGTGATGGCGTAGAACGCGGCCGGCTGCTCTCCGGTGGAGAATAGGGAATTCTTCGAATGGCGACCGAGAAAATTGGCGGCGAGCGCCTTGGCGCGTTGCTGGCCGACGCCGCAAAGCTTCCACTCATCGGCCTTCTCGCCGTGGCGCAGAATGATGATGCGGGATGGCGTGGCGAGGCTCGCGCCGGCAGAGGCGACGATGAAAAGAAGAGCGACGAGAAAACGGATCATGCCCAAAAGTTCCCCCGAGAGCGGCGATGGACGCACGAAGGCGACTCTTTTCACGCACTCTAGGGCATCACCATGCATGCGACGAGAGGCCGGAATGTGACCGACAGAGGCCAGGCTCAGGATGATGGAACCTTGGAAAGACGCTGCACGATCTCATCGCGAAGCTGCACGCTCTCAGGCTTCCAGCTTGCGCGGCGCGCGCCGATCAGGTGGGCCTGGGATCGCAAGATCAGCCCATCCTCCAATAATTTCAAGTGATTGGCGCGAAGCGTGGTCCCGGTGGTGGTGATATCGACAATCAGCTCGGCGGTGCCGGCGGCAGGCGTCGCTTCCGTCGTACCGACGCTTTCGACGATGCGATAACCGGCAACACCATGGGCGGCGAAGAAGCGCCTGGTCAGGTTCATATATTTGGTGGCGACGCGGAGCCTACGCCCATGCTCGCGCATGAATTGAGCGGCGACATCTTCCAGATCGGCCATACGGGAGACATCGACCCAGCAATCCGGCACGCCGACGATCACATCGGCACGACCGAAGCCGAGGGGACGCAAGAATTCCACGCTGCTACTCACATCGGCAATCGTCTCGCGAATGAGGTCCTCGCCGGTGACGCCGAGATGCACGCGGCCAGTCCTTAGCTGGTGCACGATCTCGGCGGCGGACAGATATGCGACCTCGACATTATCCACACCTTCGAGCGCGCCACGATAGCCGCGCTCGTGCCCGATCCTCTTCAAGCCGAGCCCGGCGCGCTGAAAAGTTTCGGCCGCCGCGTCCTTCAGCCGGCCCTTCGAGGGGATGGCGATGATCAGCGGGGGCCTCATCGCGGCGTCCCTTGAATAGCGGCGAGCAGACGCTCGGTGTGGATCGCGGAGCCAACGGCAGGCACAGCCCGCGGGCTGCCGAGATCTGTCAGGAGGCCGTCATAACGCCCGCCGCCCGCGATGTGCAACGTCTCGCGGCCGCGTGTTTCGATCTGAAAGACGAGGCCGGAATAATATTCGAGGCTGCGGCCGAACTCGGTGGCGAAGATCGCATTGCTCAAATCGAGGCCATCGCGGATGAGCCGCTCGAAGCGGCGCGTCTCGGCAGCGAGCGCATCGCCAAGATCGATGCCTGCACCCTTGGCGACCAAAGCGATGCGGTCGATCGCCTCTTTTGGCTTGGCTGACACGGCAAGGTAATAGTCGATCACCGTCGCCATTTCCTTCTTCAGAGGCTGGGCGCGGAGATCGGCGGCGAGATCGAGCAGGCGCTCAACGATCTCGGCGAGGGTGCGATTGCCGGCGAGCGGCAGGCCCTTGGTCTCGAGGTAGTTGGCGACCAACTCCTCGGCGCGTGTGACATCTTCCGTACCGATCGTTGCGGCAAGCTCGGCGCCGGCACCCTCCCCGTTGGGACGTTCACCGCGCGCGAGTCTCGCCAACAGCACGTGGAACACCGGCGGCCGCCAGAAATAGTGACGGAGCTTTAAGCGCCAGCGCTCCGGCAGATCGAGCGCATCGAGCAGCGCATAGAACAAGCCGATATCGCCGAAGCGAAGCCCATAGTCCTTGAGGCCTGCGCCACGCACGGCTTCCACGGCGAGCAGCACCGTCTCGGCATCAGCCTTCTCGCGGTCCTCGGCACCGAAGCTCTCGATGCCGGCCTGACGAAATTCGCGTGGGTGAGCCTGGCTGCCACCGCCAGGCTGAAAACGAAACGCGGGGCCGTTATAGCAATAGCGGGCTTCGACCTTGGCCTCCGGGTGACGCTCGAGATAAAGCCGCGACACCGGCACGGTGAGGTCCGGCCGGAGGCAAAGCTCCTCGCCCGCAAGATCGTTGAAGACATAGGTGCGGTTCCGGATCGCCTCGCCGACGCGGTCGAGGAAAATATCGGCAGGCTGGATGATGGAAGGCGCAACCGGCTCGTAGCCTGCCCGCGTGAACAGGCCGAGCAGAGCTGCGGCTTGCGCCTCCAACGCCTCGAATTCTTTCGCCGATTCAGCGGCCATGGCTCAGCTCTTGTGACGCGCGAGCACGCGCTTCACCGCTTCGACTAGCTCACTCTCCTTAACGGCGAATTGCGCTTCGGCCTGCTTCTTCAGATATTCGTCGCGATCCTTGGTCGAGGTGATATTGCCGCCGAGGATCAGATCCTTGATGGTGACCTCGCCTTTCGCCTTTTCGTCGCCGCCTTGGATGACGGCGCAAGGCGAGTTACGTTTGTCGGCATATTTCATCTGCGCCTTCATGCCGGCCTCGCCGAGATAGATTTCAGCACGGATGCCGGCGGCACGGAGCGTTTGCGCTATCTTCTGGTAGTCGGCCATGCGGTCTTTATCGAGCACGAGGATGACGACGGGGCCTTGTGTCGCTTCTGCCCCAATCTTGCCGAGCGTCTTGAGACCGAACAGGAGACGCGACACGCCGATGGAGATCCCGGTGGCCGGCACCTTCTCGCCGGTGAACCGCTCGACGAGACCGTCATAGCGTCCGCCGCTGACGACGGAGCCGAGACGGATGGGCTGACCGCGCTCGTCTTTTATGGGAGATGTCAGCTCGGCCTCGAACACGGGGCCGGTGTAATATTCGAGACCACGAACGACGGAGGGATCGATGCGTATCTGGTCCGACCCGAACCCCGACGCCCGAACTAGATTCTCGATTTCGTCCATCTCATCAAATCCGGCCGAAGCAACCTCACTCTCGTCGAGCAGCTTGTTCCAAGCATCTACTTTGGCTGACGGACCTCCTTCGAGGTGGCGCTTGTGCTGAACGACCGCCAATACATATTCAATTTGGATCGGGTCTAACTCAGCTCCCTTCGTAAAATCTCCGCTCTCGTCCTTGCGGCCTTTCCCCAGCAGCCCCCGAACACCATCGACTCCCAATCGGTCGAGTTTGTCGATTGCTCGTAAGACGCCAAGTCTCTTTCCAGCGTTGGCATCCCCGCCTAAATCAATAGCTTCCAGCACGCCATCAAGCACTTTGCGGTTATTGACCCTCACCACATATTGCCCGCGCGGGATGCCAAGCGCTTCCAGCGTGTCGGCGCCGAGCATGCAGAGCTCGGCGTCGGCTGCGATCGACGAGGCGCCAACCGTATCGGCGTCGAATTGCATGAATTGGCGGAAGCGTCCCGGTCCCGGCTTCTCGTTCCGCCACACCGGTCCCGATTGATAGCGGCGAAACGGCTTCGGCAGCGATTGGTAATTCTCGGCGACGTAGCGGGCGAGCGGCGCGGTCAGATCATAGCGCAGCGACAGCCATTGCTCGTCGTCGTCCTTGAAGGAGAAAACGCCTTGGTTCGGCCGGTCCTGATCGGGGAGAAATTTGCCGAGCGCGTCGGAATATTCGATTGCAGGTGTATCCAGCGACTCGAAGCCATAAGATTCGAAGACACCGCGAATGGTGGCGAGCATGGTCGCGGTCGCGCGAATCTCTTCGGCGCCCGTGTCGAACAGGCCTTTCGGCAGGCGGGCCTCAGGACGGCCCGTCGCCCGAAGGCTTTGGGCCGCAGAGCGAGGCGGCTCGTTTTTCTTACTCATGGGGGTTAGTTGCTGACTTGGACACCAGAAGTCGTTGCGTTCTAACGCATTGGTGTCGGGCCAGCAAGCGAGCGGGGCTAACAGCCCAGGTTATTTGCCGGGCAATGGTGTCGAAATCATTTCGCGGACCAGCTTGGCCAAGGCCTTGGGGTCGTAGGGCTTGTCCACATATTTGGTGATGG
>DATBSU010000148.1:0-2087 GCA_036559585.1 Methyloceanibacter sp.
GGTCTCACCAAGTCGCATTTCGTCAATTCGACGGGGCTTCCGGCCGAAGGCCATGTGATGACGGCGCGTGAGCTTGCCATGCTCGCGCATTATTTGATGGTGACCTACCCGGAGGACTACCACTATTTCGGCGAGAAGGACTTCAAGTTCGGCAAATACACATTCACCAATCGCAATCCGCTGATCTTCAGTGACCTCGGCGTCGACGGTCTGAAAACTGGCTTCATCGAGGAGGCGGGCTATGGCTTGGTCGCCAGCGCCAAGCGTGACGATCAGCGCGTGATCATCGTCGTCAGCGGCCTCAATACCAAGAAGGAGCGCGAGGAAGAGCCGCGCAAGCTGATTGAGTGGGGCTTCAAGAATTTTAAGCCGTTCCGCCTGTTCGATGACGGCGAATTGGTGAGCGACGCGCTGGTGTGGGGCGGGACGCAGCGTAAAGTGCCGCTGGTGGGCAAAGGCAATATCAACATCATCTTGCCGGTGACCTCGACCGGGCAGGTCCAGGCGCAAATCAGGTATATGGGCCCGATCAAGGCGCCGATCCGCAAGGGGGATCAAGTGGCGACGCTCAGGATCAGCACGACCGATACGCCCGCGACCAACGATATCCCACTCTATGCCGCGACCGATATCGAGACCGGAAATTTCGCCATGCGCGGTCTCGGCTCACTGATGTTCCTCGCCTTTGGCTGGGCGCTCTGAAGGCGGGGCGCCTTCCGGCACCAGAACCGACATGCGGCATGAAACCATCGAGTCGGGCAAGTTCATTACCCTTGAGGGTGGCGAGGGCGCAGGCAAATCCACGCAAAGCACCATCCTCGTCAATCGGCTGCTGCGCGCAGGACGCCGCGTGATCGCGACCAGGGAGCCCGGTGGCTCGCCGCTTGCGGAGGAAATTCGCGAGGCGCTGTTGTCGGGCCAGATCTGGCAACTCGGTCCGGTCGCCGAAGCCGTGTTGTTCGCCGTCGCCCGCGCCGACCATATCGACCATGCGATCGCCGACGCACTCGAACAGGGGAAATGGGTGGTTTGCGATCGCTTCATCGACTCGACTCGCGCCTATCAGGGCGCCACGTCCGGCGTCTCCAAGCCGGTGATCGGCGCCTTGGAGCGGTTGACCACCGGTGGCCTCACGCCGGACCTCACTCTCATTCTCGATATTCCGCCAAAAGCCGGACTCGCGCGGGCCAATGCGCGGCTCGGCGATGAGGCGCCCGACCGATTTGAGTCGCAGGAACTCATCATGCATGAGCGCATCCGCCAGGCCTTCCTCGACATCGCCGAGGTCGAACCGGATCGCTGTGTGGTGATTGATGCCAATCAGCCGGAAGCGGTTGTTGCCGAGGACGTTTGGGAGGCGGTTACCGAGCGCTTGAGCCCATGAGCATGCAGGCGGAAGTCCTTGCTGCGTTCGCCGATGAGCCGGATCGGCTTGAGGGCTTTGCCGCGCCGAGAGAGGTGGAGCGGCCGATCGGTCACGTCGCGGCCCTTGCCGAGCTTGAAGATGCGTTTAAGAGCGGCAGGCTGCATCACGGCTGGCTGATCGCGGGCCCCGAAGGCATCGGCAAGGCGACCCTCGCTTATCATTTTGCCCGATCGGTGCTCGCCGCGCATCACGTGGAGGGTGATCTTCGCCACGTCGGACCGAGTGATCCCGTATTCCGCAAAGTCGCCGGGCTTGCCCATCCCAATCTCTTGCTGATCAGGCGCCCGTGGAACGAGAGGACCAAGCGCTTCGGGCAATGGATTGGCGTCGACGAGGTGAGGCGCTTGCGCGGCTTTCTCGGCAACACCGCAGGAGAGGCGGGTTTCCGCGTCGTCATCGTCGATCGTGCGGACGAGCTCAATCAGAACGCGGCCAATGCCTTATTGAAGGTGCTCGAGGAGCCACCGCCGGAGACGCTGTTTCTCTTGATCGCCGCGGCAGAGGGAAAAATCCCCGTCACCATCCGTTCGCGTTGCAGGACGCTGCGCTTGTCGCCGCTTGAGCGGGATGATTTGGAGAAGGCGGTGCGCGGCGCCCTTCAGCGCGACGGACACGAAGTCGAGGACGATGCGCTAGAGCTTGCACTTGCTTTGAGCGAAGG
>DATBSU010000149.1:0-2869 GCA_036559585.1 Methyloceanibacter sp.
GCCGCGGCAGGGCCCGAGATAGCGAGTAAAGCCATGACCCCACAGAGCATCGCCGTGAGCCGTTTGAGTGCGCGCTGCGTAAGCATGAAAGCCTCCCTTGGCCTAATGCGCCTTTGCCAGCCGGCAGTCTGGCTTAATCCCGTTTAGGGGCTGCCGCCTGAACGGCCGCTGAATGGGATGGTCGGTTCTCCGGCTCGGCTTTTCGCTGAAATCGCCGCAATTCCGGAGCTATTTTTGGCCGCTTGCCAAGTCTAATCCCCCGCCATCGCAAGTCAATCGCAGGGTCTCCGGCGGCTTTTGCCATTTATCTGGGTTAAACCGAAAACTGTTTTCGCGCCAAAACCAGCCTACGCAATGGGCATTTGCCCCCCCAGTAATCCCCGAGTTGAAACCTTGCGACATATAATGACGTTTCCGTGTGCGGCTTAGAAAAGGTTTTGTACCAACACCTTCATGACGTTAGACTTTCAGTGTGAAACGACTCGACAGAACGGAGGGCTCGCCATGCGTCTTCCGGTAGTTTTGATAGTTGCTGTTGCTGTTGCTTGTGCATTAAGCGGCGATGTTTCGGCTCGCCCGATCTGGGCACCGACCATTGACAATCCTTATTGCGCCATCACCACCTATGTATTGCCTGATTTGACTGAACAGGCCATGTCCACGACGGACGCGGATGATCATCCAGTGATCGTGATCAACGGTCTCACGGTGCGGCAAGAGCATGCTTACGCCGAGTTCCTTATGGCGCATGAGTGTTGCCACCATACGCTCGGCCATGTCGCCGCCGTGCATCGCGTTCTGGGCCAGCTTGGGCCGCAGCCTTTCTTCTATATCGCTCCCCAGCTCAAGGGCATGGAGCTGGAGGCGGATTGCTGTGCGGTCAAGATGTTGAAGCAGACGGGCGACATCGATGCCATCGAGGCGGGCAGAGTCGCCATGTCTCAGTTCGGCAGCAGCCCCACGGGGGCGCATTATCCGACCGGCGACGAGCGGGCGGACAATATCGCGAACTGCGCTGCCAAGGATTAGCGTCCCAAAGTTAAAGGCGTTGCCCGCAGGCCAAATCTCGGCCTGGCGGGAATGCACGCTCTTTTCAGGCTTCGCAGCCTATGCTCCGGAGCTGGCGCAGCTGTGTGACCACCGGCTTGTGCTAGACTGACGATCGGTCAGCACCGGAGCGGATGTCGTGAGTTTGCCAAGGCTATCGCCGCGTTGGAGGCGCGCCATTTGCGCGGCTGCGACGGCTTTGGCCATCGGCCTGATGTCCATTCTGATGTTCCAGACGGAGCGCGTGCGGGCGCAAGGTACCGGGCCTGGTGGAGGCTTGCTTCGCGTCTGCGCCGATCCCAACAACATGCCGTTCTCGAACGACAAGGGACAAGGTTTCGAAAACAAGCTGGCCGAGCTGATCGCGAGCAGGCTTGACGCCAAGGTCTCTTATGTCTGGTTTCCGGAAGGAAGCGGGTTGGTTCCCAATACGATGGGAAATGAGAGTTGCGATATCGTAATGGGCTATGCGCAAGGCACCGGCCTGATCGAAGATACCAATCCCTACTACTACACATCCTACGTGCTCGTGTTCCGCAAAGGGGATGCGAGCCTTGCCGGTGTGAACGATCTCTCAGACAAGCGTTTGCTCGACAAGAAGATCGGGATCGTGGCCGGCACCCCGCCGGTGAGCATCATGGCAATCAACGGTCTTGCCGCGAATGCCAAGCCATTTGGTGCGGGCGCTGTCCCCGGCGCCACCGATCCTGTCGCCGAGATCATCGCAAAGATCGCGTCCGGCGAACTCGATGCTGGAATCTTGTGGGGACCGCTTGCCGGCTATTTTGCGCAACGCTCCAAGGTGCCGCTTGAAGCCGAGCCGTTGGCGAAGGAGAAGCTCGGGCCCCGCATGCTCTACGGCATTACACTCGGCATTCGTCCCAATGCGCCGGAATGGAAGCATACGATCAACAAGCTGATCGCGGAGAACCAGCCCGCGATCAACGACATCTTGCTGGATTACGGCATGCCGCTGCTCGATGCCGAGGGTCATCCGGTGAAGCCCACCACGGCTGAACGTTAGGCAGGATCAGACTCCTAAAATTTGCACTTACTCTCAGGTTGGTCGATCCCGAGCGTGTCCACCTCGATTTCGGGATGGCTCGGATGCGGGAAGCCGGGCTGCGGCGACAGCGATACTGGAACCTTGTCGGTGGCAATCAGGATCGGCTGGCGGAACTGGCCGTCCCATTTGCGGTAGTTCTGCTTGATGCCCTTAAAGGGTGCGAGCTGGAATTCGTCACTGACTATAAAGTCCGCGACGACTTTGAAGTCCTGGCCATGGTTTCGCGTTACAGCCTCGCCAATGGTGCGCGCGGCGACATAGGCCTGATAGTCGATCGGCAACATGATGCGATCGTAGTCCTTCTGAAAATGATTGTTAGCCTGGGTCGCGCCCCATTTCTCGTGGCCCGGGCTCCAGGTCGTCGCCGTGAGCCCGGTCGTGCCGGCGACCGGCACCAAGGGTGAGACGCCGCCGCGATAGGGCACGTAAGGACCCCATAACTGATCCTCGTCGGCGACGATGATCACCTGATAGTCGACACCCGCCGCTTTTGCCGCGCCGCCTGATGCTTCTGCTCTAGGTCCCGGAATCACACCCATAGCGTCCCGCTTGCCACCGGAGACATCCTTGTATTCACGCTCGTCGACGATATTGCCGCCGAAGCGCGAGGCGGCACGCTTGATCGCGTCGGCATAGGCGATGTCAGCCTCGGTCGAGCCGCGGACCAGAAGCCAATTGGTCCATTTGCTTGCGACGAGATATTGAGCCAACGCGTCGGCAAGCATGTAACGGTCCGGCACTGTATGCAGCAAATTG
>DATBSU010000150.1:0-7133 GCA_036559585.1 Methyloceanibacter sp.
CTCCTCAAACAAGAGTGCTACTGCCGATGCAGGAGATACTGTTCGGTGGCCAAAAAGTCAAGATTTGAGCCCGATAATCCGGTCGCAAAGCCAGATTACTGCGCCTGGCGGCGCCCAAATGACACCGCATAAGCAGGCGACCGAGCCGTGAAGACGAGGTCGTTGGTGGGCCCCGCGATCCCATCCACCACATTTCCGGGTAGGAACATGCCCTTATCGCAAGTGGCGTCTGGTGCGAGAGCCTCGATACTGATCTTGCCGAGCTCAGTGGCGGGTCGGTTATCCTCGTCGTCCCATCTGAGCGTCGGATCGTTGGTCGGGTCGCCCGCCTTGCCCATGATGGCCTTGAGGTCGAAGACCACCGGGCCTTTAGCAATGCGCTCCTTGAACTCCGCTGCGTAGAAATCGGGCCCCTTGGCCTTTGCCTCTTCAGCCGTCAATCCAAGCTCGCCAGCCTCCGGAATCAGGTGATATTTCACCAGCGTCTGCTCGCCTGCGGCGTTGGTGAAGGTGAAGCCGTGCACCCCAAAATAGTCGACGCCTGCATAGCTGGCTGGAATCGGGTGGGATGTGAGCCACGCATTTTGTCGGGTCGATTCCGGGTGGGCCGCGAAGAAAGCATTGAGCTTGTCTTTGTCCCCGGAGCCGACCGTCTGCAAGAACTCGACAAACAAAGCCGGAGTCTGCACGAAGAACACGGGCGCCGAGATGGTTACGATATCTGTCGTAGCGCCGTTTCCAAGATCGAATTTGACGGCAAGACCGCGAACGTTGCCCTGATCGTTGTCTGCGGCTTGAGGATCGCCGCCGCCAAGCGAGAACCGCGCGGTAATCGGGACCTGCTTTGCAAAATGAGGTGCCTTCGACAATTTGGCTGCATCGGGCGAAGGCGTGAACGTTCCGGTCATGCAGAAGCCCTTGGCGTGAGCCGCCCGCGTTCCGGCATGTTTCCCAAACACGCCATTCAACGCATCGACCAGGGCTGCTGGACTCGGCGCGGCTGAATTTGGCGCCGCGTCCTCGGCTCGCGCGCTTACCAGACAAAGGCTAATCGCTGACCAGATAAGTATCGTTCTAATCGCCGTCTTCGATGTCATGCGGAAACTCCGATCTCGCCACCATTTCACTCGATTGTATGAGTGCTGATTATTGCACGATTGCGACCTCTCGCCTTGCGGCAAAGCGCAACAAGCAGTTCCGGAACTCGGCCAAGCTCATAACCTTGCCGCACTTGGCCTTTATGCTTGCGACTGTTCCAAGGCGCGCGTGGGACTTCTAATTAGCTGTTGCCAAAGGAGTTTTGCCGTCGCAATCTTGGCGTGCGGAAGAGGGGGCGCGTTAAGCGCCAAAGTAACATGGCACGTATTGTAAGCCGGGCTCCTGGCCTCGCACTTCTCGATCTCATTGTGATTATTGCCATGGCGATTACGGCGACGGCCTTTGCCGCCGGCCTCATTGTCAATTCCGGCATCGACACCGTGCCTGGCGTCGTCGCCGGCGCAGCACTCTTCATGGTGATGGCCTCGGCGCATTTTGCGCTCACACGTACCGCCCGCTCCGGCATCGTCTCCGGCCGCATTGATCAGCTCGAAGAGGCGGTTCTCATACTCGATTCGGATTTGCAGCGAATCGATCAGGTCGAGGACGACGTGGCGAGACTCGATCTTCTGACTGATCGTGTCGAGCGTCTCGACCAGGTCGTCGTGAATCGCGATGGGAGCGAGGGCGGATCGGAGCGGCTCGATCGTCTGTCCGCCGATTTTGAGAATTTGCACGCGCGCCTTGATGCGTTGCGCACCGATCTCGAAGGCGAAGCGAGAGCGCAGCGCGACAGGATCGCGAGCGAGCTTCGGTCGCTCGAAGGGCTCTTCAAGCAATTGTCGCGCGATTTGACCGATGCGGCAGGTTCCAATGGTCAGTCGAGTTCCGGCGAAGCCTACCGCGCCCAGACCGCTCTGCCGCCAATTCCCGGCGAGGCCCAAATCGGCGAGCGTCTGGAAGAGCCTGTGGATGTCATTCAGGTAATCGAACTCAGCAATGCGGCAGAGGATTTCGCCGAGGACGAAGCGCCGGTTCTGGCGACCGAGACATTGGTGCTGACCGAGGCTTTGGTTCTGGAAGACGATGCTGAGGTCGTCCGCGACACCAGCGAGCCCGCGGCAATCGACGCAGAAGCTATGTTGGAGGCGATCAAGGAGCGGAGCATCGAGCTGCATCTCCAGCCCGTCTTCGATCTCGCCACCCGCAAAGTGCGCTATCTAGAGGCGCTGACCCGACTCTGCATTGCAGACGACCGACTGATTCCGCCCGATGATTTCGTCCCCGTAGCCGAGGCCGAGGGCGTGATGCCCCAGGTCGATAACATGATGCTAGTGAAGAGCGTTCAGCTCCTGCGCCGGCTCGGGCCCGACAGTGTTGATGGCGTGTTTTGCAATCTCTCCACCCAGTCGCTGCTCGATTCGGAGTTCTATCCGGAATTGATCGAGTTCATGGAAGAGAATAGCGGCCTCAGCGAGAGTCTATTTTTCGAGTTTGCAGAAAAGGCGCTGCTGGCCCTCTCGCCGAACGGTCTCGAAAACCTCAATGCACTGGGCCGGCTCGGCTTTCGCTTCTCGCTCAACCACGTCGCCGACCTCGACATCGACTATGCGGGCCTTCGCGACAATTATTTCCGCTTTGTGAAAATTCCAGCATCCCTGCTTGACGGCATGGACGAGGCCGGCATTAGCGCTCGGCAGCTGAAGCGCGAGCTGGAGGCTTTTGGCCTTATCCTCGTCGTGGAGCGGCTGGAAGACGCCTCGAACCTGGATCGGCTCAAAGAGTTCGGCGTCGAGCTTGCACAAGGGCACGGGCTTGCCGCGCCGAAGCCGTTCGGCTCCGATGTGCTGCGCGGCCTGGACGAAACCAGCGCAGCCTGAGCGAACTCAGGCCGCGCCGCTTCGCATCTACTTATCCGTATTCGGGGGCAATTTCTCGGTGGGGAATTCGCGCTGGATTTCCTCAAGCCCAATATCGCCGCTGTCGGATTTCGGCTGAGCCTCCTCGCGCACCGGCTGGTCTTTGCGCTGCGAACCCGGCGTCACCTCGTTGGGGCGCTCTTCCTCTTCGATCGCGGTGCCTTCATCGACCACTGGAATGGCGATGGGCGCCACGCTGAGTTCCGGCACCGGCGAGGCCGCATTTGCCGTGCCGATCAGGCCGGTGAGGCAAAGCGCGCCGAGCGCCAGGCTTAACTTCATGCAGTTGTGAAACATTGTTTTCCTCCCTCTCTATGGACGTTCGTAATAACGCATGCTGGGCGGCCAGTTGGTCTGCGGGAACGCGCGCTGTAATTCCTGGATCTCATCTGCCCCGGCAGTGTCGGGGTCATGCAGGTAACTGTCGTCGTCGTGCAGGATCGTCGGGCCATAGGCATTTACGTCCGGACGATAATAGTCGCGATCGCCGACCGGCATTACGATGCTCGTGCCTGGAAGTGAGTAGGGGGAAGCGGCTTCGGCTGTTGCGCCGAGTGCCAAAACAGCGAGCACGAACATCGCGCCCTTGGCGAATGATCTCGTCATGATCCAGTCTCCCGGCCGCATCCCGAGCGGAAGCGAGCATCGCTTGGCACGAGCGGCGTTATGGCCGGGAAATGTACCCGTCACCTGTTCAGGAACGGTCAGAACGGAAAGCGCAATTATCCGACAACCAGCGCCAATTCGGTGAGCTTCAGTTAAGAGTTTGGGCAGGCGAGGCGACCCACTGGCTGGCGCTCTCGGCTCCTTGTATAAGCATCGCGCTTGGGTGAACGAGGGATGGCATGGACCGAGAGCTAAATAAATCCGAATTGCGCGCGAAGCTGTTCGAGTTGCTGAAAACTCTGTCGTTTCGCCGGGGAAAGGTCACGCTCGCCTCAGGCCGGCAGAGCGATTATTACTTTGACACCAAGCCGACCATGCTCGACGCGGTAGGCGCCGGTCTTCTGGCTGAGCTGATCCTGCAAGAGCTTAAGGACGTGAAGGCTGATTGTGTCGGCGGCATCGAACTTGGCGCCGTCCCCCTGATTGGACCGGTGGTAATGAAGAGTCCTGACTACGGCCGGCACCTTACCGGATTTGTGGTGCGCAAAGCAGTGAAGGACCACGGCACCAAGAAACTGATCGAGGGCGCAAATATTGAAGGCAAGGATGTGGTGATCCTGGAGGACGTGACTACCTCCGGCGGATCGGCGCTGCTCGCGGTCAAAGCCGCGCGTCAGGCCGGTGGCAACGTCACGCTTGTTCTCTCGATTCTCGATCGTGGTGAGGGCGCCGGCGCGCTTTATGCCGCCGAGCACATTCCCTTCCGCTCTTTGTTCAAGGCGTCGGAATTCCTCGCCGCTTGACCCCTCGAAGCTAAGCCTCTAGCCCGAGCAAGATGACCGCCCCAGCAGAAATCCCTGTGCTCTCGTCCATCGCGGAAATCGGCGCGAACTACAAAGTCTGGCTCGTCGATATTTGGGGCGTGATGCACGATGGCTTGCGCGCGCATCCGCGCGCAGTGGAGGCAACCAAAGCCTTCCGCGACCAAGGCGGCATCGTCATTCTGCTGTCGAACTCGCCGCGTCCCAGCCGTGAGGTGCAAGCGCAATTGATGTCCCTGGGCGTGCCCGACGAGGCCTATGATGCCACCGTCACCTCCGGCGATCTTACCCGCTACGAGCTCGAGAAAAGGAGCGGCGCCCGCGTATTTCATCTGGGCCCCGAGCGCGACCGGCCGATCTTCTCCGGCCTCAGGCTGAGCCTCACCGACCCCGAGCAAGCCCAGCTCATCGTCTGCACTGGCCTGTTCGACGACGAGACCGAGACTCCGGAGGACTACGAACCTCTCCTCAAGAGCCTCGCCAAACGTGGGCTCCCCATGATTTGCGCCAATCCCGACCGCATGGTCGAGAAGGGCTCGCAGCTGATCTACTGCGCCGGCGCCTTGGCCGACCGCTATGCCGTCGACGGCGGCAGCGTGATCTATGCTGGCAAACCTTACGCGCCGATCTATGCACTGGCTTTCGAGGCTGCAAGCCGCATCGCAGGCAAAGACATTGCGCCTGAAGAGGTGCTGGCGATCGGCGACGGTATCATGACCGACATGGAAGGCGCCGCCGGCGTCGGGCTCGATGCCGTGTTCATCGCGAGCGGCTTGCACCTCGACAAGAGGGAGGATGGTCTCGATCATGGCGTGGTCGCAAATCTATTCGCCGGGCGGAACCCTCCGCTCGCTGCGCTGGATAAACTTGCTTGGTAGAAGCGTCATCCCGAAAAGTTGCAAACTTTTCGATGCGTCAGAAAAAGGCTAAGCGTCGGCAAACACGGCGTCGATGTGAGCCTGATCCGACTTGCCCGGCCCACTCAGTATTAGGCCTGCTTTCCGCTTGTCGCGCGGCGCCTTGTCTTTGCGCGCCCGCTCGGCGCGCTGCAGTCGCGCTGCAATGATCTTGTCGATCGTCTCGGTAATCGTCGCGGTACGCTGCCCCACCAGGTCGTGAAAGCCGCAAGCCGTCATGATGCTGAGCGCAGCCTCCTCCGAATGGCCCTTCGCGGAACCCTTAGGCGACTCCAACAGCCGCTCCGCAGAGGCGATGATATTGCCCGCGGCCTGTTCCGCCGTGTTGCGGATGTCGGCAAGTTGGTTCAGCGCCGATGCGAGCAGCGCGATCTCGTCGTCGAAGGCCTGCCCCCCACGACGCCGCTCTGCTGTTCCCGCAACGCTGGGGCGCATTCTCACCCCGATGCCGGCGCGGCGCAGAATATATCGACGTCCCTTACACATAAGCGCTACTCACCGAACACCGCATCGATCTTGGCCTTGAGCGTTGCCGCATTGAACGGCTTGACGATATAATTATTCACGCCCGCCTTCTTGGCGGCGATCACGTTTTCCGTTTTTGACTCTGCCGTCACCATGATGAAGGGCGTACGCGACAGTTGGTCGTCGGCGCGAACCTCGCGCAACAATTCGAAGCCCGTCATTGGCTCCATGTTCCAGTCCGAGATCACCAGTCCATAATTCTTCTGGCGCATCATGTTGAGCGCCGCGCTGCCGTCACCTGCCTCGTCGACATTGACGAAGCCGAGCTGCTTCAGCAGGTTGCGGATGATGCGGATCATGGTCTTGTAATCGTCGACCACGAGAACCGGCATGCTGTAATTGACGGCCATTCGTTCCTTTACGCCGCAGCGGGACAGTCGGGGCCCGCGCAGCGCCTCCTCTGCTGTTGCTCCGGCCCTCATGCTTTTTTCGGCATGTTGAGGCCTGAATCGACTGCCAGAGCTTAGGGTTAGGCCGTGAATGGAGCGTTAAGCCAATCCCTCAAAGCCTGATCCACCGCCATATTGCGGTGCAACAGAGGCTTCGCTATTTTCGCGGGGAAACTAAGAACAACCAGTAGGGGATCAGTGTAATGAGCAATAACGGTAACGGCACCATGGGCCATGGTTACTATTTCGAGGATTTGGCGGTGGGCATGGAAGCCAGCTACGCCAAGAAGATCACCAACGAGGATGTTTTGGCCTTCGCCGACCTCTCAGGCGACACCAACCCGGTCCACCTGAATGACGCCTTTGCCGCCGGCACCATCTTCAAGAAGCGAATCGCGCACGGCTTTCTTACCGGGGCGCTGTTCTCCACCGTGCTCGGGACCAAGCTTCCCGGCCCGGGCTGCATCTACCTGTCCCAGAGCCTCAAATTCCGCGCGCCCGTCTATATTGGCGACGAGGTGGTGGCCACCTGCAAGGTGACCAGCCTCGATGCCGAAAAGGCCCGCGCCGTGCTCGCCTGCGCCTGCCAGGTCAATGGCAAGCCGGTGCTCGAAGGCGAGGCTGTGATGATGGTGTCGCGTAAAGCCAGCTAGTTATCCCGTCATTGTGGTATCGCGTCGCTTGACCGTCTAAGGATGCGCCATGGAAATCCATAATGGCTGGCGTCGCGTGCCTGAGAGACTCAAGGGTGCTGTGCTGGCGACCGGAAATTTCGATGGCGTCCATCGCGGCCATCAGGCTGTGCTTGGCCGTGCCCAGGCGCGCGCCAAAGCTGAGGGCACGCGTGCAGGTGCCATCATCTTCGAGCCGCATCCGCGCGTCTATTTCGCGCCGGACACGCCATTCTTCGACCTGACG
>DATBSU010000151.1:0-9303 GCA_036559585.1 Methyloceanibacter sp.
CCCCGATTTGGCGCTCGGCAGGTCGCCGTCCGACCCGCCGTTTCCCCAGCTGCCAAATCAGTTTTTCACAGTCTAAAGTGGCGGAATTTCGGCTCTTTCAGGCCGCTTGCTTTCCATCGCGTCTGCAATTACGTAGGTCAAACTTAATCCTGCCGCTGTTGCAAAATTGCATCAGTAAGCGCGACCAGCCAATTTCGCGTGGCGTGCTTTGCTCAATCTTGCCCGACAGCCCGAGGCCAAACTCTGAGGAGCCGCACGTGAGCGATCAAGCCGCAATTTCCTTCGTTCCACTCGATCCGCCCACGGACGGCATCGTCGCGTTGTTTGCGGAGGAGGGGCCTAAGCTCACTCCGATCGCCAAGACGATCGACAAGTCGTCGAAGGGATTGCTGTCGCGCGCCGCGGAGATCAGCGGATTCAAGGGCAAGAAGGATAGTGCAATCGATCTGATCGCGCCGTCGGGACTCAAATTCCCTCGTCTCGTTCTCATCGGCATGGATAAGCCGTCCAGCTATCGCGAGGAGGACTGGCTCAATCTCGGCGGCAGCGTGCGCGCACAATTCACGGGGAGGGAGGGCGACACGGTTCATATCGTCCTCGATGCGGGGCCACGCGTCGCATCGCCGGAGGACGTTGCGAACTTCGCACTCGGCGCCCAGCTCCGCGGCTACAAATTCCAAAAATACAAATCGAAGGCGAAGAAGAAAAACGGCGCTGCCGAGAATGATCGGTCGCTAAAGCGGATCGTCATCCATTGCGCCGACCCGAAAGCTGCGATCAAGGCATTCGTGTCAGCGCGTGCGCTTGCTAACGGCGTCACGATCGCGCGCGATCTCGTTAACGAGCCTGCGAATGTGCTGGGGCCCGCCGAGTTTGCGCATCAGACGAAAGCGCTGACCAAGCTCGGGGTGAAGGTCGAGATTCTAAACGAGGCGGCGCTGAAGAAGCTCGGCATGAATGCGCTGCTCGCCGTCGGACAAGGCAGCGACCGCCCAAGTCACGCGGTGATCATGCAGTGGAAGGGCGCGACAGGCGATCCCGTCGTGATCGTCGGCAAGGGCGTGACGTTCGACACTGGCGGCATCTCGCTGAAGCCAGCGGCCGGCATGGAAGACATGAAGGGCGACATGGCGGGCGCAGCCTGCGTTGTCGGCTTGATGCACGAGCTTGCCGAGCGCAAGGCGAAAGTGAATGTCGTCGGCATCATCGGTCTCGTCGAGAATATGCCTGGCGGCGGCGCGCAACGGCCCGGCGACGTCGTCACCTCGATGTCGGGACAGACGATCGAGGTTCTTAACACCGACGCCGAAGGACGCATGGTGCTCGGCGATTGTCTCTGGTACGGGCAGGAGAAATTCAAACCACAGGCGATCGTCAATCTCGCCACGCTCACCGGCGCGGTCATGGTGGCGCTTGGCAAGGAATATGCGGGCCTGTTCAGCAACAACGACGAACTCTCGCAGAGACTGACCGTCGCCGGCGACATCACGGGCGAGCGACTCTGGCGTCTACCGCTTGGACCGAAATACGACAAGATGATCGACTCCAAAGTCGCCGACATGAAGAACACGGGCGGCAAGTGGGGGGGCTCGATCTCAGCGGCGCAGTTCCTGCAGCGCTTCATCAAGGACGGAACGCCGTGGGCGCATCTTGACATCGCCGGCACTGCGATGTCGTCGGTCGACAGCGACATCAATCGCAGCTGGGGCTCGGGCTTCGGCGTGCGGCTGCTCGACCGCTTCCTGCGCGATCATTACGAGAACACTGAGGGCATCGAGGTTGCGCGACGCCGCTAAACTATCCAAACAGAAATTTTCCATAATATACCTTATGCGAATCGAGGATGTCCGGGCAGAAAGCGGAAATTTAGCTATCTTGTTGGGTTTGCAGGGTATTTCCCGCCAAGTTTCGGTTGCCTCCGTAGCTCTGCAAACGCCGGTTTGTGATGAGTAACGACGCCGGAAAGCGCTACTCGATCGACGACCTTCTCGCGGTTATGGCGCGCTTGCGCGACCCCGAGACCGGATGTCCGTGGGACCTGAAGCAGAGCTTCGCGACCATCGTGCCCTACACCATCGAGGAAGCTTACGAGGTTGCTGACGCGATTGCGCGTGAGGATCTCGACGGCCTGAAGGACGAGCTCGGCGACCTCCTCTTGCAAGTCGTCTATCACGCGCAGATGGCCGCCGAGGATGATCGGTTCGCGTTCGGCGATGTCGTGGACACGATTACGGCGAAGATGATCCGCCGGCATCCCCATATCTTCGAGGACAATTCGCTTCGTGAGAGCTTCGAGAGCTCAGGCCTGTGGGAGCGCATCAAGGCCGAAGAGAAGTTGAAACGGGGTGGCGAAGCGCGAGGCTCGATTCTGGACGATGTGCCGTTGGTGATACCGGCGTTAACGCGTGCGGTGAAGCTGCAGTCGCGCGCGGCGCGGGTTGGATTCGATTGGCCGAATTTGAATCCCGTCCTCGCAAAAGTGGAAGAGGAAATCGGTGAGCTGAAAACGGCGATCGCGGCAGAAGGCGCGGGTGCCTCCTCGCCCAAAGTCATGGAAGAATTCGGCGACCTCCTTTTCGTGATGGCGAATGTCGCGCGGCATCTCGGCATCGATCCGGAAGATGCTTTGCGCAACGCGAATGCAAAATTCGTGCGGCGCTTCGGCAGCATTGAGGAGGCGTTGCGCAAAGACGGTCGCGCGCCGCAAAACTCGACACTTGAGGAGATGGATGCGCTTTGGGATCAGGCCAAGGACGCCGAGCGGAAAAGCTAAGGCGCGTTACTTTGCCGAAGGCGTGATGAGCGGACCGGCGAGGCGGGCCAGCCGCTCCCGTTGCTCCGGTGCGACACGGATACGGAGCGAGACGGCGCCCTCGCCCAGATCGTCGCGCGCCATCACTTCGCAATGCTCGTAAATCCAATTTGCCAGTGCACCGTCCTGCGGACCGATTTCGATCTCGACGGCGAAGCGCGCGCGATTGAGACGCTGCTCGATCTCGGCGCGCAATCTATCAAGTCCGATGCCGGTCATTGCGGAGACCAAGACGGGATGTGAGTCTGCGCGAGCGGCCTCCTTCTCAAGGCGCTTGCATTCCTTTTCGTCGAGTAGGTCTGCCTTATTCCAGACTTCGAGCGCGCGATCAGGGTGGCTCTCTACGTCAATGCCGAGCTCTGCCAGCACGCCAATAACGTCCTGGCGCTGGCTTACGGTAGATGGATCGGCAATATCGCGGACATGCAGGATCAAATCTGCTTCGAGCACCTCTTCCAGCGTGGCGCGAAACGCCGCGATCAGTGTGGTGGGAAGATCGGAGATGAATCCCACCGTATCGGAGAGAACGGCTTTCGAGCCGCCGGGCAGAGGCAGAGCGCGAATGGTCGGGTCGAGCGTGGCGAACAGCGTGTCCTTGGCGAAGACGTTGGCGCCGGTCAGCGCGTTGAACAGTGTCGACTTGCCGGCATTGGTGTAGCCGACCAGCGCCACGGATGGATACGGCACGCGCTCACGGGATTTCCTGTGCAGCGCGCGTGTGCGCTTCACCTGCTCGAGCTCTTTGCGGATATTGTCGATGCGCTCGCCGATGATGCGGCGGTCGGACTCGATCTGAGTTTCGCCGGGACCGCCGAGAAAGCCGAAGCCGCCACGTTGCCGCTCCAAATGCGTCCAGGACCTAACCAGGCGGCTCTTCTGATAGGAGAGATGAGCGAGCTCAACCTGCAATCGCCCTTCCCGCGTCGCTGCGCGCCGGCCAAAAATTTCGAGTATCAGACCAGTGCGATCGAGCACTTTCGCGCCCCAGGCGGTTTCCAGATTGCGCTGTTGCACCGGCGAGAGTTTGTGATCGACGATGACGAGCTCGGCCTCCTCGGCGCGGATCAGTCCGGCAAGCTCCGCAACTTTGCCGGAGCCGAATAGCGTCGCCGGCTGCGGTTTCTTGATGGGCACGACGCCGCTCGCACGCACATCAAGATCGATGGCGGCGGCGAGGCCGACTGCTTCGGCGAGGCGCGCGGTTGGGCTGCGCTCGTCCGCATTTTGCGCTTGCGCTCGTTTTCGACTGCCAACATCGATCACCGGCGCAAGAACGACAGCGCGCGCGGGCATTTTGCGCGCAATGGGCTCACGCGCGTCCTTGGCGGGACGCTTTTGCTGTCTTAACGCTCTCGGTTCGTTCGGTCGCAATTACTCTGCGGCACCTTCAGCATCGGTGAAATCGGCAAGATGGATTGGCGAGCTGGGCATGATGGTCGAGATGGCGTGTTTATAGACCAGCTGTGAATGGCCATCGCGGCGCAAGAGAACACAGAAATTATCGAACCAGGTGACGACGCCCTGAAGCTTCACGCCGTTCACAAGAAAGATCGTGAGCGGTGTTTTGGTCTTACGGACGTGGTTGAGAAACGTGTCTTGCAGATTGGGCGCGCGTTCTGTTGCCATGGGCTTCCTTGTCCCTTTGGTGGACGCTTACGCAGGTTTATCGAAAGACAGCCGACGCACCCATATTAGACGCGATTGCATGGCAAGACCGCAAGTGTTCTGATGCGGCCCTCCCCTGCCAAGATACCAATCTGAATGGCGCAAAAAGGCTTGCTCCGGCTGGGGTTAGCGCTAGCGAATTGCAGTGCCGCGCTCCGTTGAGTTAACGCCAAGCGCCCTCAGTTTGCGGTGAAGTGCCGAGCGTTCCATGCCGACAAACTCGGCCGTGCGGGAGATGTTGCCGCCGAAGCGATTGACCTGAGCCAGCAGATATTCACGTTCGAAAATTTCGCGGGCGTCGCGCAAGGGCAGCGACATTAGATGCTCTCCCCCAGATCCGTTCGGCGATAAAGGGACCGGCGAGACGATCTCCTCGGGCAACATGTCGGCAGTAATGATGGTATCGGCGTCGCCGCCAACCAAGATCATCAACCGTTCGATATTGTTGCGAAGCTGGCGCACGTTGCCCGGCCAATCATGCGATTGCAGCACGGCCATGGCGTCCTCGCCGATGCGCCGCGGCGTCAGGCCCGATGCCATGGATACGGATTGCACGAAATGACGGACGAGCTCGGGGATGTCTTCGCGCCGTTCAGAGAGTGCCGGCACTCTGATCGGCACCACGTTAAGACGATGATACAGGTCCTCGCGCAAGCGCCCGGAGGACATTTCCTTCTGCAAGTCGCGGCTGGTGGAGGTCACGATGCGGACATCGACATGCACCTTCGGTCCGCCGCCGAGCCGCTGGAAACGCTGTTCGACGAGCACGCGTAAGATCTTGCCTTGCGTCTCGAGCGGCATATCGCCGATCTCATCGATATAGAGCGTGCCGTTGTGGGCTTCCTCGAGCGCGCCGACTTTACGAGGGCCCGACGAGGTCCCCTCCTCCACGCCAAACAATTCAAGTTCGACGCGGTCTGGTACCATGGCGGCGGCGTTGAGCACGACGAATGGGCCGTCGGCGCGCGCCGATTTTGCCTGCATTACGCGAGCGGCGAGTTCCTTGCCGCTGCCTGACGGGCCGGTGATCAGGACACGACTATTGGTCGGCGCGACCTTGTCGATGGCTTGGCGCAGCTGATTGATGGAGCTCGAGCGGCCGATCATCTCGAATGAGTAGGTGCTGCGCTCGCGGAGCTCGCGGTTCTCGCGCTTCAATCGCGACGCTTCAAGCGCGCGGGTCGCGATCAGCACGAGGCGATCCGCCTTGAACGGCTTTTCGATGTAGTCGTAGGCGCCACGCTTGATGGCTGCCACCGCCGTCTCGATATTGCCGTGGCCGCTGATGATGACGACGGGCAGGTCGGGATGCGCCTTCTTGATGCGGTCGAGCAGATCGAGCCCGTCGAGCTTCGAGCCTTGCAACCAAATGTCGAGGATCACCAGGGACGGACGCCGCTCCTCGATCGCGGCCAGCGTCTCGTCGCTGTCCTTCGCAGTCCGGGTGCGGTGCCCTTCATCTTCGAGGATGCCCGAGATCAATTCTCGGATGTCGGCTTCGTCGTCGACGACCAGGATATCAGACGCCATGAATCACTCCCTCCTCCTCCCGCTCGCCCTCCGCGACCGCGGTGTCCGACGCGGTTTTGTCCGCATCGCCTTCGCTGCGTGCCTCTTGCGTGTCCCAGATTGGCAGGTCGATGCGTACGGCCGCGCCCCCCATCTTGCCGTTCCGCTTCGGCGCGTCGGTGAGGTGCAAAGTGCCGCCATGTTGCTCAGTGATGCGCTGCACGATGGCGAGCCCAAGGCCGGTGCCTTTGGTGCGCGTGGTCATATAGGGCTCGACCAGCCGCTGCCGGTTTTCGGCAGGCAGGCCGCAGCCATTATCGATGACGGTAATCTGGATTCTGTCACCCTTGACGCGGACCTTGGCAGTGATCTGGCCCTTGTCCTCGCGATCCTTATTGGCTTCGAGCGCCGTGTCGATCGCCTCGCTCGCGTTTTTGACGAGGTTGGTGACGGCTTGCGTAAGCAGGCGCTGATCCGACAGCGTCACCACGGGCTGTTCGGGAAGATCGAGCTCGAAATTGATCTCGGGCCGGCTCACTTGGAACAGGAACACGGCCTCGCGCACGATCTCACGCACATCGTGCAGCTCCATGACCGGCTTCGGCATGCGCGCGAAGGCCGAGAACTCGTCCACCATGCGGCCGATATCGGCGACCTGGCGAATGATGGTGTCGGTGCATTGATCGAAGATCTCGCGATCCTTGGTGATGGAGTCGCCATATTTGCGGCGAATGCGCTCGGCCGAGAGCTGGATCGGGGTAAGCGGATTCTTGATCTCATGGGCGATGCGCCGCGCGATATCGGCCCAGGCGCTCGAGCGCTGGGCGCTGACGAGTTCGGTGATGTCGTCGAAGGTGATGACATAGCCCTCGGCTTCAGGTTCGGAGCCTTCGCTGGTGACGCGGACGGCAAAATTGCGGTCAGTGCCCAGGCGATGCAGCGCAATCTGATCGGTGACGAGGCGACGGCCTTGCTTCTGCGCGCGCTTCAGCAGCGGGCCGAACTCTGGGATCGCCTTCGCCAGCGGTTTTCCTGAGAGATTCTTGGCCCCGAGCAGCGTTTCGGCGGAGCGATTAACCAGGGTAATGGTGCCGCCGGCATCCATGCCAACAACGCCGGCCGTCACGCCGGACAGCACGGCCTCCATGAAACGCCGGCGCTCATCCAGCGTGGTATTAGCGCCCACCAATTCGTCGCGCTGGGTTTTCAACTCCGAGGTCATGGTGTTGAAGGTAGATCCCAACACGGCGAGATCACCGTCGGCGGGGCGTACGTCGACGCCGACGTCGAGATTGCCGGTGGAGATCTGTTTTGCCGCGCCCATCAGCTGGCGGATCGGAGCCACCAGACGATTGGCGAACCACATGCCGATCCAGATTGCGGCCGTGACGAAGGTCAGCGCGATGGCCGCAAACATTAAATAGAACGCGACCTGGACGCCGGTGCGCCGCTCCTCGAGGGTTTTGTATTCGTCGGCGTTGGCTTTGGTCTCACGGAGGTATTGCAGCACCTTCGCGTTCACCGGGCGGATGACGTAGAGATAGGTGTCGGCGAAATTGTCGAGGCTCTTGATGGCGCCAACCATGCTGGTCTGACCGGGTGCAATCACGATCGCCTCGCCGTTCTTGGCGAGCTCCATGGCCTTGGCGGGCGGGGCCTGATAGGGCGTGTCCTGCAGCGTGGCCGCTGACGCTAACAGTTTGCCGTTGCCGTCGATCAGATAGGCAACCGGGAGCGCGCGGATCGCGGCTTGCGCGGTGAGGAAATTGCCAAACTCTTCGGGGCGCGACTTCACCAGACTTGCCGCCTCATCAATATCCTTCGCCATGCCGACAGTGTCGGCACGAATGACTTGGCCATGTTCCTGCAGATAGGCCGAGGCGACGTCGATCGAAGATTGAATGATCGCCTTAGTTCTGACCGAGAACCAATGGTCGAGGCCGCGAGCCAGAGAGTCGCTCGCAAACACCGCAAGCAGGATCGCAGGCACGATGGCGATGACGCTGAACAAGCTGACAATGCGAATATGCAGTTGCGCGCCGGCCGCCTGTCTTCGGCGCGCGAGCCAGAGCCCGGTGACTTGCCAGGCGATGATCCCGAGCATGGCGAGCACGAGAACGAGGTTGATGAGAAGCACGCCGTTGACGACGGTCCGCGTCGGGATGACGGGAGATAGTCCGGTCAGGATGACGTAGGTGGCGAAGCCCGAGCACAGCGACAGCACGACGATGATGAAACCAAGCACGAAGGTGAGGCGTCGACGTGGGTGCGCCACATCGCGCTTTTGCTCGGCGGGGCGCACTGCTCCCGGAGATGTCGCCGGCATTGGGATTGCTGATGAGTTACTTGTGTTACTCATGTCGCCTAGGCCGCATGGAGCAAACGCGAGTGCGGCTACTCCGTCTCGATGGCTGAGCTTGCAACACCCTACGCAAGCGCGCTTCCCCTCGCCTCCCGGGTGTTCTTGTTCGGCTGGCTGCCCGGGAGCGTCCGCTTCTGGTGCAATAAAATCACAATGTGGCGCTTTGGCGACAGACTTCTTGCAAAGAAATGTGGGTATTGTTAATGGGGCGAGATCCGTTAGAGGCTGCACCAAAAAGGCAGCCCTACCAGCAGGTTATCCCGGAAGGCCGGGGTTGGGGGTCGGAGCGTTTTCGTTACATGCCGGACATGCCGGGCGTCCGGATTACCTTGATACCAAGGTCCCGGATTTTTTTGCGCAGCGTATTGCGATTGAGCCCGAGAAGATCAGCGGCGCGGATTTGATTGCCGCGCGTCGCCGCCAGCGCCGCAGTGATCAGCGGAAATTCGATCTTCCGTAACACGCGACCATACAAGCCGGCCGGCGGCAGATCCTGCCCAAAGGTCTGGAAATAATCGGTGAGAAATCGCTCCACATTGTCGGAAAGATCGCCGCTTTGTTCGGCACTGTCCGGAAATGACGCCTTGGCGACGCTCGCGAGCTCGTTCTCGACCATCTCGCCGGTGACGGTGTCTTGGGCGTAGATCGCAGAGAGCCGGCGCACGAGATTCTCGAGCTCGCGCACATTTCCCGGCCAATGGTAGCGCTTCAGGCGCTCGATCGCGGCGGGCTCGAAACTCTTGCCGGGAAGCCCGTCCTTCTCGGCTATGCCAAGGAAGTGGCGCACGAGATCGGGAATATCTTCGAGACGTTCGCGGAGCGGCGGCAAGCGCAGCGGCACGACGTTCAAGCGATAGAACAGATCTTCGCGGAACAGGCCTTGATCGATCTGATGCTGAAGGTCGCGGTTGGTCGCCGCGATGATCCTGACATTGGTACGGATCGGGGTGCGTCC
>DATBSU010000152.1:0-11094 GCA_036559585.1 Methyloceanibacter sp.
GGGCGGGGTGGACTCCGCCGTGGCGGCGCTGCTGATCCACGAGGCGATCGGCGACCAGCTCACTTGCATCTTCGTCGATCACGGCCTGCTCCGGCAGAACGAAGCGAAAGAAGTCGTCGAGCTGTTCAGGGGCCATTACAACATCCCGCTGATCGCGGTGGACGCCGCCGCGCGCTTCTTAAGCGAGCTGAAAGGCGTCGACGATCCTGAAGCCAAGCGGAAAACCATCGGGCGCCTGTTCATCGATGTGTTCGATGAGGAAGCGCGGAAGCTAGGCGAGGTCGACTTTCTGGCGCAAGGCACGCTGTACCCCGATGTGATCGAGAGCGTGTCGTTTACCGGCGGCCCCTCCGTCACCATCAAGTCGCATCATAATGTCGGCGGGCTGCCGGAGCGGATGCGCTTCAAGCTGATCGAGCCATTGCGCGAATTGTTCAAGGACGAGGTGAGGAAGCTCGGGCGCGAGCTCGGCCTGCCGCCTGCCTTCGTCAATCGCCATCCGTTTCCGGGCCCGGGGCTCGCCATACGCATTCCGGGCGACATCACCGAGGAGAAGCTCGCGATCCTGCGCAAGGCCGACGCGATCTATATCGAGGAGATCAGGAAGGCCGGGCTTTACGACACGATCTGGCAGGCCTTCGCCGTGCTGCTGCCGGTGCGCACCGTCGGCGTGATGGGCGATGCCCGCACCTACGACTTTGTCTGCGCGCTCCGCGCCGTGACCTCGACCGACGGCATGACGGCGGACTATTACGACTTCTCACACGAATTTCTCGGTCACGCGGCGCGGCGCATCATCAACGAGGTGCGCGGCATCAACCGCGTAGTTTATGATATCACCTCGAAGCCGCCGGGGACGATCGAGTGGGAATAGTGATGTCGGACAAAGTCCAAATGCTTCGCCAGGAGATTTGATCCGTTGCAGTCACGACGCCTCCTTCCAATTATCGTCGCCGTCGTCAGCGCGATCGTGGGCGCTGTTGCTTTCTCGGGTCTGCCTCGATCGTTCGCGGCGGAGCAGCCATCGGACGTTCCGGCTTGGCTTAAGTCGCATGTCGGCGACGGCGACGGCCAGATCGCGCCATTGGTGTTGCAGAGGGCGCGCGCGCTTTACCAGCAAAAATTGAGCGCAGGCGCGGTCAAAAATCCCTGCTACTTCGCCATGGACGCCACGCGTCCCGCCGGCTTTGGGCGACGGTTTTACATTATCTGCGAAGCCGACCAGACATTTCGCGCGGTGCCATCGGGACACGGTAGCGGCCGCGCCGTGCCGGGCGCGAATTTCACCAACGGCATTCAATGCGCGAAGAATTTCAGCAATGCGCAGGATTCCAAGCTGACGACCGGTGGGCCCTATGTGACCGCCGAGATCAGAACCTCGTTCAAAGGGTATTATCGCTCAGCGGGAAAATACGTTGCCTTTAGCCGCTCGTTCGTGCAGTTCGACGGCGAAGGCGACACGGCAAATGCGAGACCGCGCGCCATTGGCGGGCATCCGGCCGCCGTGTTGCGAGTGGCCTGCCGGCGAAAAGATCCGGACAGCCAATACGCTAACGCGGAAGGCTACGTTCCGGTTGGGACACTGACGGATTATGCCGCAGGCCGCAGCAATGGCTGCACCAGCTGGTCGCAAGGCGACGCGGCAAAAATCATCCCGATGATGCAGGAGAAATCGACGCTTTACATCTATCCTGAGTCCACCGACATCGCGGCCGTGGCGCAAGCGGTGAAGGCCGGAAAGTCGCCGTCGCGCGCCGGCTCGTATTGGAATGCCTCCTGCTTGCGCGCGATCGGCGCGCCGAAATTCTGGCCGAAGGAAACCCTCGAGCCGATCCTGGAGAAGCTCAAGAAAGCTCAACCGCCGGCGCCGCCGGCGCGGCCGCTGCCGATTTGCAAGTAGCCATGAATTTAACGGCGGACGCGTCCGAATTGGACCAGCTATCTCCGTGCGGGCGCGGCGACGATCGATCCCGCAAGCTGGCCTTCGTCCCTTTTCGCAGGCGGCTCCGGTTCCTCGCCAACTTCAGCCGCCATAACTTCTGCGGCCATCTTATTTTTGAAATAGACGAGCAACTGCTCGTAGCCCGGAATGCCCGCATCCACCTCCGCGATCATGTCGGATACGTTCTTTCCGCCGATCTCGACCTCGCCGTCATTCCGATGGGCGACGAGCCGGAGGTGCAGCGCCGTCTTGGCGCGGATGATCTCCTCGATCAGCTGTATGGGCGATTTCGGCGATCTCATGCCGCGGGATTCTCTCGATTCTTATTCAAACCGCATCTTCTTTTCCGAAGGATAACATTGTCCTAATTTGCGAGCCTCAATTGGACGCCATTGAGGCGCACCTGTGCTGGTCGCATAATCATTCCGTTTGGGGGGAGGGCCGGGTCTCAACTGCCGGTTCGGCCAGTAGACTTTTCTTGGAGAAAATTCCGGGGACCTTCGGCGAACAGCTTGCGATCGCCCACGACAAGGCCTGCCGCGATGCAAGCGTAGAGCAGCGTGGCGATACATTTCGCGACCTGCCCGGCATTGAGCAACACGGCTGCCGCGTTGAGCATCGAGTGCAATAGGATCGCGGCCAGGATCGAGCGGTCGTTCTTGTAATAGAACCAGTTGGCGATGATCGCGGCGGGAATGATGCTGACGAAGAAGTTCACGATGAAGATCTTGTTCTCCATCTCAGCGACCGCGTTCTGATAGGTCCCGCTGATCAACGCCAGCGGCGCATGCCAGATGCACCACAGACCGGCGAACAGCAGCGTCGCCCGCATCATGCCGAAGTTGGCTCTGAGACTGTCCACGCCGTAACCGTGCCAGCCGGTCTCCTCCATAATGGGGGCGAGGATCATGGCGAGAAGGATCATGGGGAGGAGTTGCGTGCTGTCGGCCAGCTGGAATTGATCGATGGATTCGCCGAGCCACAGCGACAGCAAGATCGACAGGCAGATCACGGCGAAAGGCGCGACCACGGCGAGGATCGCAAGGATCGGCCTGATCTTGCGCAGGTTAAGCAGCCTGTCTTTGAAGTCGCATTTCAGCGCGCAGCTGCCGGAAGTCAGGACCATAAAGAGCGTAGCGCCGATCGGGCCCAGCAAGCCAACGAGGCTAAGAAGCGGGGCGTAGGCTTCCAGGCCCGGCTGCCTGCCGAGATAAGCGCCGACAAGCCACGGGATCCAGGTCGCGACATAGGCGATCAGGAAGAACCCCCAGGGTCTGTATTGGTAGCGTCTCTCCACGGCTTCCGATCCTGCTTTCGTGACGACTCGATGAAATCACGAGCGCCGCTAGGCCATGCAAATGACATCGATATCTTGCACTCAATGGGCGAAAATGAAAGACAGCCAATATCGAAGATGCGGAGGGGATAGGTATGCTGAAAAAGATTCTAATTGCGCTTGTGGTGATCGTCGCGATCTTCATCATCGTGGTCGCGATGCAGCCTTCGGAGTTCCGCGTCGAACGCTCGATCAAGATCGCGGCGCCGGCGGAAACCGTCTTCGCGCAAGTGAACGATCTGCATAAATGGGATGCGTGGTCGCCTTGGGCGAAGCTCGATCCCGACGCGAAGATCAGTTTCGAGGGACCGGAGTCGGGAACCGGCGCCATCGCCCATTGGACGGGCAATAGTCAAGTCGGCGAGGGGACCATGACGCTCGCCGAGAGCCGGCCGAACGAGCTCATCAAGATCAAGACCGATATCGCGAAGCCGATGGAGGTGAGCAATACCAGCGAGTTCAATTTCAAGCCGGAGGGCGATCATACCCAAGTCACTTGGGCCGTGTACGGTCATCAGAATTTCATCGGCAAGGCGTTCTGCCTGGTGATGAACGGGAAGAAGATGATGGGCGAGATGCTCGACAAGGGCCTGGCTCAGCTAAAGACGGTGGCGGAAGCGAGCAAAACTTAGACAGGCAATTCCCATGACCATTCTCATTCTCGGCATCATCGTTCTGATCGGCATTCATTTCGTGCCAGCCTTCCCGGACTTGCGCGACAGCCTGATGGCGCGGCTCGGCAGAAACGGTTACCGCGCGCTGTTCTCGGTCGTCTCCCTGCTTGGCCTTGCGCTTGTGGTTTGGGGTTTTGCCAAGGCGCCTGTGGTGCAGATCTGGGCGCCGCCAGTCTGGACGCGGCACCTTGCTCTATTGTTGATGCTGCCGGTGTTCCCGCTGCTGTTCGCCGCCTACCTCCCGGGCAAGATCAAAGCCAAAGTGCGGCACCCGATGCTCGCCGCGATCAAGTTCTGGGCGCTCGCCCATCTCATCGCCAATGGCGACCTCGCCTCGATCATTCTGTTCGGGTCGTTCCTGGCCTATGCCGTGGTGGACCGAATTTTGGTCAAGCGGCGGGGAGGAGCCGAGCTGGTGTTGGCGGTTTCCGAGGCCGAAGCTCGCCGTAATGACCTGATCAGTCTCGGCGCGGGCCTGGCGCTTTATGTGGCCTTTCTGTTCTGGCTGCATCCGCTCTTGATTGGGGTCTCACCTTTAGCCTCGGGGTAAGGCCCTGCGGCAGTTTTTTGCAGTGCAAAACGCCCTATATATCTGTCATAAGACGCCATTGGCCCATCCCTTCCTGGGAGTTTTGACCTGTGTCGAAGCAAGTGACGACGAAGCGAGTTACCGCGCCGGATATTGCCAAGCGCAAGGGCGGCGCGCCCATCGTGGCGCTGACCGCCTATCACGCCCATACTGCGCGCATTATCGACCCTTATGTCGACATGCTGCTGGTCGGCGACTCGCTCGGCATGGTGATGCACGGTTACGAAACCACCGTGCCGGTGCCGCTCGACCTCATGATCATGCATGCACAGGCCGTGGTGCGCGGCTCGACCAGGGCGCTGGTCGTGGTCGATATGCCGTTCGGCTCCTACGAAGAGAGCCCGTCCATCGCCTTCCGCAATGCCGCGCGGGTGCTGAAAGAGACCGGCTGCGGCGCCATCAAGATCGAGGGCGGTGCGCATATGGCGGAGACCATCCGCTATCTCAGCGCGCGGGGCATTCCGGTGATGAGCCATATCGGCATGACGCCGCAGGCCGTGAATATGATCGGCAGCTTCAGGCCGCTGGGGCGCCACCGCTCCGAATGGGCGGCGTTCGAGGAAGATGCGCGCGCCGTCGCCGAGGCCGGCGCCTTCGCCGTAGTGGTGGAAGCGCTCGCGGAACTGCTCGCCGCGCGGATCACCAAACAAATTCCGATCCCGACCATCGGCATCGGGGCGTCGGCAGAGTGCGATGGGCAGATCCTCGTGCTCGAGGATGTGCTCGGCCTGAACCCGAAGGCGCCCAAATTCGTCAAGGAATACGCTCAGCTTGGCGAGGCGATCGAGAATGCGGTGAAAGCCTACGCGGACGACGTGCGTTCACGCGCCTTCCCGGCGGCCGAGCATACCTATCCGATGTATGACGACGATCCGCAGGCCACGAAAAAGGCCAAAATGACAGGCAGTTAGCCGGTCTGGCGGATTTAGCGTTAAGGGCTTGGGGCCGATTTCGCGGCGCATTGCCTTGCGCGGGGGAAGGGCCTTCACTATACGGCGTTGGACGGGAGCCGATCCGAGTTCCCGGTCAATCACCGGCATCAGAGTGCGCTAGCAATGAGCGATAGTGAATTTTTTCGCGAGGTGGACGAGGCCGTCCGCCACGAGCAATACAAAAAGCTTTGGGATCGCTATGGCATCTTGGCCATCTTCGGCGCTTGCCTGATCATTGCCGGCGTTGCCGGGTATAAGGGCTGGGTCTATTGGCGCGACAAGCAGGCCGGCGATGCAGGCGCTCAATTCACGCAGGCGCTGAGCTTGGCGAAAGCGGGCGACGCCGCCAAGGCGGGTGAGGCCTTTACTCAGCTGGCCGAGAAGGGTCCCGCTGGCTACCAGGTGCTCGCGCGTTTCCAACTCGCAGCGGCCGAGGCCAAGGCAGGCGAAACCGACAAGGCGGTCGTGGGCTACGACGCACTCTCCGCCGATGCAAGCGTCGATGAAATTCTGAAGGGCTACGCGACGATCCAGGCTGCGACCCTCAAGCTCACAAGTGCCGACTATGCCGAGATGGAGCGCCGCTTGAAGGCACTCACGGAGGGTACCAGCCCGTGGCGTTTTTCCGCGCGCGAATTGCTGGGGCTTTCGGCATACAAGCTCGACAACATGCCGGAAGCCGAGAAGCAATTCACCGCGCTTGCCGGTGATGAGTCGACGCCGTCGAACATGCGCGAACGCGCCGACATGATGTTGGCCTTGATCGCAGGCGCTATGAAGGCGCCGGCGCCTGCGGCCAACTAGCTTTCACATGAGGGGTAGCGTCGACGTGGCCCCGGGGCGAAGGCAAATGCGACACCGCGTCCTCATAGCGGCTTCGGTCATGATCGGGCTGGCGTTGTGCCTCACCGGCTGCGCCAGCGGGTTGCCATCGATCAAGAATCCTTTCTCCAAAGAAGAGGAGAAGCTGCCGGGGCAGCGCATAGCGGTGCTGACATCGCCAGGCGTTGGCGATGTCGACCGCAGCTTAGCGGCGAAGCCGATGGCGCTGCCACCGCCTCGCAACAATCCGAGCTGGACACAACCCGGCGGTATCGCATCGAACAATCTCGGCCATCTCGCTCTCGGCGAGTCGGTCCACCAAATCTGGACGGCTGACGCGGGCACCGGATCGTCCTCGAAGGGACGCTTGAGCGCGTTGCCGCTGGTTGCCGATGGCAAGGTGTTCACGCTCGATGCCGGGGGCGATGTTTCTGCATTTGCTGCCACAAGCGGGCAGCGGCTGTGGACGGCGAGCGTCACGCCGGAGAACGAGAAGAGCAACGAAGGGTTCGGCGGCGGCATCGCGCTCGATGGCGGCCAACTTTACGCGACGACGGGCTACGGCACCGTCGTTGCGATCAATCCGGGCAATGGCGCGATCATTTGGACGAAGCGGACCGGGGAACCGATCCGAAGCTCGCCTACGGCGGCCGGCGGCAAGATCTATTTCGTTTCGACCGACAGCGTGTTGCATTGTCTCAGCGCCACGGACGGTGCCGAAGTGTGGACGGCGCGCGGCCTGCCGCAACCGGCGACGCTGCTCAGCAATGTCAGCCCTGCGGTCGGCAAGGGCTTGGTCATCGTGCCGTTCGCCGCGGGCGACATCGTGGCCTATCAGATGGACGGGCAGAGGGCCTGGAACGAATCGCTGTCTCGGGAGAGCGATACATCGGGGGCCGGTGTCCTCGCCGATCCGGCGCGGCCGGTGGTCGACCAGGGCGTGGTGTTTGCCGTAAGCCACGGCGGTAAGATGATCGCCTCCACCGAAGCGACGGGAGAGCGGCTGTGGACGCGGACGCTCGCCAGCACGCAAATGCCTTGGATCGCCGGGGATACGGTCTATGTCGTCGAGGTCACGGGCAAATTGCTGGCGCTCTCGCGGGCGGACGGGAAGATCCGCTGGATGGTCGATTTGCCTGCAAGTGGCCGCTGGAGCGGCCCTGTGCTTGCCGGCGGCAAGGTCTGGTCCGTATCAGCGGACGGCCTCCTGGTCGCCGCCGATGCCAGAACCGGTACGCTGTCGAGCCAGGTCGATCTCGGTACTGAGGTCTATGTTTCGCCGATTGTCGCGGACGGGCGCATGTATATTCTGTCAGACAATGCCCGCCTGATTGCCCTCAATTGAGCAGCACCGGCTCTCACCGGTTGCCCTAGCCGAATTCGCTGAAATGTCCTTCACCATCGCCATCATCGGACGCCCGAATGTCGGCAAGTCCACGCTGTTCAACCGCCTTGCGGGAAGCAGGCTGGCGCTTGTCGACGATCAGCCCGGGCTCACGCGCGACCGGCGCGAAGCCGAAACGTCGATCGGACCGTTCGAGGCAACGCTGATCGATACCGCCGGCTTCGAGGATGCCAAGACCGGACTTGGTCCGAGAATGCGGGAGCAAACCCAGGCGGCCATCGCGCAGGCCGATGTTGTGGTGTTTATGATCGATGCCCGCGCCGGCGTGATCGGCGCCGACGAGAGCTTCGCCGATCTCGTGAGAAGTTCCGGCAAACCCGTTATCCTCGCAGCCAATAAATGCGAGGGGCGTGCCGCCGATCCTGGTTTATATGAGGCCTTTAGGCTCGGGTTCGGAGAACCCATCGCAATCTCGGCCGAGCACGGCACCGGCATCGGCGAGTTGATCGAGGCGATCGAAGAGAAAGCCGGTGCGGCCGGGGAGATCGCGCCAAGCCAAGATGAAGACTCCGCGGCCGAGGAGGCCGATGCGCGCCCGTTGCGCCTCGCCATTATCGGCCGGCCCAATGTCGGGAAATCGACGCTCGTCAACGCGCTCCTCGGCGAGGAGCGCATGATCACAGGGCCGGAAGCCGGCATAACCCGCGATTCGATCGCCACCGACCTGACTTGGGAGGGGCGGCCGTTACTGCTGTTCGATACGGCGGGCTTGCGGCGCAAGATGCGCGTCGAAGGGAAAGCCGAAGAACTTTCCGTTGGCGATACGCTGAAGGCCATCCGCTTCGCTGAGGCGGTTGTGATCGTGTTGGACGCCGAGACTCCGTTCGAGAAACAGGATTTGCAGATCGTGGATCTGATCGTGCAGGAGGGACGGGCTCTCGTCATCGCCGTCAACAAATGGGACTTAATGGGGGAGCCGCAGCAGCGGCTCGCGGAGCTTCGTGAAAAATGCGATCGGCTGCTGCCTCAAATTAAAGGTGTGCCGCTGGTGCCGGTGTCCGCCTTGAGCGGCAAGGGGCTCGACAAGTTGATGGCGGGCGTTGTCGAGGCCGATGCGCTGTGGAATCGACGGCTCCCCACGCGCCGGCTGAATGAATGGCTGCAAGAAGTGGTCGAGTCGCATCCACCACCCGCTGTCTCGGGCCGGCGTCTCAAGCTTCGTTATATGACGCAAAGTAATGCGCGGCCGCCGACATTCATTTTATTCTGCTCGCGGCCGAAGGCCGTGCCGGACTCCTATGTGCGTTACCTCGTCAACGGGTTGCGCAAGAATTTCGACATGCCGGGCGTACCGATACGGCTGCATCTGCGCGGCGGTGCCAATCCCTATGCCAAGGGAACTCAGGAATGAGCGGCGTGACTGAGGTGTTCTTCTATCATCTCGAGCGGCGAACGCTGGAAGACGTGCTGCCGACCTTGCTGCTGCGATCTGTGGAGAAGGGTTGGCGTGCGGCGGTGCAGGCGACGAGCGAGGAGCGTGTCGAGGCACTCGACACTTTGCTGTGGTCGTTTTCGGAGGAGAGCTTTCTCCCGCACGGCACTGCCAAGGACGGACAAGCTGCCGAGCAGCCAATCTATCTGACGGTCGAGGATGACAACCCAAATGGGGCGCAGGTTCGCTTCCTGCTCGACGGCGCGGAGCTCGGTGATGCGTCCAACTATCTCCGGGTGGTGTTTATTTTCGACGGCCGCGACGCCGATGCGTTGGCGAGGGCGCGGGCGCAATGGCAGGTTGCGCGTGGCTCCGGTCACTCAGTCAGCTACTGGCAACAGGATGCGGACGGGCGCTGGCAGCAGAAAGCGTGACGATTCAGACCGTGACGCCGAAGCGGCCAAGGGCAAATGTCATCAGAAGATAGGCTCCCGCGGTTAACCCGATAGACAGGAAGAGGCTCAGATAGAAGCCCATACCGTAACGAAGCAGGAACGGCAGCGCCAAGAAGAGAACGAGCGAGGGAAGGACGAGCCAAAAAATTTCCTGCGCCAGGCTTGCGATCTTCTCGATATCGCCGGTCTCGATATAGAGCCAGATGAATGCGAGTACCGAGACGAGTGGGAGAGACGCCAGCAGCGCGCCAAACAGGCTCGATCGCTTCGCCGCTTCGGAAACCGCGACGACGAGGATGCTCGTGATTAGGACTTTTAATGTCGCATAAAGCATCGCTTTCTCCGATCTAGGTCAGAACCTGGTAACGCAGCATCAAAGATTACCACGAAGGACAGAACAGGGTGCCTTGCCGCTGTCATCGGGCGTGGTTATAAGCCTCAATATTTCCGAGCCTTAGAGGAATCACTTCGCCATGGCCATTGAGCGTACCTTGTCGATCATCAAGCCGGATGCAACCGAACGGAACATCACCGGCATGATTGTGTCGCGGCTGGAGGGCGCGGGCCTTCGCGTCATCGCGCAGAAGCGCGTGTGGTGGCGGAAGAAGGACGCCAAGAAATTCTACGAGGTGCACAAAGGGCAGCCGTTTTACAAGGAGCTCCTCAACTATATGACTTCGGGCCCCATCGTGCTCACGGTTCTTGAAGGCGACGACGCCATCGGCAAATATCGCGAGATCATGGGTGCGACCAATCCCGTGGATGCAGAGCCTGGAACCATCCGCAAGGATTTCGGCGTCAATCATCAGCGCAATTCCGTACATGGTTCCGACGCCCCGGAGACGGCGAAGAAAGAAATCGCGATGTGCTTCAAGAAGAGCGAGATCGTCGGCTGACACCGCTGCGGCGGGGCATCGAGCTTTCAAACCGGTCCTGCATCCGACTTTGGATGATCGACATAATATTGGGCAACGAGATACCCGATCCCAAGAGACAAGACGAACGTCACGATCAGGCTGCCGATCGCAATGGCGCGGAAACGCGCTTCCGAGGCGAAGTAATAGTCGAGATCAAAATCGACGCCGACAAATCCGCTGTAACGGCCCTGGCTGTCATAGATTGGCGCGTGACCGGTGAGAAAGGTGCCGTAGTCGTCTTCCTCGAATGAGGGGGTCACGTAAGTCTTGCCCGAGGCAATTTGTTTGAGCCAATCGTTGCCCTGCTCCGCCTTAACGTCGAAGCGCTCCATATATTTTGACTTTTCCAGCTTGCGCTCGGTCTTGAGGCCGGGAGCCTCGGCCGTGTCGAGGACGAAATAGGGAACGCCGTCGCGCTCGACCATGGTGTAAAGGTAGTGGATATTCGGATCGGCGGAGTGGAAGCGAACAAGCTGCTTCAGGGCTTCGGCGTAAAGCTCGTCGGTATAGTTTTTGGGATCGAGCAGTTGGTGATGCAGATCACCGTCAATCGCGCTCGCAGCAAGCTGGGCCATTTCGCCGACATGAGCGCGAAGGGCTTCCCATCTTGCGTCCCTTGACAGGAATTGAGGCATCGCCACGATCGATCC
>DATBSU010000153.1:0-25468 GCA_036559585.1 Methyloceanibacter sp.
CAGATTTGTGCCGGCTTGAAATATCGCGCGCGAGCATGACGCCGACCTTGTCGGCGAAGATCGCCTCGCCTTCGTTGTCGACGACGCCGCAGCGATCGCCGTCGCCGTCGAACGCCAGACCCAGATCGGCGCCATGGGAGAGCACGGCATCACGGGTCACATTGAGCATGCCCATGTCTTCGGGATTCGGATTATGAGCGGGGAAGGTGTAGTCGAGCACGCAGTTGAGCGGGATGACATCGACGCCAAGCTCGGCGAGGACGCGCGGCGCAAAGGCGCCCGCCGTGCCGTTGCCGCAGGACACTACCGCTTTCATCTTGCGGGCGAATTTCTTGTGCTTCAAGAGGTCGGCCATGTAGCGCTCGGGCATATCCGGCACGAAGATGCAGCGCCCACCGCCCGGCAATTCGAAATTTCCCCCGAGCACGATCTCTTTCAGCTCGGTCATGTCCTCCGGCGCGAAGGTGAGGGGACGTTCGATCCCCATTTTGATGCCGGTCCAGCCATTGTCATTGTGGCTCGCTGTGACCATGGCGACGCCTTCGACGCCGAGATCGAATTGCGCGAAATAGGCCATGGGCGACAGCGTGAGCCCGATATCGTGGACTTCGGCGCCGCCGGCGAGCAGGCCCTCGATCAGCGCGGCTTTGATCGCTGCGGAGTAAGAGCGATAGTCGTGACCTACCACCACGCGGACCGGGACGCCGCGTCGCCGCATGAGTGTGGCGAGGCCGGCCCCGACGGCGGTCAGCCCGAGCAGGTTGATCTCCTCGGGGTAGCGCCAGCGCGCGTCATATTCGCGGAAGCCGGTCGCCTTGACGAAGGGCAGGCGTTCAAACTCCAGCGTGTTCGGGAGCAAGTCTTGGCGCGGTTTGGGAAGCATAGGCCCGTATAGCAGAAATCTGAAAATCGAAATCTAGAAATTAGGAAGAGGGGATGCCTTCCCAACGCAGCCGCCGATTTCCTGTTCCTTCGTCTCGGGATTATTGCGCCAGCACCAGCTCGTCGCCCTTCATTTCGAAACGCGACAATTTGCCCAGAAAGCTCATGCCGAGCAAATTGCCCGACAGCGCGCCGGGCTCGGCAACAGCTGCTTGAATGCCATACAGGGTGATGTTGTCGATGCGCACGCGGTCGAGAGTGACAGGCGCGATCCTGGAAACACCATTTGCGGTTTGTGCAAGGCCGGTGAAGTCGCGGCTCCGCGGCGACAGTCCCAATCTCTCGGCATCCTCGAAAGAGAGCACGACAACACTGGCGCCGGTGTCGGCCATCAATGTGACCGGGCGGCCGTTGATGGCGGCGTCGACAATGAAGTGACCTTGCCGGTCGGCGCGAACGCGAACCTCGTCGCCATAGCCGGCTCGCGCGATCTTGGTTTCGCGATCTCGTTCAGGTGTCGGCGTCACTGCCGCAATTTCCTGCTGAAGGCGCAAACCCGCGATGAGATCGTCATAGAAATAGAAGAGTCCGAATCCGGCAAGCGCGATGCTCGACCAGAGTAACGCCTCACGCAGCGCGTGTTTTGCCGCTGAGCCCACTTTGCGTATCTCCTCTCGCGCCAATCAGCCGCGCAAGGTCAGGAAATCTCCAGAGAATTCATAGGAGCGCAGGCGGCTTAAGAAACTCATACCGAGGAGGCTTTGGGTTAACGCGCCGGGCTTGGCAACTAGAGCCTCGACTTTCCGCCGGTCGAGCGGCCCGATCGCGACGTTGTCGAGACGCACGCGTGCCGTCATGCTGCGGCCGTTGGCGGTGTGGACCGGAATCGTATAGCTGAGCGCCGTTGTGTCGATCCCGACTTGCTCCGCGTCCTCGGGGCGAAGCACGATCTCGGAGGCGCCGGTATCGACGATCATCGACACCGATTTGCCGTTCACTGCGACGCTCGCCACAAAGTGACCGTCCATGCGCTTGCGCAAGCGCACTTCGGTGGCGCCGTTGCTGCTCTCTTCGACCGTCATGGCGCTGCCCGGAATGAGCTCGCCGGCGACACGTCCGGCCATGGGAAGCAGCGTCTCGCGATAGGTGTAGATTGTGACAAGGCCGAGACCAAGCGCGAGCCAAGTTACGGCGTCGCGCAAGATGAACGTTGCGCGGCCGCCATATCGCGACAGCATTCCCCCTGTGAGATAGACAATGATAGCCACGCAGAGAACCACATAACCGAACGTGGTACTGTCCACGCCGGCGATGGTCCCGGCGGTGTCTGCGAGCAGGAACATGGCGCCGAGCGCGAGGATGAAGAGGGCGATCCAGGCGGACATGATCTAGTTCTCGACGGCTTTGGCGGGATTGCGCTCAGGCAAGATCGCCATGATGGCGCGGCGCTCTTCCGAACGCATCGACGCCCAGCGCGCGATCTCATCGATGGTGCGGTAGCAGCCTTTGCACAGGCCGTTCGCTTCGTCGATGGTGCAGATATCGATGCAGGGGGTTTCCAAGGGGCGCAACTCGCATTGTGATGCGTGCTATGTAAGCAGCGAAGCGGCTCCAAGCAATCGGCCTTCGAGATCAGCCGCGCCCGCCCGCCCGCCAACCGCCGCGCGTCCTGGCGGCACCGCGTTCTCCGGGTTCGGCAAGGCGTGGTAGGGCCTCCATCACGCGCTTCCTCGGGAACGTGACGATTACCTCGGTGCCGTAGCGAGGCTTGCTCTTGAGCTCGAAGCTGCCTTGATGCAGCTCGGTCAGACCCTTGGTGATGGGAAGGCCAAGTCCCGTGCCGCCTTCCGCGGTCTGATGCGCAAGCGAGCCTTGGCCGAACGCTTTCAGCACGCGGGGAATCTCGTGTTCCGGAATGCCGGGTCCGGTGTCTTTCACGCTGAGATATTGGCCGCCGAGCGCAGTCTGCCCGACGGTCATGGTGATGGTGCCGCCAGAGGGGGTGAACTTTATGGCGTTAGACAAGAGATTGAGGCAGATCTGGCGCATGGCGCGCTCATCGACCCAAAGTTGCGGCAACGCCGGATCAAAATTCTCAACGATCTTGAGGCCCTTGTTCTCGGCGCGGAGCCGCATCAGCCGGTCGCAATCCATGACGACGTCGGCGAAGGTCACGGGCCCCTCGTGCAGCTCATAACGGCCGGCCTCGATGCGGCTGATGTCGAGAATCTCGTTGATGAGATTGAGCAGATGCTGGCCGCTTTGATGGATGTCGTTGGCGTATTCGGTGTAAGTCGGGTTGCTGTGCGGTCCCAAGATCTGCGCGCGCATGATGTCGGAGAAGCCGAGGATGGCGTTGAGCGGCGTGCGGAGCTCGTGGCTCATTGTGGCAAGAAAGCGCGATTTGGCGAAATTCGCCTCCTCGGCGCGAGCCCGGGCTTCATCCGAAATCGACTTCGCCTGTTCCAGCTCGGCGATCAGCGCGTCCTTCTCGGCGCGAAATTCCAGCATGGTGGTGACCGTGGCGTGGAAGCCGATCATCAGCCAGATGAAGTAGATGTGCACGCCGACAGCCATGGCGGCCATTGCCCAATAGAATGGATTGTCGAGCAGCGCGAAGCTGACCACGATGGCGATGGTGATCGGCAGAGTGCCGGCGTAAACGATCGGCATCACGGTCGAGGCGAACAGCATGCGCATTGAGATGACGATGAGGAGGGCGGCGAAGATGAAGGTGTGTGCGGACTCTCCTTGTGTGCCGACACTGACAAAGGCGACGCTCGCCCATGAGACCCCGTAGAAGAATTCGGCGGCGGCGATCTTGGCGCGCCAGATCTCCAATTTGCCGTCCTCGCGCGGCTCGTTGACGAATTGCCGGCAGATGCTGATCAAGATGCCTTTGGAAACGAAGACGGTCGCGAGCCAAAGCAAGAGCTGTTCGGGGGGTGCCCAAAACATCGCACCCATGGCGACGATGATGGCGAGTAGCGGCGTGGTTACGGCGGCCGCAAGCTCGTTCTTCACGAACATCATCAGGAGCTCGTATTCGAACTCCGGCCGGTTTTCCGATGAGTAGGTAAGCTTCTCGCGGGCTTCCTGGACGTGACGAGCGGCGCGTCGCTTGGTATCGGTCCCCGAACGGACGCTTCCTGCCTCGGCTTGCACACTCATGACGCGACCAACCAATGCAACCTAACGAGGTAAACCGACTCGGGGCGAACCCAGGTCTGAGCCAGGCGTGAAATCCCGCTGCTTTACCCGACTATCGACCGAAATCCCTAATGAGACGTGTATTGGCGCCCCGCCCTGACACGAAAACGGAGGATTGGCTTGGGTCCGAACGTGCTTTTCGCGGGCCCCCGTTAACTCTAAAGTCCCTGCCGCCGAGGAAGACTATGCGATTGACCATTGTTGGCTGCGGGGACGCGTTTGGCTCCGGCGGACGCCTACAGACGGCGTTGCATTTGAGCACGGGGCCTAAGCGCTATCTGATCGATTGCGGTGCCTCGACATTGATCGGGATGCACAAGCTCGGGCTGAGCCCTGCGGAGATCGACGCGGTTTTTATCAGTCATCTCCATGGCGATCACTTCGCCGGACTGTCCTGGCTGCTAATTGACGCGCTCTATGTCAGCAAGCGCACGCGGCCGCTGATCATCACTGGCCCTCGAGATATCGAGGCCCGCTTCGTCGCCGCGACCGAGGCGCTGTATCCCGGCATGACGACAACGGCGCGTTCATTCGACCTCAACTTCATCGAGTATGATGAGGGCAAGCGGATCGAGGTTGCCGGCGCCGCGGTCACGCCGTTCGAGGTACGGCATCCTTCGGGCGCGCCGCCTTATTCGCTCCGCGTCGAAGCGGAAGGTAAGACCATCGCGTTCACGGGTGACACAGGTTGGACCGAGACGCTGTGTCGGGCGGCTAGTGGCGCCGATCTCCTGATCAGCGAATGTTTCCAATACGACCTCAAGCTCGACATCCATCTCGACTACAAGACCATCGACGCCAATTTTGCACGACTCGGAGCCAAGCGCGTTCTGCTGACGCATATGGGGGAGGCGATGTTGGCCGAGAGGGACAAGGTCGATCGCTCGCGCTATCTCTTGGCCGAGGATGGGATGTCGCTCGATCTATGAAGGCAAATGTCAGCGAGCTCGATGCTCTGCTTCGCTCGATCAGGGCCTGTCGCCATTGCGTCGAGACTCCGAAGGCTGCGAAGCTGCCGCATGAGCCGCGGCCAACTTTGCGGGCAAGCGCCACGGCGCGGCTTGCCGTGTGCAGCCAGGCGCCGGGCACGCGGGTCTACCGATCGGGGATCTCCTTCACCGACGCTTCAGGCGACCGCTTGCGCGATTGGATGGATGTAAGCCCGCAAGAATTTTACAACGAGGCCCACGTCGCCATCGTGCCAATGGGATTCTGCTTTCCCGGCCAAGATGCGAAGGGCGCCGATCTGCCGCCACGCAGCGAATGCGCGAGCCTGTGGCATCAGCGGCTGTTTGCGGAGCTGCCGCAGCTCGACCTTGTTCTCGCGGTCGGGTCTTACGCGCAAAACTGGCATCTCGGCGATGAGGCCGGCTCGAATTTGCAAGAGACGATGCTCGACTGGCACAGGCATTTGAAACGAAACACGCACCCGCGCGTGTTGCCGCTGCCGCATCCGTCGTGGCGCAACAATGGCTGGCTGAAGCGGAACCCCTGGTTCGAGGAGGAGCTTTTGCCTGTGCTGAAGCGCGAGGTGAGGGGCCTTCTGCGCTAGCGACACAAACCGCGCAAAAATTTTTGGGGGCGGCGCTAAATTCCTACTTGTCAGGTAGAGTAAAATATTCTACCAATCTGGTAGAGGTTACATAATGACGCAAATTCATCCTACATATATGCCTGTTTCAGGAATTAAACTAGCGGGTGCTCCTATGATCGATAGAATGGATCGGAAGATTCTCGACATTTTGCAGCGGGATTGCACCATTCCCGTTGCCGAGATCGGCAAGCAGATTGGGCTCTCGACGACGCCGTGCTGGCGGCGCATCCAGAAACTCGAAGAACAGGGCGTCATCCAGAAGCGCGTGGCCGTGCTCAATCCGAAAGCGGTCAATGTCGGGGTGACGGTGTTCGTCTCCATCACGACGAGCCATCACACGCAAGATTGGCTCGACCGCTTCCATGCGGCGCTGAAGGATTTTCCGGAGGTGGTCGAGTTCTACCGCATGAGCGGGCAGGTGGATTACCTGCTCCGCGTCGTGGTCCCGGATATCGAGCGCTATGACGCGTTCTATAAGCGGCTGATCTCCAAGATCGAACTTTCCGACGTGAGTTCGGCCTTCGCCATGGAGCAGATCAAATACACCACGGCGCTGCCGCTGGACTACGCACTGGTGGAGAAGGCGGCTTAGCTCTTTTTGTTCCGCTGCAGCAGCGCGATCAGGCTGGAGGTATCCCAGCGATTGCCGCCCATCGCTTGCACCTCGGCGTAGAATTGATCGACGAGCGCGGTAACGGGAAGCTCCGCGCCGTTCTTTCGCGCCTCGTCGAACACAAGGGCGAAATCCTTTCGCACCCAGTCGACGGCGAAGCCGAAATCGAATTTGCCGTCGACCATCGTCTTCCACCTATTCTCCATCTGCCAGCTTTGCGCCGCACCTTTGGAGATGGTGGCGATCACTTTCTCGATGTCGAGATTCGAGCGTTCGGCAAAATGCAAGCCTTCGGCGAGCGCCTGGATCAGGGCGCCGATGCAGATCTGATTGACCATCTTGGTGAGCTGGCCAGAGCCGGAGGGACCGATGAGAGTCACCGCCTTGGCATGGGCGTCGATCACAGGCTTTGCTTTGACGAAGTCCGCCTCGTCACCGCCGACCATCACGCTTAGGCTGCCGTTCTCGGCGCCGGCCTGGCCGCCGGACACCGGCGCATCGAGGAAGCCCGCGGCGCGACGCTTGGCGGCTGCATAGAGCTTCCGGGCGATGGTCGCGGAGGCGGTGGTGTGATCGACAGCGATAGCGCCTTTTTTCAGCGCTTCGAACGCGCCATTTTCCTCAAGCGTGACGTCCCGCAAATGCTCGTCATTGCCGACGCAAGTGAAGACGAAATCGGCGTCTCGGGCGGCGTCAGCGGGTGTGGCTGCGATCCGTCCGCCAAATTTCGCGGCCCACGCTTCCGCCTTGGCGCGCGTGCGGTTGTAGACGGCAACGTCGTGTTGACCGCGCGTCGCGAGATGCCCGGCCATGGGAAAGCCCATGACGCCGAGCCCGATGAAGGCGACTTTGCTCACGGCATCATCTTAGCCCAAAACGAAATGGCCGGGACAAGCCCGGCCATCACAGTTTTCTGGGAAACTGACTCGGCTTAAGCGACCGTCGTCTCCGGGAAGGCGAGTTGCTCTCGCGCGCGCCATTCATTGGTCACGTAATTGACGATCAGTGAGGTGCGCACGCCCTTGATCGGGCGCTTCTCGAAGCCATGATAGGTATTGTCGGCCGGCACGAAAATCATGGCACCATTAGAATTAAAGGGCGGGCGGCCGAGATGGGCCTTGTCCGGACCGTAGATGTCGGTGCCGAGATCGAGGTGGCTCGGATCCTGCGATAGATAGATAAGCAAGGTGAACTTCTTCACGCCGAGATCGGTGTGCGGCTCGAGCCAGAAGCCGTCGATGTCTTGCGCGAACTCGATCCGAAGATAGGTGCCGGCGAGGTCGGTGTTGAAGACCTGCTCGATGTGCTCGATCATGCGCTTGTCTTGGAAGGCGCGTGACACCGCATCGCAGACCGGGAAGGCCTGCCGATTTTCCACGTCGAAATATTTGCGCGTGTTGTTGTGCAGCTCGCGCTTGCCTGAGACGCCCTCAAGCGACGGTGCCGGGAAGGGCAACGCGAGAATGTCGTCGACGACCTCGGTTGGGAAGCAATCCTTCAGCAGCCAATGGACATAAGGCTGATCGGAACGCTTGCTCGAGTCGATGCTTTTGATGAAGCAGTTGAGAACGTCTTCCGGCGAGCTCTTGCCCGCGTGCTCAGTCGAACGCTTCAGCGCGACGCTGTCCCTCATGATGCCTGTATTCTCCCTCGAAACTTGGTGAAATGCTGGTCAGCCAGCGCCCAGGCCCCTCATCTCTGAGGTTCCAATAGCACGTGGTCGGGCTCCAGCAAAACGCCTAATGCAGTCAATTCGCCGCAATTGAATTGAGGTGAATCAAGGCGATAAGCGAAAGCTGACAAACGCAAACGCAAACGCAACTCGAACGCAACGCAAACGCCGGTTTAATTGACGCCTGATTTGCGGAAGCGCCCGGGATCCGGGACCTTGATCGCCTCTTTGCCTTCCAGCTCGCCGCGCAGGCATTTGGCCAGAAGCTCTAACAGAGACGCGTGCAACTCGCGTTCCGCCGCGAATTGCGGCGGGTTCGAGGCGAGGAAGACGAGGATCTCCTCATAATCAGGCATGACAGTTCCCCCTTATCCCCCCAAGCGGGAAGGAGGCTGCCCGAGTTAAGTGACCAAACTTTGTTGGGCGTGTGGTGCGAGATTGGCGTTTGGAACGGCGCAGTTGGAACGCTGTTTTAAGAGCCGAGACGATGTCGCCCGATCAATTTCAGCGGAATGCGTCCGCCCGGATCGCCAAACAGCGACAGTGCATCCACGGTGACGCCGTCTGCGCAAATCTCCTCGATCACCGGCCATAGCGCCTGGGCCACGCGCTCCAGATGGCTGTTGTCGAGCGGCCCGGTCAGAGTGATGTGGAAGCGATATTCGTTGAGCACGTTGGTGTCGCCATAGCTCTCCAGCAGGAGACGCTGATAGTCGTTGTGATGCGGTGCGCCCCGCTCCTCGCGGTCGGCCTCGCTCATCGGCGCGGCGAAACTGTCGAAGGTGGTCACGCATTGCGCCGCGAGCCAATCGAGTGCTGGCGCAGGGCGCACCGGACGCAAGACGAGGAAGCGGCCGGCGCGGGATAGCGTGAGCGGACCGGTGGCAACGGGCTTCCGCCGCTGCGCGAAGCTGACTAGCCTTGCCTTCAGCGCCTCGGCGGTCATGCCGCTCTTCAGGGCGAAGGGTTGCTTGAAGACGGCATGCAGGCCGCTATAGCGCGACACTGCGGTCGGCAATCTGGTGAAAGCGGAGCTCAACCCGGAATCTGAAAATGCCTCGAGCGTCGCGCCGTCATTGGCGCGGCCGAACCAGGAACGGCCGAAGGCGCTGAGCGCTGTGCCGGGCTGCGGCGTATAGAAGATGGCGTAGCGAACAAAGCTCGGTTGGGGCGCGCCCTTGAACTCGTCTCTATATTGGGCACGGTCCAGCATCAAATATCTCCCCAAGCGTTCCGTCTTGATTCGTGTGGAAGTGTATCAGCGCGCTGTAACTAGCAGCGACCTGTGGCGAGGGCGCGACAGGTTCTTGACGATAGAGAGGCTAAGACATGAAGAGAGGATGAAGAACTGTTTCAGTTCTGGCGAAGATGATTGCTCGCAAGTGCGAAGGGGGATTGCGTTTATTGTGAGCGCGGTGCACCAAGCGTCGGGAATGGATGGAAGATGATCGAGCTTTACACTTGGTCGACGCCGAACGGACAGAAGATCTCGATCATGCTGGAAGAGGTCGGGTTGCCTTATCGCGTGCATCCGATCGACATCACCAAGGACGAGCAGTTCGCGCCTGAGTTTCTCGCCATCTCGCCCAACAACAGAATCCCGGCGATCGTCGATACCGATAACGGTCTGCATCTGATGGAGTCGGGCGCGATCCTGCTCTACCTCGCCGAGAAGACGGGTCAGCTTTGGCCGCAAACCTTCCCGGAGAAGTGGCGCGTGGTGGAATGGCTGATGTGGCAGATGGGGGGGCCGGGGCCGTTTCTCGGACAGGCGCATCATTTTCTCAAATTCAACCCCGGAAAGAGTTCTTACGCCGAGGAGCGATACGGCAAGGAAGCCAAGCGGCTTTGGGGGGTGCTGGAGCGGCGGCTGGGCCAAGTCGAATATGTGGCGGGCGACTATTCGATCGCCGATATCGCCATCTTCCCCTGGATCTCCCGGTTCCATTGGCAGGGGGTGTGCTTTGCCGACCATCCCAACGTGTTGCGCTGGTATCTGGCCATCGCGGCCCGGCCGGCGGTGGAGCGGGGCTTTAATGTGCCAGAACACCGCCATATTCCCATGCCTTGAGGTGGGTAGACTGTAGCCGGACGCGCTGGGACTGTGGCAGAATGGGCCAAAGGTTCGCGTGTCTTGGGCGCCCTGCCGAGAAAGGCGCCCATCGAGACGGGCCATCGCTCGCCGTTACAGGCGGGCGCGAGATTGAGGAGGATATGACGATGTCAGAGGCGACCGCGCCTTTACGCCTATTCGGTTTCCCCCTGCTTATTAGTTCCCTGACCATCGCTATCACTCTCCAGTCGCCACATGCGCACGCGCAAGTCATCGAGCGCGGCGTGCAAGGCGGCGTGGTCGGCGCCATCATCGGCGGCATTGTCGGTGGTGGTAGAGGTGCAGGCACCGGTGCCGCGATCGGCGCCGGCGTTGGCGTTATCACCGGCGCGGCGGAAGCCGACGCCAATGCGCGGGCGGCTTACGGACCGCCGCAATATTACGGACCGCCGCCCGGGCCTGGCGGCAATCTCGTCTACGACACACAAGCTTCACTGACGCGGCTCGGTTACGATCCGGGTCCGGTCGACGGCGTCTTTGGCCAGCGCACCGCCGATGCGATCAGTCAGTTTCAAGTCTATAATCGCCTGCCGGTCGACGGACGTCCGTCGCCCGCGCTTCTCAACCTCATGGTCCAACAGGGCGGATGAGACGCTAGGGGAGCGTGGCGCATATTCAAACGAACTTGAGAATTTGAAAACGGGTGGGCGGTTCCTGTGCCCCAGCGACTGGAGAGGGTGATGAAGAAACTGACGATGGTGTTGATTACGCTTGGGGGCATCGCGGCGTTCGCGACAATTGCAAGCTCGGCGGAGGATCTTGCGGCTGCAGTGAAGGAGCGGCGGCATCTCATGAAAGAAGTCGTGGCGCCGGCGGCGAAGCTCGGCGGCCAAATGGTGAAGGGTGTGGTGGAATTCGATGCGGACAAAATTGCCGCGAAGATGACCGAAATCAGCGAAGTGCCCGATAAATATGTGACGCTGTTCCCGAAGGGCACCGCGCATGGCGAGATCAAGGACAGCGAGGCCAAGCCGGAGATCTGGGAAGATTTCGACAAATTCAAAGCCACAGCGCAGAAACTGAAAGATGCGAGCATCAAGGCTGCGGGCGCTGCCAAGCAGGGCAAGGGCAATTTCACCGCGGCCTTCAACGATATGACGAAGGTCTGCAAAGAGTGCCACGAAACGTTCCGCGAGAAGCTTGACTAGAAGAGGCCATTGTCAGTTCGGGCGCCGTAAGGTTGGGAGGAGAGCTTGCGCCGGGTCTTGTTGGCGCTTCTGGTTCTTGCCGTCGCGGGCGGAGCTATCTTCTTTGTTCTGACGATGCCGCGCACGATTCCGGCCTCGGCGCTGCCCGCACATGAGCCGAACGTCAAAAACGGCGAATACATGTTTATCGCGGGCGGCTGCGCGGAGTGTCACGCTGAGCCGCTGAAGAAATGCAACAGCGCCAAAACCAAGGACAAGACGGCGCTCACTGGCGGACGCTGCCTGAACACGCCGTTCGGCGTATTCAACGTGCCGAACATCTCCCCGGACAAGGAGAGTGGTATCGGGACTTGGAGCACGATCGATTTCGTCAACGCCATGAAGATGGGCATCGCGCCGGGGGGCGAGCATCTTTATCCGGCGTTTCCCTATAATTCCTACCAGCGCATGACCTATGAGGATCTCATCGACCTCAAGGCCTATCTCGACACGCTGCCGGCGGTGAAGAGCGAGGTGCCGCCACATGCGCTATCGTTCCCATTCAATATCCGAAGGGGCCTCGGCGCCTGGCAGTTTCTCTATGTTGACGGTAAGACGTTCACGCCGGATCCGAAGCAAAGTGCGGAAATCAATCGCGGCGCCTACCTGGTCCAGGGGCCCGGTCATTGTTCCGAGTGTCACTCGAAGCGCAATCTGATCGGCGGCATCGACCAGGCCACGGCCTTTGCCGGCGCGAAGAATCCTGAAGGCAAGGGCACTATCCCGAATATCACCCCGAGCGATGACGGCATCGGCAGCTGGAGCCACGAGGAAATTGTCGATCTGCTGGAGACCGGTAACACGCCGGATTTCGACGTGATCGGCGGCGCGATGGCGGCGGTGCAGGAGAACATGGCGAAGCTCACGCCGGAGGACCGCAAGGACATTGCTTCTTACCTGAAGTCGCTGCCGCCGAGACCCAATGCCGTGCCCAAAGAGAAGAAGGCGTCCAAGGACGACGAAGACGAGGGAGACGAGGCCGGAGATAAGGCAGCGCCGGAGAGCGGCGACGCGGGCGACAAAAGGAAGCCGGACGAAGAAGATTACTGACAAGCGAGTTTCAAATATGTGCCAGCGTCGGGAGAGCCGGAAGTTCCAGGTGGCGCTCTTGGCTGCGTTGGCGCTCGCCTTCATGGCGCCTTCGCAAGCGCACGCCGAACTCTACGGCATGGTGGTCGGCGTCGACGACTATATCGGCACGGTGAACGATCTCGACGGCGCGGTGAATGACGCGAGCGACGTGGCGAAATCGCTGGACAGTCTCGGCGCCAAGGAAGTCGTCATGCTGTTCAACAACGATGCCACCAAGGAGCACATCGTTTCCACGTGGAATGAGCTCGTCGCCAAAGCAAAGTCCGGCGACACCATCGTCTTTAGTTATGCCGGCCATGGCGGGCAGGAACCCGAACCTCCCGGCCGTCACGACGAGGCGGACGGCATGAACGAGACCTTCCTGCTCGGAGGCTTCGCCGCGGAAGGACCCGGCACCAAACAGCGCATTCTCGACGATGAAGTGTTCGAGTGGATGAAGGAGGCCGACGACAAGAAGGTGAAGGTGATCTTCGTCGCCGATTCCTGTCACTCGGGCGGCATGGAGCGGAGCGCGTCGGCAAGCGGAGTCAAATTCCGCAAAGGCCGCTTCGCTGCGATCGCCGGCGACCAGCTGACATTTCCGCCAGAGAAATTCGCGCAGATGAGCGAAATTGATTTTCAGAACGTGACTTTTGTCGGCGCCGTCGCCGAGGACAAGCTGACGCCGGAGGTGACGATCGAGGGCAAGAAGCGCGGTGCCCTCAGTTGGGCGTTTGCCCGCGCGCTTGAGGGGCGTGCCGACAAGGACGGGGACGGCGAGGTGAGCGAGTTCGAGCTGCTCGGCTTCATCGTGCCCGCCGTGCATGCGATGGTGGAGAGCCAGCAGACGCCGCAAGTCTTACCGCTCCGCGCCCGCTCGGTGCCGCTTGTCACCTTGCGCGAGACGAAAGCGCCGGCAAAGGAAAGTGGCGACGATCTCAAGCTGAACATCGCCGTTGATGGCGGGGATGCCGGTCCGCTCGGCGAGCTTCCCTTTGTCGCCATCGTCGACGACAAGGCGAAGGCCGATCTGGTCTGGTCGCCGGCGAGCGGCAAGGTCGAGCATGTCGTCGGTGGGGTCGTCGCGGAGAATGTCGACGCGGAGGCCATCAAGGGCGTGGCATCGAAATGGGCGGCGCTAAAATGGCTGAACGCCCAGGCCGCGCTCGCCCCCGTTGAAGCCAAGCTCGAGACCGGCAATCAGCGTTACGCCCCTGGCGACGTGGTTAAGCTCGATATCGACGGCGCCAAATATCCGCACCTGACCTTGTTTAATTTGCCGCCTGACGGCCATGTCGAGTTCTTCATTCCCGACCCCAAGAAGCCGGAAGAGGCGAAAAAGGACTGGAGCCGCGAGCCAATCCGGGAGAGCTTCAAGGTGGACAAACCTCCGTTTGGCGCGGAGCATATGGTGGCCATCTTCTCCAAGGACGAAATCAGCGACCTCAATGCGGCTTTGAGCGGGATGACCACGCCGGAGCGATCGGAGGCCTTGCGGCCGGTGCTGGAACAGGCGCTTTCGGGCCATGATGTACAAATTGGCGTGATCGACATCTATACTGGGAGTGGGGGATGAGACCCCTTGCTCTCGGAGGCCTCAGGTTGAAGGAATCTGGGTCAAAACGTTCATCGCGCGTTCAGTTCGAGGCGGCTAAGGAGGCAACAATGCATAGCTCTCCATGCCATGGGAGGTTTTCATGATACTGCGCTGGACCACACTCATCGCCGTTCTTATTGCGTCGGCGGCCTATTTGACGCTCCTCACTTCAACCTCGCCTTTGGCTTCCGAGGCCAACGGCCTGCAAGTCGCCGAAGGGCCTGGCGATTCCGGTGAGTCCGGCACTGCACCTGGCGAGGCTGGTGATGAACCCGCAGTTGCCCCTGGCACCTCCGAAGGTGCCCCAGAGGGTGCGACGGAAGAGAAATCCGATAGTGGCGAGCCGGGTGCGACGCCATCCAAGGACGACGCGAAGGATGAGGCGGCTCCGGAACCGACCGAGGCGGCCAAGCCGGCCGACGACAAGGATGCCAAGGAGGGCGAGAAGACCGAGACCAAGTCCGAAGAGCCTTCCTCCGCCTACAAGCCGCAAGAGATCACCGAAGAGCCAAAGGCAATTGACGACCAGCCGGAGGCGGGCAAACCCGAAGAAGCCGCCGACAAGCCCGACGCAGAAGAGCCGAAGGCCGCCAAGTCCGAGCAGGCCGCCGACGCCTCCGCGGCTGCGGAGAAGGTGAAGTCCGGCGACATTCCAGTGCCGACCGACCAGGTGGCGGAAGCCGCTTTCGAAGCTCTGGAGAAGAATTGCTCACGCTGCCATCAGGCCGGCCCGACGCTGAAGCGCGCCAAGCCCGCCAAGAATTTCGGCAACATCCTCCATCTCGAGGAACTAGCGCAGGATCCGAACTTCATCCTTCCCGGCAATCCCGACGGCTCTAAGCTGTTCGTGCAGGTCGCCAAGAAGGAGATGCCTTACGATTGCTATCAGGAGTTCGACTGCAAGCAGGAGCCGAGCGAGAAGGACGTTCAGGCGATCTATGACTGGATCAAGAGCCTGGGCACCGCACAGCTTGCCAACTGCACCGGCCGGAAAGTGATCGACGAGGAAGCGCTCGTCACCCTGATCGCGAACGACATCGAGGCTCAGCCCGAGCATCGCCGCAAGGGCATGCGCTACATCACCCTTACCAATTTCTACAATGCCTGCCTGCCTGAGACCGACATGGTGCGGTATCGCCAGGGCGTGGTGAAGTTGCTCAACAGCTTGAGCCGTTCCTCCGACGTGTTGAAGATGCGCACGGTCGATCAGGAACAATCGATTGTCGCCTTCAACCTAGACGATCTCGCCTGGACCGAGGCCGACTGGAACCGGATCATCGCCACCTATCCTTATGCGATGAAGCCGGATGCGACGGTGTATAAGACGGTTTCAGAGGAAACCGGCACGCCGCTCGCTTGGGTTCGGGGTGATTGGTTCGCCTTTACCGCGTCGCGGCCGCCGCTCTACTATCAACTGCTCAAGCTGCCGGAAAATTTCGCCGGGCTGGAGAAAGACGAGAAGGTCGACGTCAAGAGCGATATCGAAAAGTTCCTGGCCAAGCGCGCGGGCTTCCAGAACTCGGGCGTCTCCAAGCATAACCGCTTGATCGAGCGGCATGCGATCCCGACCGGCTATTTCTGGACGTCGTACGACTTCAAGGGCGACAAGCCGGAGCAGAGCCTATTCATTCATCCGCTTGGGCCAGACGGCGAGAGTGCCTTCAAGCATGACGGCGGCGAGACCATCTTCAGCCTGCCGAACGGCTTCCAAGCCTATTATCTGAACAAGGCCACGGGCGAACGGCTGGATAAGGGTCCGACCGAGATCGTGCTTGACGACAGCCAGCTCGACCGGGCGGTGACGGATGGCATCTCCTGCATGGGCTGCCACAACCAGGGCATCCGCCAGGCGACCGACGATATCCGCAAGCACGTGCTCTCGGACCGGACATTCTCCAAGGAAGTGCGCGAGCAAGTGGAGGCGCTCTATCCTTCGCAGGAGGAGTTCAAGGATTTGCTCGATCAGGATGCGTCGCGCTTCAAGAGCGCCATGCAGCGGGCCGGGCTCGATCCTGACCTTGACTCCCAGAAAGTCGGCGTGGAGAGCATCAATTTCCTGTCCAAGGCCTATGAGAAGTCGATCGATCTTCGGATCGCGGCTGCCGAATATGGCCTCGAGGCGCAAGCCTTTGGGCAAGGCCTGGCCGATGCCGGCGGCGAGTTTGCTCAGCTGAAGCGGAGGCTGGAGCAGGGTGTGCTGCCGCGCGAGATCTTGGAAGCCGACTTCAAGGACATCATCGTGAAGGTCTCGGACAATGAGCCGATCGAAATCTCGGGCGGCGAGGTCGTGGCCAAAGTCGGGGGCAAGTCGAAGGAAGATGCTCACGATTTCGACCTGGCCCTGATCTCCGACCGCAGCGACTATAAAGTGAACGATCTTCCGGTCTTCAGCATCAAGTCGAAGGAGAACTGCAATCTCACTTTGATCAATGTCGATGCCAGCGGCGAGGGCACTGTGATCTTCCCCAACAAGTTCCAGCAGGACAATTTCCTCCCGGCGGGCAAGGAGGTCCAGTTCCCCGGATCGTCCGCGCCGTTCCAGTTCCGGCTGAAAGACCCGGGCACGGAAACGGTGATCGCCATCTGCAATGCCTCGGGCAAGGAAGCCGACGGCATCAAGCACGACTTCAAGAAGCGGGAGTTCACGCCGCTCGGCAATTATCGCGGCTTCCTCACGCGGCAGATCGCGGTCGAAGGTGCGGAGAAGATCGCCGAAGGCAAGGCGACCAAGAAGGAAGGCGCGCCGGGTAGCGATATCCTGTCCCGCACCGCGATCAAGCTTCAGGTCAAGTGAGACGACAAGGGCGAGGAGCAATTTTTTGCTCCTCGCCGCCCCACGCCAAGCTTTCGCCGCTCTCCGCTATTAGTATCGTTTGCGACACAGGTTAGGTGCGGTCGGAGAGCTTCGCCTAGAGCGCGGCCGAGGGTTCTGTCGTTTGAGTGGCGAGGGTGTGCATGCCGGGGGATGGGTCTGTCTTCGGCGTTGGGGGAAGGGACCGGAAACGCCTGGTTCTCCTCATACTGTTGCTCAATCTTTTGGTATTTGCGGAAATTTTGCCGGCCAACGCGCAAGCCTGGTTAGACTCCGAATTCCGCAATCGTCATGAGCGGTCCCGATTCTACCCCGAGGCGCGGCTGAAGGCACGCTCGACCACGTGCGGCTTTCCTTGGACCTATTCGCGGGGCTTGCACCGCTGCGTATGCCTGCGGGCGGGTTATAGCGTGCAACAGGGTGCTTGTGCACCGGAAGGCGCCAGCGCGTCTTGCGGAGACCGCGAGCGCTGGTCGCCGCGAACGGCCTCTTGCGTTTGTGCCAAGGGCTTACATCGCGAGAACGGCGCTTGCGTCGAGGGGGAGGACGAGACCGCGGCCTTAGGGCCGGCGTTGGCGGCTGCCGATCCAGCGACACCGGTCGATCCCCGCGCCGAGGCTACGCTCCGAGCGCAGAGCTGCCTGCAACAGCTCGGCTTCTACAAGGGTCCGGTTGATGGCGTCGTCAACGACGACACCTGGACTGCATTTTGGTACTTCAAGCGCGATCACGGGCTTAAGAGCTCTCGCGACTTCGTCGCCGCGCCGGTGCAGGAGAAATTCGCTTCACTCTGCAAGTCTCCGGAACAAACCGCTGCCACGACTCCGACGTCCAACGCGGGCACGCCGTCATCGAGCGAAGCCGGTCGGAGCGAGCATGCCGTTGCTCCGACGAAAGAGACGGCGCCAACCTTCACGCCGATCGAGATCGACTGCGTGCCCGCCAATTTACTGGCTCAGCTCCGTCAGAACCGTGTCGCAGGCAACGCATTGAAGGCCTGTACGGAGAGCTGCCTGCCAGCGCCGAAGGGCCTCGCCCGAGCCGATCTCGATGCTCTCGCCGCGCGGCACGGGCTGCACTGGTGCAATTCTTGTGTGAGCATCGAAGGCCAGCTCCCGCTTGCTGACATTCAGCGGATCGAGAAGGCCGGCAATTTGCAGCTCTGCGCCACACCGCCGAATCAGCTGCCGCAGGCGTCGGGTCAAGACGCAGACGGCGCTTCCTATACGCGGATTCGCGAGCTGTATCGGGGACTGCCGCCCTCAAGTCCGCCAGAGAACCCCATCGCGCTCGTCATCGGTAACCGCAACTATGAGTTCTATCCGCATGACGAAACCGCTGCCAACGAGGCCGGTGCCGTCTACGCGTTCCTCACCGAGCATCTCGGCTACGCGCCGGACAACGTCATCGATGTCAGAGACACCAAGAAGCTCGAGCTCGAGCGGTTGTTCGGGGCGGGCGAGGGGGCGGACAGCACGCTAAGCCGTCTCGCGCAGGCGCACCCCGGCGCCAATGTCATTGTCTACTACGCCGGACTCGGGGCGACCGACGAGGCGCAGAGCGAGACCTATTTGCTTCCCGTGGACACCGAACGCTTCCGCGAAGACCGAAGCGGCTACAAACTTTCCACGCTCTATGCGAACTTACAAAAACTCGGCGCCAAGTCCGTTCTCGTGGTGCTGGAGGCCGACTTCGGACGCGAGCAGGGACCTTATCTTTTGCCGCCGAACGCGCCTGAGACGATGCGGAGCGTGCTGCCATCGTCTCCGCTCCCCGGAATCTCCATCCTCGCGGCCGCAGACCGCGGTCAGCGCAGGCTGATCGATCCAACCTACGGTGTAGGATTGTTCACGCGCTATTTGATTGAAGGACTCTCAGGCGGCGCGGATCGAATCCCCTTGGGCAACGGCAATGGCGCAGTCGATAGCGCCGAAATTTTTGCCTATTCCGCAGTCATGGTGGAGCTCGCTGCCCGCAAGAGCTTCGGGCTGATGCAGAATCCGGTCTATTCTGGGACGGTTGCACCGGTTGTCGCGGGCAGGGCGCGGGATTAATCGTCGCGACTCACGAAAACCGCTTTACAACCCCGTCCATATCTCATACGGACCACGCGGCTCGGAGGCATTTCGCTCAAGGGCAGCAACTGTAACCGGCGATCTCGTGTGGGAGTAGACATGGGATGGACGTTTTCACTTCTGCTACAGAGCTACTGCGCGATCATCTGCCAGAACGTCCCGTTCTGGCCTTAAGGCCACATGCGGCGACCAGAGCCGCACGGTGGTTCGTCGCAAATTTCCCCGGCCGCGTGCTTTATGCCGCGAAGGCCAACGACTCAAAACTCATCACCGACGCCTTGGTCGAAGGTGGGTTACGCGCGTTCGACGTCGCCTCATCGGTGGAGATCGAGCGCCTCGCCGCAGTGCCCGGCAGCGAGCTCTATTATATGAACCCGGTGAAGTCGCGGGAGTCGATCGCGCGGGCCTATCGCGACTTCGGCGTGCGCAGCTTTGCCTTCGACAGCGATGAGGAGCTCGACAAGATCATCGAGGAGACGGGCAAGGCACAAGACCTCGAACTCTTCTTGCGCGTCGCCTGTCCCAATACGCATAGCCTGATCCCGCTTGAGGGCAAGTTCGGTGCCTCCAGCAGCGAGGCGCCGGCGTTGCTGTTGCGCGCGCGACAGATCGCCGGGCGCCTCGGAATTACCTTTCATGTCGGCTCGCAGGCCGTGGTGCCGCAAGCCTACGGCGAGGCGCTGCGCCAGGTTGGGCAATTGATCATCACCTCCGGCGTGCTGGTCGATGCCATGGACATGGGCGGCGGGTTTCCGGCCCGCTATCCGCATTCAGACCCGCCGGCGCTTGCCGCCTTCATGGAGGAGATCGTCCAGGCCGCCGACGAGCTCGCGGTGAAGCATAATTGCGAGCTGCTTTGCGAGCCAGGACGCGCGCTGGTGGCGGAGGCCGAGTCGGTGATCGTCCGCGTCGATGCGCGGCGGGGCAATGCGCTTTACGTCAATGACGGCGCTTTCGGCACGTTGTTCGACGCCGCCTATTGCGGTTTCCGGTTCCCGTGTCGGCTGGTCAAGGCCACCGGACGGAAGACCAAGACGCTCGCCGAGTTCTCGCTCTACGGCCCGACCTGCGACAGCGACGATTTCATGCCGGGGCCGTTCCTGCTGCCCAATTCGGTGCGCGAGGGCGACTATATCGAGATTGGCCAGATCGGCGCGTACGGCCGTGTGTTCGCGAGTCCTTTCAACGGCTTCGGCGCGTACGATGAGGTGATCCTCACCGACGAACCGATGCTGTCGATGTATCTGGATGAAGGAGAGCAGCCGGCTGTCACGCCGATGACGGCACGGGCCTAAGCCTCTAAGCAGTTCAAAAACGAAAAGGGCCAACTTTTGCGAGTTGGCCCTCTTTTTGTTTGCGTTGTTTGCGCGGCGCTTGTCGAGGATGTCGTCCTCGCGGCGATACGCCAATGTCAGAATTTGCGGACACGGTTCTCTTCCTGAATGGCCTCGTCATGATACCAGGCGCTGCTCACTGCCTTGGTCACTCGCGGCGCAGCAAAAGGCTCGGCGGGCATGGCCACGGCGCGACGGCCGCCGACGCCCGCGCGACCACCTGCAGGAAACTGATAGATCTTGGCTGAGTGCCGATGAAGGTTTTCCGTCATTGCTATCTCCGGTTTTGGCTCAAAGGTTCACGCGGAACTCGCGTTGAATCTATGTGGGTCCCCTATACGGGAGTCGTAAGGGGTCTTGCATAATAAACTCGCAGAATGACTATCATTTCAGCACTCTAGCTTCTGCTCAGTCGCGCAGCATCGACGCGCCGGCAGAGTCGTTTGTCGCGCAAAGGTGCTGGGCATCTGCCCAACACATGTCGGCTCTTGTCGGCGAACACACGGAATTCCCTCACGAAATCGGATTCGCGCGACGGCTGCCGGCGTCGTCCTAGCGTCAGCTGTGACGGGATTGGGACGCCGCCAGCGCCTTGGCACAGTTGATGCTTCAAGACTCGGGCCATTGTCCGCCAAGGCTGGTGCGGCGTGGTCAGGGATCCCACCACATTCGCGTCAACAGCTCAGAAGGACTCGCTAATGACAAAGTACAAACTCGAGTACATTTGGCTCGACGGATACACGCCCACGCCGAATCTGCGTGGGAAGACCCAGATCAAGACGTATGACAGCTTCCCTACGCTCGAAGAATTGCCGCTGTGGGGTTTTGACGGAAGCTCGACCATGCAGGCCGAGGGGCACAGCTCCGACTGCGTGCTGAAGCCGGTTCGCGTCTTTCCGGACGCCGCGCGCACGAACGGCGTGCTGGTGATGTGCGAGGTCATGATGCCGGACGGGGTGACCCCCCATGCCTCGAACAAGCGGGCCACCATTCTCGACGACGATGGTGCCTGGTTCGGATTCGAGCAGGAGTACTTTCTCTACAAAGACGGTCGCCCGCTCGGCTTCCCCACCGACGGCTATCCTGCGCCGCAGGGGCCCTATTACACCGGCGTCGGCTACAAGAATGTCGGTTCGATCGCGCGCCAGATCGTGGAGGAGCATCTCGATCAGTGCCTCGCCGCGGGCATCAATCACGAGGGCATCAACGCCGAGGTGGCGAAGGGCCAATGGGAGTTCCAGATCTTCGGCAAGGGCTCCAAGAGGGCTGCCGACGAGATGTGGATGGCGCGTTATCTGCTGCAGCGGCTGACAGAGAAACACGGCGTCGACGTCGAGTATCACTGCAAGCCGCTCGGCGACACCGACTGGAACGGCTCCGGCATGCACGCCAATTTCTCGACCATCTATCTGCGTGAAGTCGGTGGCAAGGGGTATTTCGAGGCGCTGATGGCGGCGTTCGAGAAGAACCGCGAGGACCACATCGCGGTCTATGGTCCCGACAACCACATGCGGCTGACCGGCAAGCACGAGACGGCGGCGATCCACGAGTTCAGCTATGGCGTTGCCGACCGTGGCGCATCGATCCGCGTGCCCCACAGCTTCGTCCGGAACGACTATAAAGGCTATCTCGAAGACCGCCGTCCTAACTCGCAAGGCGATCCCTATCAGATCGCCTCGCAGATCCTGAAAACGATCGAGTCTGTCGCGACTGAGAAGGTCAGCGTTGCGGCTTGAGCTAAGGGCCGGCGCGGAGTTCGATTTTTGGGGGCGATACCGCAAGGTGGCGTGAGGGCCCGACCCGCTCTCACGCCACAGCCTTCATTGCGATTGGACTCTCGTGCCACACCGGGGTTAAATCCAGCGGGGCCATAACCATGGGAGGTTGATCGTGAGTAAGATTATTCTGACGGGTTTGCTGGTTGCAGCCGCTTTTCTTTTCTCTGGTCAGTCGGCCAAGGCCGAGTGGCTGTGCTCGCCCAATCAATGTGTATGGGTGAACTACGATGTCGATGAGCCGGCCTACGCTGTGGCCTGGGGCCCGCCGGTGCGTCCCTCTTGCTATTGGAAGCAAGGCATTTTCGGCCGTTGGAAGATGATCTGCCCATAGCCAACTAATTTCGGCGACGGTCGTCCCGGATACCGGGGCGGCCGTTCGTTGAGATCGCAATCGAGCGGGCTCGAAAGTCACCTCTAGAATCTCGAGGAGGAGATCTTGGCTTGCCGAGCCGTAGCTCGCTGAGAGGGTCGCCCAGTGGCGGCGACGGCCGCTCCCACCATGGCATTAAGCACGATCCTTATCTGCCGTGCCAATTGCAATAAGATAATAGGTAGCAGGGGCCGATTAAGCACTTTACGCGTCGGTTGTACTCATGCAGATTTCCACTGTCCGATCATGATGGCGCAGCCAGGCCAGCAGGTGATGCAATGCAAGTACTATCGCCGCTGATGGGGCTCTTGAGGTCCGCACAGACCTCTCTTCAAGAGCGCCGCTACAAGCGTTGGCAAAAGAAAAATCCGGCGAAGCCATTTAGCGACTTCTTTGCTGAGATACAAAAGCCGGGCCTTCTACACGGGCGCTCGCACCCTACACTTGGCTCTAATTTAACAGGATTGTCCTTTGGCCAGTCTGGCATTGCCTCATTCAACATGTTGACGAAAAATGGCCTGACCGAAGATACGGTCTGTGTCGACTACGGATGCGGTACGCTTCGCATCGGGGTCCACGTCATCAAGCATTTGGGGCGAGGCGCTTATTGGGGCTTTGATATTGACGAAGCCTTTCTCGACAAAGGACGCGAACTGATCGGCGCTCAAACCTATATTGAGAAGGCCCCGCATCTGCGCGTAGTCTCGCCGGCGTCGGTCGCCGAAGTGGCCGCCGCAAAGCCTACATTCTTATTCTCCATCAGCGTCATGATTCACGTCCACCCCAATGAACTAGAGCAGTATTTCCAAAATATCATGACGATCATTGGAGATTCTGGTCGAGCGATCGTCAGTGGCAAATGGAGCCAGGACGACACGCGGTCGTATAGTTCCCTGAGTTGGGCTCACTCCATGGCTTCTATCCACAACTTCGTTGTGGAACGCGGATGGGATATTCGCATCTTGCATGAAGGAGCCGCACCTCAGGGGTATTTAGACCAACGAGTTAGGAAGGGTGTGTTCTTGATAACAAAAATGGTCGTCCTCGTGGTCGGTGTGGGCGAGCAGCTTTTTGCAGATGCCGACTTGGGTGACCTGCTCTTTTCAGGTGACTTTGGTGAGTTACTCTTTGCCGGTGCCAGCTTCGTCACGTAGTTCAAAGTTTGATCCATCGGTTTTAAGGCCGACAGATTTTGCATGTAATTTCTATCGACGGATAATCGCCGGACCAAGCGCCGCGCTACCGGCGGGCCACTCATCGAACCCCTCATTGGAGATGTTGTTACTTCAAACTCTGATTGATGCGTTCTCGGCGTTGGTCAGAGGTGCGCCAGATTATGAAATTTAAGGCGACAGGGGGGCGTACAACTACTTACGGTCGGCTTCACCCGGACCGACCCTCTTTCACGGTCAACACAATCCTCTGCTTCGCCTTCCGGCTCGCGCCCGTCGCTGAGGCTTGGCGTGGTCGAGCGCTAGGCGCCAATAGGCGTCGCGAGACTAGCCCGGCGTTAGCCCGTGAATGCCTGGCGCAAAGAAAATGGCGGAAGAACAATATAAAGACTGGTGGGCGGTACTGGACTTGAACCAGTGACCCCTGCGATGTGAACACAGTGCTCTACCAGCTGAGCTAACCGCCCGGTCTTGGGTGCTGATCTGTCGGGTTTAGCGATTGGGGGCCCGGTAAGTCAAGGAACCGGGAAGGGTGCCTTAAATCGCCGGCGGGGAAACAAATCGCCAGACCGGAAACAAGAAGGGCGGCGCCTCGGTGCAGCGCCGCCCTTGTCGCAGAAATCGAAAATAGCCTATTTGGCCTTCGCCACCATGGTCTTGACCTGCTCGAGGGTTGCCGTCGCCCCGTCCATGTCGCCCTCGGTGCATTGCGCATCGGCCTGATCGAGCAACTCGTTCACCTTCTCGGTGTCGGCATCGTTCATCGAGCCGGATTCCAGCTTGTCGCGCACGCTCTCTTCAGTGGCGGCAAGTGCTTGGCTGCAGGCATCGCCTTCGCCCTCGCCCTCATCTCCGGCGGCCGGTGGCGTGGCCTCGTCCTGGGCGCCGGCAGGCGCCTGTGCGTCTTCATCAGCAGCATAGGCAGCGCCGGCCAGCAGGAAGAGCAGGCTCGCGCCAATCGCGACACGTCTCAGCATCCCATTTCTCCTTGGATGAAACTTCAGCCCCCTAATGGCAATAAAGCGTGTGAAAAATGTGCTTTCACTATGGCTCTTCGTTGAGAGCAGGCCGGTGGAAATAAGACTGATCTGCGGCAGGATTTGGGCGGATAGCGGGTGGGTTGACGCTCCACGCAAAGATTTCTCATGCTAGTCAGGAGCCTGGCTTGAGCGACTCGGGGCCCCGGGGATAGGACGATGAGCGCTGATGATTTCAAGGCTCGTGCCGCCGCCATGGCGCTCGACCTGGTGGAGGACGGCATGCGGCTCGGGCTCGGGACCGGCTCCACGGCTGCCTATTTCGTCGAGGGTATTGGCGCCAAGGTCGCGCAAGGGCTGAAGCTGATCTGCGTGCCGACCTCCGAGACAACGCGACTGCAAGCGGAACGTTTGCAGATACCACTGACCACGCTCGACGAGACCCCGCATCTCGATCTCACGGTCGACGGCGCCGACGAGCTCGACGATCAGCTCAGGCTGATCAAAGGCGGCGGCGGCGCGCTGCTCCGGGAGAAGATCGTGGCCTCGGCGTCCGACCGGATGGTGGTGATAGCCGACCGGAGCAAGCTGGTGGCGACGCTCGGCAAGTTTCCGTTACCTGTGGAGGTGGTGAGCTTCGGGCTTGCGGCGACGCGGGCCCTGATTGAAGCCATGGCGCAAGAAGCCGGATGCAACGGCAATATCACGCTCCGGCCGGATCCGTCAGGCAGGCCGTTCGTCACCGATCAAGGCAACCATGTTCTCGATTGCGCCTTCGGCCAGATCCCGGAACCGGATTTACTGAGCTTCGCGCTAAAGCAGGTGCCAGGTGTGGTCGAGCATGGCCTGTTTCTCGGCATCGCCGACGCGGCGATCGTTGCCGGGCCGGAGGGCGTGCAGATGATCGCGCGGCCGAGTGGGAGTTAGGCGAGTGGCGGATTACGATTACGAGCTTTTTGTCGTTGGCGCGGGCTCTGGCGGGGTCCGCGCCGCGCGGCTTGCCGCCGAGCT
>DATBSU010000154.1:0-11197 GCA_036559585.1 Methyloceanibacter sp.
TCGGGCCGCTTCTTGTGTTCGAGTTGTTGCAGGTGATCGTGACACCAATCAGCGGCGAGACGATTGGTCCGTGCTGACCGATCTTCAGACATGGCGCGGCGGTTGCGGATTCGCTCCACGTAACGACACCCAGCGGAAGGATGGCAGCAGACGCGACGATGCACGCACGCAGAGTCCTCCTTGCAAGGACGTTCAATGCCCCCGTCATTGGCCCCCCAGCCGGTTCGGGAATGTAACGCGCGAGCCTAGGCAATCTCGGCGCGGGCTGCCGCAAGCTTCCGATGTGGATGAAAGATATCCACAGCTCAATCGGTTGTAACCAATCGCAGATTCGTGGCCAACTGGCAATGGTGCGGACGCCGGGAGTCGAACCCGGACGGCCTTTCGGCCTCAGGATTTTAAGTCCTGTGTGTCTACCAGTTCCACCACGTCCGCGAGCTGGAGTCGCGAACTTACGCGGAGCCCCGCCCTGCGCCAAGCTTGGAACGCGTCCCTTCAGTTTCGATTCTACTCGGTTTCGCCTTCCGGGGCCTCGTCCGCGGGCATTTCCTCGTCGCCGGGCCCCTGATCGTCACCGTCCGTGTTCACCGGCAAACCGAGGCTTTTCTTACAGGCATCTTCAAATTTCTCATTGGTGCTGAGCAGATCCTCGAGCTTGGGATAATTCGTGGCATCCTCGTCGGTGATCTCGTCTTTATGCATCTTTGTCAGCATGTCGACGTCTTTTTGGCCGAGCTTGCCCTCTTGGTATTTGCCACCCACGCAATCGCAAAATTGCTTCGGCGTGACCTCTGTCGTCTCCTGGGTGCCCAATTGACCGGTGACCACTTCATCCTCCGAACAGGCGGCGATGAAGGCCTCGGTGCTGAGCTTGGCCGGAGGTGCGGCGAGACTTGTGGTCGCGGCGAGCGCGGCGAAGAGAACAATACCAACCCCGAGAAAGGTGACGCGATACCTCATGTTTCCCTCCCGCAAACCCAACCCTTATTCGCTGAGCGCAAGCTTGCGCCCTAACGATATGAAATGAATCAGAGCTTGGAAACAGGAGAAAACGATTAAGCCAAGGCCGCAACCGTGTCGCGAGGCGCCGCTATTTCTTCGGCGGATCGAGCTTAATATGTAGCTCTTTCAATTGCTTGGGAGAGACCTCGGACGGTGCCCCCATCAGCAGATCTTCCGCCTGCTGGTTCATCGGGAACATCACCACTTGGCGGAGATTGTCCTCGCCACAGAGCAGCATGACAATGCGATCGATACCTGGCGCGATGCCGCCATGGGGCGGCGCGCCATATTGCAACGCGCGCAGCATGCCGCCGAACCGCGCCTCGAGCTCTTGCCTGGGATAGCCAGCGATGGCGAAGGCCTTCTCCATGATCTCCGGCTTGTGGTTCCGGATCGCTCCCGAGGACAGCTCAACGCCGTTGCAGACGATGTCGTATTGATAGGCGAGAATATCCTCTGGCTGCTTCGTCTCCAGCGCTTCGAACCCCCCTTGGGGCATCGAGAACGGGTTGTGCGAGAAGTCGATCTTCTTTTCCTCGTCGTTCCACTCAAACATCGGAAAGTCGACGATCCAGCAGAAGTCGAAGCGATCCTGCGCGACAAGGCCGAGATCGGTGCCGATTTTGGTGCGTGCGAGGCCAGCGATCGCCGCCATCTCTTTCGGCAGGCCGGCGACGAAGAACACCGCGTCCGCCTCGCTTAGGCCAAGCTGTGTGCGGATAGCCTCGGTGCGCTCCGGTCCCAGATTTTTCGCCACCGGACCAGCCCCCTCAGGCGGGCCTATTTCTTTCATCGTTCGGAGTTGTTCGGCAGCTTCTTGCCTCAAGAACTCCTTCAGCTTTGGGTCATCTGAACCAAGGAAATGCTCCTTCGCGAACTCCACGGGCGCCGGATATCTCCAGAAGATGTAACCGAGCCCCGGCTGCCCCTCGCCTTGCGCCCAGGAATTCATCCGGTCGCAGAAAGCACGATTGCCTCCAGCCTTCGCCGGGATCGCCCAGATGCGGGTATTGGCATCCATTTCGATCATCGAGGCAAACACCTTGAAGCCCCCTCCCCGGAAATGCTCGGTCACGTCCTGCATCTCGATCGGATTGCGCAGGTCTGGCTTGTCGGTACCGTATTTCCGCATCGCCTCGGCATAAGGGATGCGCGGAAACTTCTTGGTGACCTTCTTGCCGCCGCCGAACTCTTCGAACAGCCCGCGCAAGATCGGTTCGACCGCGTCGAACACGTCGTCCTGCGTGACAAAGCTCATCTCAATGTCGAGTTGATAAAATTCTCCCGGCGAGCGGTCGGCGCGCGCATCCTCGTCGCGGAAGCAGGGTGCGATCTGGAAATAGCGATCGAAGCCCGCTATCATGATCAGTTGCTTGAATTGCTGCGGCGCCTGCGGCAGCGCGTAGAACTTACCCGGATGCACGCGAGACGGAACCAGATAATCGCGCGCGCCTTCCGGCGACGACGCAGTGAGGATCGGCGTCTGAAATTCGAAGAAGCCGTCTTCACGCATGCGATGCCGAAGCGACCAGATGATCGCCTGCCGCTTCATGATATTCGCGTGCAGTGAATCGCGCCTGAGATCGAGGAAGCGATATTTCAGCCGCGTCTCTTCCGGGTAGTCCGGCTCACCGAACACCGGCAGCGGCAGCTCCTTCGCCTCGGAGAGAATCTCGAGTTCTTTCAACCGGACCTCGACCTCGCCGGTCGGCAGATTCGGATTGATTGTCTCGGCCGAACGCGCCACCACCTCGCCATCGACCCTGATCACCCATTCCGGCTTCACTTTCTCGGCGCGCTTGAAGGCAGGAGACGCCGGATCGACCACGATCTGGGTGAGCCCATAATGGTCGCGAAGATCGATGAAGAGCAGCCCGCCATGATCGCGGACGCGATGCACCCAGCCCGAAAGCCGCACGGACTTGCCGACATCTTCTTTGCGGAGCGCGCCGCAAGTATGGCTGCGATAGGCGTGCATGGCGTTTGAGACTGAATCGGCTGAATCTGGGCTTGGAATTGGCCGCGAACAGCGCATGGAGGCCTTGTTTTGTCAAGGCGCGGGGGACTCGCAGCCGATACGGCGTGGGGAATATTCAGCCTGGTCTTTTGCAGTTTCCTGACGTTATAGACAACGTCGGCCACGGCCGCAATTTGCTGGTCCGCATGCGGCCATGCCGCTCTTGGCCTAACCCCCTCGCATGGGCTATATCCGCGTCCCATGCATCTCATCACGCGTACCGAGGATCTGGCTGAGGCCTGCGCCCGGCTAGCCCGATCTCCTTTTATCGCCATCGACACGGAGTTCATGCGCGAGCAGACCTTCTGGCCGAAGCTTTGTCTTATCCAGATGGCTGGCGAAGGCACCGAAGTGCTGGTCGACAGCCTAGCGCCAGGTCTCGATCTCCAACCGTTCTTCGACCTCATGGTCAATGAGCACGTGTTGAAGGTGTTCCATTCGGGGCGTCAGGACATCGAGATCGTGCATCATCTCGCGGGCGTCATCCCTCACCCCATCTTCGACACCCAAGTCGCCGCCATGGTTTGCGGCTTCGGCGAGTCCGTCAGCTATTCCATGCTGGTCAAGCGTCTGCTCAACCACAATCTGGACAAGACCTCCCGCTTCACCGATTGGAGCCGGCGTCCCCTCTCCGACCGACAGCTCGTTTACGCCCTCGGCGATGTCGAATATTTGCGCGACCTCTATCCGAAGCTCCAAACTCAGCTCGACAAATCGGAGCGCGCAAGCTGGCTTACCGAGGAAATGGCGGTGCTCACCGATCCCGCCACCTACGATCTGCATCCGGAACAGGCTTGGAAGCGTCTCAAGATGCGGGTGAAGAACGCCAAGGCGCTCAGCGTGCTGATGGAGCTTGCCGCCTGGCGCGAGCGCGAGGCGCAAACGCAAGACGTTCCGCGCGCGCGCGTGCTCAAAGATGACGCGCTCTACGACATTGCCAGCCAAGCACCACGCAACATCGAGGAGCTTGGTTCGCTGCGCAGTCTGCATAACGGCTTCGCCCGCTCCTCTCGCGGTCGGGCCGTGCTCGACGCCGTCTCCCGTGGGCTTGAGCGCGATCCAAGGTCGCTGCCGCGCATCGAGCGCGGCGAGCCGACGCCGCCCGAAGCGCAAGCCGTCGTCGATCTGCTCCGTGTGCTGCTGAAATCGACTGCCGGTCGCCACGGCGTGGCGCCGAAGCTGATCGCGACATCCGACGAGCTCGAAGAAATCGCCCGCTCCGATGACGTCGATGTTCCCGTGCTCAAAGGTTGGCGCAAGAAACTCTTCGGCGACGATGCGCTGCGGCTAAAGCGTGGCGAGCTTGCGCTTCGCATCAAGGACGGCGAAGTGACCGTGCTCCCAGCGGCCGAGCCGAAGGATTAACTCGCTAATCCGACGGGCTCTTCCGGGCGGCAATGCGCATCCTGACCGTGGCGCGCGCCTCCTCCGGCAATTCGTCGAGCGCGGCAAGCAACGTCGAAAGCTCGAAGCGTAGTCCGTGAATCTGATCGATCAGGTTGAGCAGCACCGGTACATCGTCTTCCGCGAAGCCGAGTTCGTCCTCAAGATCGCGGATCAGCGCTGCCCTTGCGAGGTCCGCCTCGGAATAAGCTTGCTGGGCCTCATCGACTGGTCTGATCCAACCCTGCCGCACCCAGACGCGAAGCCGCGTTACCGTGAGGTGCTCCACTCTCGCAATCAGATCGCGTTCGGTCAGCATCACACCTGCTCCTTCAGCTTACGCCTCGGATCGTAACTGTGCTTGGCCCGCCAGGCTTCGGCGAGCGCCTTCAAATCGTCGTCGACACGATCGGGCAGCACGACGGAGAGCTTGACCAGCTGATCGCCGGTTCCACCTTTCGTCTTCACGCCCTTGCCTTTCAATCTGAGAATCTGGCCGGTGTTGGCTCCGGCAGGCACGGTCACCGCCACACGGCCCGTCGTCGTCGGCACCTCGACCTTGCCACCGAGCACGGCCTCATCGAAAGTGATCGGCACCTCGACGACAACGTCGTTACCCTCTCGAGTGAAAACCGGATGCGGCGCGATGGAAATCTCGACCAGCGCGTCGCCTGGTTCCGCGCCGCCCATCCCTGGCATGCCCTTCCCCTTCAGCCGCATCACTAAGCCATCGGAGGCCCCCGCTGGAATCGTCACGTCGAGCGTGTTGCCCTCGGGAAGCGTGATGCGCTTCTTGGCGCCGTTCACCGCCTCGAGAAAATCGATGCCGAGCCGATATTGCGCATCCTGTCCGCGCATGGCGAAGCGTTGACCGCCTCGCGCGCCGCCGCGTTGAGCCCGTCCAAACAGATCGCCGAACAGATCGGAGAACTCGCCGATATCCTCGAAGCCGGCGCCAGTATGGTAACGCGCGCCTTCAGGCCCGCCGGCGAAATCGCGATAATATTGTTGCTGCGGCCGCTCCTGCCCGCTCGCATCGATCTCGCCGCGGTCATAGCGCCCGCGCTTCTCCGGATCGTTCAGGATCGAATAGGCGGCGGAGATTTGCTTGAACTTCTCCTCGGCCGCCTTGTCGCCCGGATTGAGATCGGGGTGCAGCTTCTTGGCGAGCTTACGATAGGCCTTGGTGATGTCCGCCGCGCTAGCTGTCTTGGCCACACCGAGAGTGGAATACAGATCGTCTGCCATCTACCGTTCTGCTGGATCGCTTTCGTCAGGCTCAACCTAACTCATGCACCGGGACGCTAGCTCGCCGCAAGCCGGAATGCCGAGCCGAGCCGAAGCTCCGGCTCCCGGTCCAGCGAACTGGCAAGCTCCTTCAGCCGCCGTTCGACGCGCTCGCCCTCCAGATTGGCGTAAGGCTCAGGCAGGGTCCACACCAGCCGATTGCCCTCGAAACTGAGCGGACAATGCGACAGCGCACCGGGCTGCGCCCCCGAGATCATATGGGCGGCGCGGAACGCCGCGCCAAGGATTCGCGCGCGCTTGACCATATCTTTGCCGACGAGATCGACCAGACTTTGGCTAAGTTCGTCCTTCACCAGTCCCTCGTTCCGATAATAGACGGTAAGCGCCAGGAAAGCCCGGCCGCGATGGTCGACGCCTGCGAAATTGCCATGGGCGATAAGATTGAGGCTTTGCACGCCACGATAGTCGGGGTGCGCATGCCAGCCGATGTCGGAGAGCAGGCACGCCGCTTGACGCAAGCGCTCCTGCTCCGGAGTTTCGTAAAGCCCCTGCCCGCGGAACAAGGTTTCGGTCCAGGCAATCAACTCATAGGCGGTGTCGACCGAACGCGAGCGGCGCCGTGCCAAATCTTCGCAGCCAACGAGCAACACATCGCGGCGCTTATCTTCTTCACTCAAGAGCGCGTAGACCAGCCCTTCACGAATACCGAAAGTTGAAACCACGACGGCTTTTGGTTTCACGCGCCGCAACAGCCTCTCGAGCACGAGCGCGCCATAGGGCACGGTCTCACGCCTTGCGCTTGAGATGTCGCGAATCCCTGCCAGTGAGCCTTGCGACTGCTGATCGAGGAGGCCTGCGAATTTGAGCGCGTCGGCGGTCTCGATGCGATAATTGTGCATGACGCTCAAGGGATAGTTGGTCTGAATCTGGTGGAGCCGTGCCAGCGCGCGCCACGTGCCGCCGATCACATAGAAATCCCGGTCCTTGCCTTTGTCGAGCCAGTCGAGCTTGGCCAGCTCCTCATCGACAATGTCGCGCGCCTTCTTCAGGTTGCCACCAGACGCATCGATTAGCCGCAAACCGCCGAGCGGAAGCGTCGCGGCTTCCGCCAACTTCGCCTTCTCAATATTGACGAGCTCCAAGCTGCCGCCGCCCAGATCGCCCGCGATGCCGTCGGCGTCATTGATGCCGGCAATGACACCTAAGGCCGCAAGTTCCGCTTCCTCGGTGCCCGTGAGCACATTGACACGCCCGTCGAGAATACGCTCAGCCTGCGCGATAAACTCCGGTCCGTTCTCGGCTTCGCGCGCAGCAGCAGTCGCGATAACTTGCACCCGCGTCACGTTCATCTGGTCGATGAGCCCGCGAAAACGGCGAAGCGCGCGGAGCGCCCGCGCCACAGCGTCGGCCGACAGCCGGCCGGTTGATACGATCGAGCGCCCAAGCCCGCATAGGATCTTTTCGTTGAACAGCACCGCAGGCGCACGCGACGCACTCTCATAGACGACCAGCCGGACCGAGTTCGATCCGATATCGACAACGGCAATGGGATTGGTGTCGTGCTCGCGCGACATTCTGTCTATGGCCTCGCCTATAGCGTCAACCCGCCTCGGATGCAGGCGTGAAACGCAACGGCATATCTTCTTTCAGCGATGTCCCCCGTCCGGACAGGCTCGGATTGGTCATGAAATATTCCTGGGCGCTGAACGCTTCCTGACCCGGCGCCGGCTTGATTCGCTCCGAGCTCCCATCGGGCCGCACCCGCCAGCTCTGCACATTGTCCTTCATGTTTGCGACCATGATCTGATCGAGAATCTGCTCGTGCACCGTCGGGTTCTTGATCGGCACCATCACTTCGACGCGGCGGTCGAGATTGCGCGGCATCATGTCTGCCGAGCTGATATAGACCACGGCCTTGCGGTGAGGCAGCCCATGGCCCGCGCCGAAGCAATAAATGCGGGAATGCTCCAGGAAGCGCCCGACGATGCTCTTCACTTGGATGCTCTCGGAAAGGTCCGGCACGCCCGGACGCAAGCAGCAAATTCCACGCACCACGAGATCGATTTCGACGCCTGCTCCGCTCGCCTCGTAGAGCGCATCGATGATCTCCGCATCGACCAGCGAGTTCATCTTCATCCAGATCGCGGCGGGACGCCCCGCTTTGGCGTGGTACATCTCCTCACGGATGTGATCGAGAATGCGCGCCCTGATGCCACCCGGCGACACAGCCATGGCCTCAAGCTCCGCCGGCTCCGCATAGCCGGTGACGAAATTGAAAATGCGCGAAATGTCGTGACCAACCGTGCTGTCGGCGGTGAAGAACGACAGATCGGTGTAAATCTTTGCTGTCACCGGGTGATAATTGCCCGTGCCGACATGACAATAAGTGACGAGCTCGCCCTTTTCGCGGCGGACGATCAGGCTGAGCTTGGCGTGGGTCTTGAGCTCAAGAAAGCCGTACACGACCTGGACGCCTGCGCTTTCAAGGTCGCGCGCCCATTTGATGTTTGCCTCCTCGTCGAACCGCGCTTTCAGCTCGACCACGACGGTGACGGACTTCCCCGCTTCCGCCGCGTCCTTTAGCGCTTCGATGATCGGTGAGCTCTTCGATGTCCGGTAGAGCGTCCATTTGATTGCCACCACCTCCGGGTCTGCGGCAGCCTGTTTCAGGAATTGCAGCACCACATCGAAGGATTCGTAGGGGTGATGGACGACGATGTCCTTCATGCGGATGGCGGCGAAGCAATCGCCATGGTGCTCCCGGATGCGCTCTGGGAAGCGGCTCACATAGGGCTCGAATTTAAGGTCTGGGCGCTCGGCCACGATCAGCTGATTGGTGTCTTCAAGCCCGATCAAACCCTTCTGCACGAAGCTCTCACGCTCGGTGACCTTCAGCTCCTGCATGACGAAGCGTTGCAGTCGCGACGGCATCGATGCCTCGATCTCGAGCCGGATGACCGAGCCTCGCCGTCTCCGCTTCAGCGCCGACTCGAACAGGCGCACCAGATCTTCGGCTTCTTCCTGGACCTCGATGTCGCTGTCACGCAGCACCCGGAACGCGCCCTGGCTGCGAACGCGATAGCCGGGAAACAATCGCGAGACGAACAGGCCGACGACCGTTTCGAGCCTGATGAACCGGATCGCATCGCCGCCCTCGTTCGGCAGCCGGATGAAGCGCTTGAGCTGCGACGGGATCGGCATCAAGGCGTGCATGGTCCTGAGCGAGCCCTCGCGCACCAGCTCGAGCCCGAGGGTGAAGCCGAAATTCGGGATGAACGGGAACGGATGCGCAGGGTCGACCGCGATCGGCGTGAGCACGGGGAAGATATGGCCGAGGAAATGGCCCTCGAGCCAGGAACGTTCGCTGTCGGAGAGTTGATCCGACTGGATGACATGGATCCCGGCATCCGCCAGCAACCCCTCTAGCTTGACCCAGTCCTCTTGCTGCTCGGCCGTGAGCTCGACCACGAAACTGTTGATGCGGTCCAGCTGCTCGGCGGGCGTCAGTCCATCCTCGCTCGGTGTCTCGATCCCGGCAACGACCTGGCCCCGCAAACCGGCCACGCGGACCATATAGAATTCGTCGAGATTCGAAGCCGAGATGGAGAGAAAGCGCAGGCGTTCGAGCAGAGGATGGCGCTCGTTCTCGGCCTCTTCCAGCACCCGCTTATTGAAATGGAGCCAGGATTGCTCGCGGTTGAAGAAGCGGCTGGGCCCGAACGCGGCAATGCCGGCCTGCTGATCCGTTGCCTGCGTTCGTTCTGGTAAGCTCATGAAAGTCCTCATAAAATAACGCCAAGTACCCATCAACCCAGCATCAACCCGCGATGCTACGCCAACAACTGTATCACTAGCGTTACGGCGAAGGCCAATTCTGGCCCTCCAGGGCGCCTTCCCCGGCCATCGCGGCCAGCACTTCCGCGGCAAGCTGCCGGCTTATTTTGCGGCCCGAACCGAGCGCGGCCCGGTCGACCGCCTCGACCGCACGCGCAGCCGCGTCGAGCGAGCGATCGACATGCAGCGCCAGGTAGTCGAGCACTTTGGGATCGACGTCGAGTTGCCGGTCGGCGAAATGCTTGAGCATCACCGCCTTGAGCAGCGCTTCGTCCGGTGCTCCGATCTGAACCGGCGGCAGGGCATTCAGACGCGACAAAAGATCGGGAAGCGTCCAATCGACCCGCGAAGGGACCTCGCGCGAGATGAGCAGCACGAACAGGCCCTTCTCGCGCGCGAGGTTGATGAGATGGAACAGTGCCTTCTCGTCATGGTGTCCGCGATCGATATCCTCGACCACCAATGCCGTGCCGTCGCCCATCGCATCGATCGCTCCAATACCGAGAAGATGCGGGCTTGGCGCAGTGGCACCGGACCGAGCCTGCCACACCCTGGCGAGATGCGTCTTGCCGCTGGCCGCAGGCCCGATCAGGAGCTGTACATTGCCTTGCCATTCCGGCCACGCATCGATGAGCCGGACTGCCGCAAGGTTACAATCGCTGACAAGAAAGTCTTCCGCACCTAATGCTGCCCGATGCGGCAGGTCGAGGGATAGCTGTGCGACGTTCACGTCGCCCTCACCCCCGAGCGCTCGACACTCTTCAGCGGCGCAGGTTTCGTCTTGCGGGACGGCAACGGCGGGCGAGCCGGCTCATAACTCGCCATATGCACGAGCCACGCCCAGAAATAGACGGCGGCAGAGAGAATGGTGAGCGCGCCAGTGATCCACACACAGACGGCCACGAGTTGCTCGAGCCCGAGACCAAGGCCGAGTTCTGCCAAGACCAGTCCCGCCAGTACGATCTGCGAGAACGTATTCGCCTTGCTGACCAAGATCGGATGCAGCGACATCGGCCTGGACAACATCCAGGACAGCAACACCGCCCCGACGATCAGGATATCGCGGCTCACCACCGCAATGACGAGCCAAGCCGGCAGATGTCCGGCAAAACCGAGCGTCACATAGATGCTGACGAGCAGTGCCTTGTCGGCGATCGGATCGAGATAGGCGCCGAGCTCGGTGTGCCAGCCATACCGCTTCGCTAGGTACCCGTCCGCGGCATCGGACAGGCCAGCCATCAGGAACAGCACGAAAGCTGCCAAATTTTGATGGGTGATGATCAGCCACACGACGAGCGGCACCAGAATGATGCGCACCAAGGTGAGGGTATTGGGGATGTTCACCAACACTAGACCTCCCGCGTCCATATGGCCGGCTTGGTTCGCCGTTCTTGTACGCGCCGGAACTTAACAGATTCGAGCCTCAAAATACGATCCTCCCCATTGTCATTGCCGCGATCGAAGAACGAAGCTTTCCTCGCCGTTCTCGAAGGAAAAACCGTTTTTTTCCAATTCCTTCTGCAGTTTGCCCAGGGTGCCGGCATATTCGAAACTGATCGAGGCCGTGCGCGCGGAAAGCGAATTGACCTCGAGCGCCTGAATCCCCGGGACGTTCATCAGTTTGGAGCGCATGTCCTGCCAATCTTTCAGCCCTGAGAACTGCACCTGCGCTACGACGCTTCGCGCCACCTCGCCTTGCGGCTTCTCCCCCTC
>DATBSU010000155.1:0-5718 GCA_036559585.1 Methyloceanibacter sp.
GCACCTCGGCAAGCATGCGCGCTATCTGCGTGGCGAGCTGGCGCGGCGGATCAGCCTTCGTTATATGCCGGAGATCAGATTCAAGGTCGACACCTCGTTCGAGAGCTCGCGCCGCATCGACGAATTGCTTGCCTCGGAAAAGGTCGCTCGCGATCTCGAAGACTAAGTGCCCGACAGATCAGGACATCAACCATGGCGCGGCAGCGCAAAGGCTTACCCGTCAATGGCTGGCTCATTCTTGACAAGCCGCAGGGGCTGAACTCGACGAAGGCAGTGTCCCGCGTCAAGCATCTGTTCAATGCGCAGAAGGCGGGCCATGCCGGCACGCTCGACCCGCTTGCCACCGGGGTGTTGCCGATCGCGCTCGGCGAGGCGACCAAGACGGTGCCCTTCGTCATGGACGGCAGCAAGGCCTACCGTTTCACGATTGTCTGGGGTGCTGAGACCGATACCGACGACTCGGACGGCACCGTGACGGAGAAAAGCGACGAGCGTCCGTCGCGGGCCGAGATCGAGGCCGCTTTGCCGGCTTTCACCGGCACGATCAGTCAGCTTCCTCCGCGCTATTCGGCTCTGAAAGTCGACGGCGCGCGCGCCTATGATCTTGCCCGGGAGAACGAGGAATTCGAGCTTCAACCGCGCGATGTCACCATCGACCGCCTAAGCCTGGTCGACGCCCTCGATGCGGATCACGCAGTGCTCGAAGCCGAGTGCGGCAAAGGAACCTATGTCCGCGCGATCGCGCGCGATATCGGGCGCGTGCTTGGAGCGCTCGGCCATGTCGGCGCGCTCCGCCGGACCAGAGTCGGCCCTTTCGATGAGGCGGCCTCGATCCCGCTTGAGGCGCTCGAGACACTGGAACCGGACGGGTTGTCCGGAACGCTGCTTCCCGTAGAGACGGCACTCACGGAGATTCCGTCCCTCAGTCTCAGCAGCTCGGACGCGGCAAGATTGCGGCTGGGCCAGTCCGTGCTGTTGCGAGGGCGCGACGCACCGATTTATAGCGGTCCGATCTACGCTCTGTCGCGCGGGGCGCTGGTTGCGATCGGCGAAATGAGCCAAGGCGAGTTCAAGCCAAAGCGCATTTTCAATCTGTCCCGCTAAGGTCCATGACGTTGCAGGTGCGGAAATCGGGGCCGCTCCGGAAATTGTCTTTATTTTACGAGGCGAATTGCCCGTTTTAGCTGCAATTTCCACTGGCCTCGGACGGGATAATCCCTATAGTGCGCCCGTGCACCGGCCTCCCTTAGGCCGGTTTGCACTTAAGCCGACCGTGCTGGACGACATCCTGGCCCGGCCATTCACCAACCCAAATTAGAGGATCACCCGATGTCGATCAGCGCTGAGCGCAAGCAAGAGCTTATCCAAGAATACGCCATCAAGCCGGGCGATACCGGCTCCGCCGAGGTGCAGGTTGCCATCCTGACCCAGCGGATCACCAATCTCACCGACCATTTCAAGACCCATAGCAAAGACAATCACTCAAGGCGCGGCCTGCTCAAAATGGTGAGCACGCGGCGCCGGCTGCTCGATTACGTCAAGGCCACTGACGAGGATCGCTATCAGAAACTCATCAACCGGTTGGGCATTCGCCGGTGACGCGACCGCTTTCGCTTCGCGCCGCAGGATCGTTTTGCACCCATTGGCCTCGAGCCGTCGCCCACGGGCAGGCTCGGCCTCAACCCATACACATTGAGATGTCACCATGTTCAAGACGCATGCCGTAGAAATCGATTGGGCGGGACGCCCGCTCAGCCTCGAGACCGGGCGCATCGCGCGCCAGGCCGACGCATCCGTGCTCGCCTGCTATGGCGGCACATCCGTGCTCGCCACCGTCGTCGCCGCCAAGGAACCTCGCGCGGGAATCGACTTTTTCCCGCTCACCGTGAACTACCAAGAGAAGACCTTCGCTGCCGGCAAGATTCCCGGCGGCTATTTCAAGCGCGAGGGCCGTCCCACTGAAAAGGAGACGCTGACCTCGCGGCTGATCGACCGCCCGATCCGGCCGCTGTTCGCGCCGGGCTTCAAGAACGAGACGCAAGTCGTTGCCACCGTGCTGTCGCACGACATGGAGAACGATCCCGATGTGGTGGCCTTGGTCGCTGCATCCGCGGCGCTGACGCTATCCGGCGTGCCCTTCATGGGCCCGATCGCCGCGGCACGCGTCGGCTATATCGCCGGCGCCTATGTGCTGAACCCGATGATCGACGAGATGAGCGAGAGCTCTCTCGACCTCGTCGTTGCCGGCACTGCATCCGCCGTGTTGATGGTGGAATCCGAGGCCAAGGAGCTTTCGGAAGAAGTGATGCTCGGCGCCGTGGTGTTCGGGCAAAAGGGCTTCCAGCCGGTGATCGATGCGATCGTCAAGCTCGCCGAGTGCGCCGCGAAGGAACCTTGGGATCTGAAGGTTGACGGAGGCGCCGAGGCGCTCGCGACCAAGGTGCGGGACGCGGCATCTGCCGAGCTTCGCGATGCCTACAAGATCGCGGTCAAGCAAGATCGCCGCGACCGTATTGCCGCGATCAAGGACAAGCTTGTCAAGGCGCTGGTGCCTGCGGATGATGACGGCACGCTCGCGCCGAAAGTCTCGGCTGCATTCAAAGATGCAGAAAAAGACGTGGTGCGCGGCTCTATTCTCGAGACCGGACACCGTATCGACGGCCGCGACCTGAAGACCGTTCGCCCGATCGTGAGCGAGGTGGGTATCCTGCCGCGCACACATGGCAGCGCGCTCTTCACCCGCGGCGAAACCCAGGCGCTCGTAGTGGCGACGCTTGGCACCGGCGAAGACGAGCAATATGTCGACGCGCTGCAGGGGACCTACAAAGAGACCTTCATGCTGCACTACAATTTCCCGCCCTACTCGGTCGGCGAAACTGGCCGCATGACGGGGCCCGGACGCCGGGAAATCGGCCATGGCAAGCTCGCCTGGCGCGCCATTCACCCCGTGTTGCCGGATCGCGAGAGCTTCCCCTACACGATCCGCGTCGTGTCGGAGATCACCGAGTCGAATGGCTCCTCCTCGATGGCCACGGTGTGCGGCTCGTCGCTGGCGATGATGGATGCGGGCATTCCACTGAAACGCCCGGTTGCCGGCATCGCCATGGGATTGATCAAGGAGGACAAGGGCTATGCCGTACTCTCCGACATTCTCGGCGACGAGGACCACCTCGGCGACATGGACTTCAAGGTGGCAGGCACCGAGCAAGGCGTGACCTCGCTGCAAATGGACATCAAGATCACCGGCATCACCGAGGAGATCATGAAGATCGCGCTCGACCAGGCGCGTGACGGGCGCTTGCATATCCTTGGCGAAATGAACAAGGCGCTGACTGCCGCGCGGCCCGAGCTCGGTGAATATGCGCCGCGCATCGAGACCATCCACATCCCGGTCGACAAGATCCGCGAAGTGATCGGCTCGGGCGGCTCGGTGATCCGCGAGATCGTGGCCGAGTCCGGCGCCAAGATCGATATTTCGGATGACGGCACGGTGAAGATCGCCTCAGCCAACGCCGAGTCGATCCGTGCCGCGATCGCTCGCATCCGTGGCATCACCGCAGAGCCTGAAGTCGGCGAGATTTATCAGGGCAAGGTCGTCAAGGTGATGGAGTTTGGCGCTTTCGTGAACTTCTTCGGCCCGAAGGACGGCCTGGTGCACATCTCGCAACTGTCGGACGGCAGGCCGAAGACGGTCAACGAGGTGGTCAAGGAAGGCGACACGGTCTGGGTGAAGCTGCTCGGCTTCGACGACCGCGGCAAGGTCAGGCTGTCGATGAAAGTCGTCGATCAGGCCACCGGCAAGGAAATCGCGAAGGAAACGGCGAGCTAGTTCAGCCAAGTGCGACTGAGACGCATAAAGTTATGGCCGGGCACCTCCCGGCCATTTTCTTTTTCAGCACTATTTCTTCTTCTCACAACGCCAGCCGATCACCGTATATTGGGTGTTACCAGCAAGCCATTTATTGGCGTCGGTCTCGCCTTGGCGGATGCATGTCACAACGTCATCCGGAGCCGAGCTGGTGATGACGGTCTCGCCGCAAGTATGCGGCTCGGCAAGAAGGCAGGTAATCAGAACGAGTTGGGCCATGCCCCACTTTCCTCCAATTCGATTGGTTTGGCGGCGAATTTACAGATGTCGCCGCGGCGTCACAACTCCCGACGAGTTTACTGGGCCGCCTCGCGCGGCGGCTTCTCAGAATGGTTGTCGCCGTCCTTATCGCCCAAATCCATGGCTTTGACGGCGTCGATGCTCGGCATGGCGATGGTGGAGTAACCGCAATCGACGAAGTGCACCTCGCCGGTGACCGCGCCGGAGAGATCGGACAGGAGATAGAGCGCAGAGCCTCCGACCTCATCCAGAGTGGGCGAGCGGCGCATCGGGGCGTGCTCGCGCTGGTAGTTGAAGAGAGCGCGCGCATCGGAAATGCCGGCGCCTGCGAGCGTTCGCATCGGGCCTGCGGAGAGCGCGTTGACGCGAATGTTCTGCGGACCGAAATCCGAGGCGAGATAGCGTACGCTGGTTTCGAGCGCCGCCTTGGCGACGCCCATGACGTTATAACTCGGCACCACTCTCGTCGCGCCGCCGTAAGTCAGCGTTAGCAACGAGCCGCCCTTCGGCATCAACTCCGCAGCGAGTTTACAAATCTCGGTGAAGGAGAAGCAGGAGATCACCATGGTGTGGCTGAAATTCTTCCGCGTCGTGTCGCAATATCGTCCCCTAAGCTCATTGCGATCCGAGAAGGCAAGCGCGTGCACGACGAAATCGAGAGAGCCCCATTTCTTCTTGATCACGTCGAAGACGCGTTTGACACTATCCAGATCCTCAACGTCGGCTTCCTCGATAATCTTGGCGCCGATCGACTGCGCCAGCGGCACGGCACGACGGCCAAAGGCGCCGCCTTGATAAGAGAAGGCAAGTTCCGCGCCTTGGCCGTGAAGGACCCGGGCAATGCCCCAGGCGATGGAGCGGTCATTCGCGACGCCCATCACAAGGCCCCTCTTCCCGGCCATGATGGGTCCCGGGGTCGCGATGTTTTTTGTTGTTGTCATGACAATTGACCTAATGCTTGGGGGTTAAGAAACTCATGCGCTGTTCCCCACTCAGCGATCATGGCGACGGAAGACGAGCGTAGCGTTGGTACCGCCAAAACCGAAACTATTGGACATGACGCAATTCAGATCGACATTGTCGATCCGCTTGCGCGCAATCGGCATATCGGCAACCTCCGGATCTATGGTCTCGATATTCGCGGATTCGCAGATGAAGCCGTTATGCATCATCAAGAGCGAATAGATCGATTCATGCACGCCGGCGGCGCCTAGCGAATGGCCGGTCAGCGATTTCGTGGCGCTGATCTGAGGTGCGTTGTCGCCGAACACTTCACGAATGGCCTCGATCTCCTTGAGGTCCCCGATCGGGGTCGAGGTAGCGTGCGGATTGATGTAGTCGATCTTCTGTCCATTGAGATTGGACATGGCCATGCGCATGCAGCGCGTCGCGCCCTCCCCTGACGGGGCCACCATGTCATAGCCGTCAGAAGTCGCACCGTAGCCGGCAAGTTCGGCATAGATCTTTGCACCGCGCGCTTTAGCATGCTCAAGCTCTTCTAGCACGACGACCCCGGCGCCTCCGGCGATGACGAAACCATCGCGATTCACATCATAGGCGCGGCTCGCGACTGCGGGCCGATCGTTGAAATCCGAAGACATGGCGTTCAT
>DATBSU010000156.1:0-23296 GCA_036559585.1 Methyloceanibacter sp.
ACGCTGAAGGACGATCAAAGTCCAGTGACCGCAGCGGATCACGACTCCCAGGCGATCCTCCTCGACGCGCTCCAGCAGCTAGCGTCGGATATTCCAGTCGTCTCCGAGGAAGATGCCGGAGATAGGTCGAGGACGCTGCCACGCCGCTTCTTCTTGGTCGATCCGCTCGACGGCACCAAGGAGCTCATCAAGAAACTTACCGATTTCACCGTCAACGTGGCGTTGATCGAGGACGGTGTTCCCTGCTTCGGTCTCGTCTACGCGCCGGCGCGAAACGTGCTCGCCCTCACTCCTGAGCCAGGCAAGGCTGTCGAAACCGAGCTCGCCCCAAATGCGGGCGGCGCCGATTTCGGCACCCTCAGCTGCCGACCCATACACGTGCGGAAGCCCGGCCCGGGCGGACTAGTGGCCGTGGTCAGCCGCTCGCATCTCGATGCCCAGACCGAGAAATTCCTCGCCAGTTACAAGATCGCCAGCCGCTCCGATGCAGGGTCCTCCTTGAAGTTCCTCCTCGTCGCCAGAGGCGAGGCAGACGTCTATCCGAGACTCGGGCCCACCATGGAATGGGACACCGCCGCCGGCGACGCAGTGCTCCGGGCCGCAGGAGGCCGCGTGTTCAACGCGAAGCGTGGTCCCTTTGTGTATGGCAAGACCCACGCCGCTTTGCGCAATAGCGGTTTTGTCGCCTGGGGCGCGACCCCTTGACCACGCTATTCGGGTGTTTTTAGCCCCCAACCCCCGGCGCTAGCCACAGTTTGGTAATAGTTACGGCCGATCATAAGGGCCTGTTAGCCAAGATCAGCGAGCCGGGTGGGACTCGCGGGGGCACGCTTATGACCAGACCAGCCATTTTGGCCGCCTTCGCGGCCTTGTTACTGCCGTTTCTGCCGGTCACGGCTTCGGCACAATCAAATGATGCGCCGCTTGTTATCTCGCCGCAGCCCCATGACGGTCAGCCGCCGCGGGTCGAGAGCGCGCCTTTGCCGCCGCCCTCTCCTCAGGCTGAGGACAGTGGCGGCCCGGGCAGGCCATACGAGCCGGCGCCGCAAGGCCAGGCCGGCGACCGCTATGTGCCGCCGGAGGCCCAAGACCAGGGCACCTTCTCCCGGGACGAGATGCTGGAGACCGGTCACCGCTTCTTCGGCAAGGTCTCGATCGGTTTCGCCCGCGCCATCGAATACACTTTCCAGCGCGCGGGGCGCCCCAACGGCTACATTCTTGGCGAGGAAGCTGGTGGCGCTTTCATCGCCGGCGTCCGCTATGGCGAGGGCACGCTCTATACCCGCGATGCCGGCGACTACAAAGTCTATTGGCAGGGCCCCTCGCTCGGCTACGATTTCGGCGGTGATGGCTCTAAAACCATGGTGCTGGTCTACGATCTGCGCTCGCCGGGAGAAATCTTTCAGACTTATGGAGGGCTTGAAGGCTCGGCTTATTTGGTCGGGGGCGTCGGCGTGACCTTCCTCTCGCGTGACCACGTAAGCTTGGCGCCGATCCGTTCCGGCGTGGGCCTTAGGCTTGGAGCCAATATCGGCTACCTGAAATATACCCGCGAGCCCACCTGGAATCCGTTCTAGTTTGGGGCTAAATGAGACGGGCGGAGGGGGCTTAAAGCGGCAGTACGGCGTCGCGCATCGGCCTTATTGTTGCCCGCGACGCCGGGTCTTGTGACGCGCCCCAGAGGCGGAAACTGGTAGCGATACCGATGATCGATATTGGCATCTACGTTGCGCTTGGCTTCCTTGCCGCGAGCCTGTTGGCGCTGCTGCTCGTGCCACCGCTCTGGCATCGCGCCGTGCGGCTGACCACCAAGAAGCTCGAAGCGACCATGCCGATGTCGATCGCCGACATTCAGGCCGACAAGGACCAACTTCGCGCCGAATATGCCATCAGACTTCGCCGCGTAGAGATGGCTTTGGACAAGGCCAAGGAAAAGGCGATCCGCGAGCAGGTCGAGGCCAATAAGCGCCGCGTCAAGATCGCCGAGATCAACGCCGATCTCGCCGCCGCCAAGGCGACCATGGAAGAGAACGTCAATGCCAACCGCGTGCTTGAGCAGACCATCAAGAAACGGCTGCCCGACTTGGACAGCCGGTTAAAAGCCGCCAAAGACGTCATCGCCGAACTCGAAACAACAAATGCCGAGCTGCGCCGCACTACCGAGAGCCAGGCGGCGGCGCTGAAATCGACGCGCGCCGCGGCGCAGACGCAGAAGGCGGACATCACGCAATTGCGCAAGGCGTTGGAAGCCGGTACGGGCCGCTTGCGCGTTGGCAAATCCGAGGCGAAGGAGATTCAGCTTCTCAGCGCCGAGCTGTCGCGCTTGCGTGAAGAGCTCGAGCGGAACCGGGTCCACCGGGACGAAAACGATGCGCTTCGTCAGGAGCTGAACCGGCTTGCCACCCAAATCCTTGCCGTCGCCAAGGGTCAGGGCGTGGACTTGCCGCATATCAGCGAGGCGTTGACGCCGCTCCGCGAGGTGCGGGACCTTGCCGAGACGGTTGCCTCCTTCGTTCAGCGATCCGAGCCTGTGGCGCCAGAGCCCAACTTCCCATACGGCAATGGTATCGAGCGCGAGCCGGAGCCTGAATTTCCATCCGAAAGCTTCGAGCCGTCACTCGATCCGGAATCGACTCCGACCTTCGTGGCCGTGGCCGAGGAAGTTACCGTCGATGCCCGGCTGGATGAGCCGGAGGCGGAACGCGGCGAGCCTCATATAGAGGATGGCTTCGCAGGGTCATACGAAGAAGGCGGGCACCAAACCTCCGAGCCTGAGCCGACCAACGGCGAAGCGCATCATGAGGATGAAGACGCGGCTCCGGATGGGGTCGCCCACGAGGCCGAGCCCGCCCGCGAAGACGAGGTCGCGCACGAAGACGAGGTCGCGCAAGCGGCCTCGGACGACGAGGACAATGACAGCCCTCCCAAGGGTCCCCTCGCCCGGCGATTGGCGGCAAGACGCGCCAAGCGGCGTGGTACGAAGAGCCTCGGCCAAAGCTTGAGCGAGCGCTTGCGTGGCATCCCCGCCGAAGCTTCCGACGCGTAGACTACTCTACTCCTCAACTATGCAGGAAGCTCCGCCGGCTGCCCTCGAGCCGTAGCGCCGTGAGCCTGCCGCTGAACACCGCACCGGTATCAATATCGATGCGGTTTGACCTCACCTCCGGCAACGATACCGGCGTGTGGCCATGCACGATGAATTTGCCGAAATCCTCCCCGCTCTCGAGGAACTCGCGCCGGATCCAGATTAGATCCCGCTCGTCCTGTGTTTCGATCGGGACACCGGGACGCAAACCCGCATGTACGAAGAGATAGTCGCCGAAGCTCGTCATCAGCGCGAGCGACTGGAAGAAATGTCGATGCGATTCGGGAAGTGCAGCGGCGAACGCCCCGCGCCAGGCCTCGGGCGGCGCGCCTTCGCGCTCGAGACTATGCACGTCCACGCCATAAGACTGCATCGTTGACGTGGCGTCGTTCACGAGCCAGTGACGCAAGCACGATGCGTCCTCGAGAAAATTGAGCAGCAGCGCTTCGTGATTGCCCTTGAGGAAATGCGCGTCGAAATCTTTCGGCAGGTCGTCGAGCAACACCTCGATCACGCCGCTACTGTCCGGTCCGCGATCGATGTAGTCGCCGAGAAAAACCAGCGTCTTCCGTGTCGCTTGGCTCTGGGCGGCATCGGCCTCGGTTATCGCGAGCAACATGCCGAGCAGATCGAGCCGCCCGTGAATGTCGCCGATCGCGTAGAGCAGTTGGCCATCCGGCAAAGAGGGATAAGACAAGTTGATCATCCGAAGGTAGGGAACACCGGACGATCCTAGCACGGCCGCGCTGCGATCAACCCTGCGCCTTGCCGATGATGTCGTCGTAGACACGCGCCGGGAACCCGAACACGATGCTCACGCAATCCGCTTTGAGGCCGATGAACAACACCATCTCACCATCGCGGAGCTTGTCGTCGCGGGTGATCACATAGAGCTTTTCGACGTTCAGCGGCGGAAGTCCGTCGAAGATCAGCGCCCGCCGCTCGAAGGCGGCGAGATCTGGCCCTGCGTAGTAGTCGTACTTGGCGTGGACCTGATCGATCGAGGCGACGATCGTGCTCTCAGGTTTGCAGGCGACCGGCGCGGGCGTGTAGGTGCCGTTGTAATAGGTCGTGCCATGCGCCTGCACGAGCGGGCCGAGCTTATCGGAATAGGCGCGGATGCCCGCGACAGCGATCAGGGAAACGGTGAGCGCCACGCCCGCGGCGACTTTCAGCCAATTCGGCATGATCACCTCCGTTCATTCCGGGGCAGATCACGTTTTAAACTGCGAAATCGCTCTCTGACCCCATGCCGAGGTTTATGCTGCATCGCACAAAAACGATTCGCAACTGCCGTAAAGTCTCAGGCCGCGATAATGCGACCGCCAGAGCATCTTGGCAACATGTGCGAGATTTTTGGCATTATTTTGGGCAATAGCCGCCAATTGCGGCTCATTACCGGGGCGTTTTTCCACAGGAATCGGTTCAAACTCCGAACCGATATTATGTTCCGCGCTCGAGCGAAGCGCCCTGAAACGGCGTCACCCAACTCGCCGTCCATGCCAGAGCGCCCTCTTCCTCGACCCGCCAGCATATAAAGGCCGCCCTGATAGTTGGTGGTCTTCTGCACTTCGACCACGGCGTAGCCTTGGTAGCGGCCGCAGACCTCGGTCCCAGCCGCCTTATTCACATAGTAGATCGCCATTGGTTCCGTGTTGCCCTCGGCCTGACGTGTAAACTTGGTCAGCATGATAGCGCCTCCATCATTTGCCCGACCGCGGCGTCCGGTTGAAAAAGTCCTAGGCCGGAAGGTTCGCTCATTGTGCAATGCGGTAGCGTGGCAAAAAAAATGCTAGGGGCGAGAATGATTGGCTCGCCTTCGCGGGGCGCCATGGCAAACAGGCATCCGTCCCGACGCAAGGGTTAGGGAGGTGAGAGCGGAATGGGCCTAACGAAGGTCGGGCCGAGTTCGAATTAGCGATATTCTTCCGGAAATTTAAGTTGGCTCGATGCGCTACGAGGCCCGCGCCCGTCCCGGCTCCACGATCAGCGCACCTTTGCCGTTATTCTCGATCTCGTCGTCGCTGACGGCGAAGTTCCCCATGCGCATGGTGTGGTAGTCCTCGAAATAATGCTTGAGCGACGTCTCGATGGACTTGTCGTAGGCAGGTCTCGCGACATGGGTCGCGCCATTCACGACTTTGATGACTTTGCCGTCGCGAACGACCAGCTCGCCATTCTTGAATACGAGTTCAGGCGTGGCAAACATCGTCTCGCGGTTGGCGTTGTCGCGATAGACGGTGATGTCGGCGCAGGCGCCGGTGCCCAAATGCCCGATATTCTTCAGGCCAAGACTCCGCGCCGGCCCTGCCCGCGTCATGATAGCGATTTCGTCCAGAGAATATTCGCGCGTCAGCGACCCCACAATGCTCATCGCAGCCGCATCCGGGTTGATCTTCTGCAACATGTCGTCGCGGAAGCCCTTGTCCATCAGGAGCCGGATCAAGTGGGGATAGGTGTAGAACGGCGCGCCGTTTGGATGGTCGGTGGTGAGGAATATCCGCCACGGATCTTCCATCAAGAGAAACGTCTCCAGCCCGATGCACCATTGCAGTGCATTGACATAGCTTTTGTCGCGATAGCGCATCGGCACTACGCCGCAGCCGGCGTCGCACTCGATGTCCATGATAACGGACTTTTTCGGGCTGGCGTTCTTTGAAATCGCGAATTGACGCATGCTGTCGCCGGACGCAGTGCAGGTCTGGCCGAACATTACCTGCCCGACATCGATCGAGATATTCGGGTTCTTGTTGAGTAGCTCATGGATGCGCGGCGCACCTGACGAGAAATGCCGGTCGCCCTCAGTGCCATAGCTGTGGAACTGAATATGGGTGAGATGGAGCGGCAGGCCTTCCGCGGCGCGGATGGTCGCGAGCGTCGTCTCCACATTGCCCGGCACGCCGAGATTGCAGCCATGGACGTGCAGTGGATGCACGACGCCGAGCTCCTGCAGCGCACGCGCCAGCGTCACGATGATGTCGCGCGGCGTAATGTGATAATAAATGTGCTCCTCGTCGAGATCGAGCTTGCGCTGATTGAATTTGAAATCGCTGATACCGCCGGGGTTCACCACCTTGACCGCGATCGCCTGCGCGGCGTGCATGGTCCAGGCGACATAATCCTTGATGCGCTCGAATTCCTGTTTCGCCGCGAGTTGGCGTAAGAAGAAATCATCGCTGCCGAGCATGGCGAATGCGCCCTTGTCGAGCATCGGCGTATCGGCAAGCTCCATATGCGCCTGCCGCGCATTGGCCGGCAGCATGGCCGGCTCGAACCCGGCGGTGTAGCCCATCTCGGCATAGCGATAGCCGGCGAGCAACGTCGAAGGCACCGCGTCCCCCGAACCGCTCCGCGTCAGCTCGGTCCGCGGGACCTCCGTACCGTAATGGTCCTCGGTCAGCATCATCCGCGCGATCGTCACCTTGCCGCCGCCAATATGGGTGTGCGGGTCGATCGCGCCCGCCATCACGATCTTGCCCTTGACGTCATAGGTCTGATCGGCCCTGGCATTTGGCTCAGGCGGGACAATCTTGCCGTCTCTGACATAAATGTCGCGGATCTCCCCGCTGACCTTGTGGGCCGGATCGTAGACCTTGCCGCCAGTTAGCTTCGTCAGCATGAGGGTGGAGCTCCAGGCTTAAAGCGCAGATTCAATTGACGCGAGCACATCGGCCGCGACGGGGAGCTCGGCACGGCCGAGATCTTTGAGCGGTAAGGACACGACGCTATCGCAGCGGACAAGCAATCCGCGATGATCGACGCCGGGCGTCCCCACCGGGATGAAGACTTCCGGGGTTTGAGCCGGCTTCACGGCGGGCGTGCCGAGAAGAATGATCGGTAACTTGGTCTTGGGCGGCAGCAGATCGGGCGTGAAAGACGCGAGCCAGATCAGGAGATCTCCCTCGCCCGAAGCAAGCATGCGTGAGATCGAATAGAGATAGGGGTCGTAGTCCGGCTGGCCGCTGGCGAAACTCACGCGTGGCGGCGAGCCGCTCAACCACGTGCAGACCGCGGCACCTGTCACCACACCTTCGTTGCCCCCAAGCGGCAGACCAGCGAAACGCGTGATCGCGGTAAGATCCTTGGTGATCTCCGCCACCTGCTGCACAATGATATCGGCATGCGGCACATCAAGGCCTGGAGGCGCCCAGGCGAACACGCCGTATTTTGCCGCCTTGCAGCGCTCGGCCAACGCTTCGACGTCGGCAAGCGTGATCCCTGGGATATCAAGTTCGTGCACCTTCGCGCCGCGAAGCCGGGCGCGAAGCGCGGATAACAGCTCAGGCAGCCTCGGCAGGTCGCAGTCAAGGACGACGATCTCGCCGACCCGGGGTCCTTTCAGTAGGGACAGATCCGGCGCCTTGCCCAGGAACACGACCGTTCGCCGCACCGGTTTCAGATCGAACATCGAATCCGGCGGCGACACCACGCGCTCATAGAAGCGCGGATTGAATTTTTGCACGTCGCCACCAACCATGATGATCAAATCGGCCCGGTTGCGCACCTCCGTCAACGTTGAGGTGATCCAGCCATTGGTTTGCAGCACTTTGAGATTGCGGTATTGCACCTCGCTCAAGACATGGTCGACCACGCCGCCAGTGCGGTCGGCGAGCTGCATCACGGCACGCATGCCCTCGACATCGGTCGTCAAGCCGCCATAGAGGGGAAGCTTCGACTTTCTGACGAGAGCGGCCGCTGCCTCGACTGCCTCGTCGAGGCCGACCTTCTTGCCCCGCACCATCGGGCTCGAAGCAGGCAGGTTCCGCTCGAATCCGCTCACTGCCCGCACGCAATCGGTGTTCAGAACCTTGAGCTGATCGCCCTTCCGCTCGATCTTGAGATCGTCGCAAAGCAGCCCGCAAAAGGGGCAAGCGACATCCTCATACCGCGCCGTTGAGCCGCGCTCGGAGCCTGATTTGCGCGCTTCAGTGATCGCCATGCGGTCCGCCCCCTCTCAAAGCGCGCCAAGTAAGCATGGGAATCGCAGCATGACAACTCTGGGCTTAGGGCCAGTGAGAGGGACCGAAACTGTCACCAATAACTTGCAATTTGAACGAGCGTCTTAAGCGAACCGCAGTTTCCCATCCTTTATGGTCCCCCAATCGTTCCAGTCAGATTTTGGCTGGCATTGATCCAAAGGCCACTCAATTTACGGAGAGCGTCATGCGTACAACTATCCTCGCCCTAACCCTTGTCGCCGCCTTCGCGGCCCCTGCCTTCGCCGAGCCCGAGAAAGCGCTCGAGGCGGAGCATCAACAGGCCGCTCCGGCCCAAGAGCATCCTGTCGAGAAGGCGCCAGCCCAGGTCAACGACCCCGATTGGAAACCGTGCAAATATCAAACCGACAACGACCCGAACGGCTGCGAATAAGAGCCGCGTCAACGAAGGTAACCGAAGCTAGGGAGAGCATCGTGAACAAAACTCTACTCGCGCTGATTTTGGTCACAGCCCTTTCGACGCCGGCCTCGGCTGAAACTGTGAAAGCAAGATCAGCGCCGGGCCTACGTTAATCTCCCGCCACGCAGGGGGCGTCGGACGCGGCGGCAAGAGAGGGAGCCCAAAGCGGGGCCCAGCGATGCTTACTGGACGCCTTGCGACTATTACTCCACGCGTGATCCCAACGGTTGCAGTTGTTAGCGAAGCTTAGCTTCCCCGACGAGCTGTCGGTTCAGTCCCCGTCCGCTTCATGAGCGGGCGGGGATTACTTTTGGGCCGAGCGCTCAGCCAAAGCCGCTCTATCGAGATTGCCGGTTGTTGTTCGCCCTTGCGGCAATACCCCGCGGAGTCTCAGAAGCCACAATCGCGGAGCCCCGGATGGTCGTCGGGCCTGCGCCCCAATGGCCAGCGAAATTTGCGGTCCTGCTCGGTGATGGGTTGTTCGTTGATGCTGGCGATGCGCCGGCGCATCAAGCCGTCTGCATCGAATTCCCAGTTCTCGTTGCCATAGGCGCGGAACCAGTTGAAGCTGTCGTCGTGATATTCATAGGCGAAGCGCACCGCGATCCGGTTGCCGGCGAATGTCCACAGCTCCTTGATCAGCCGATAATCGAGCTCGCGCGTCCATTTCCGCGTGAGGAACGCCACGATGGCATCGCGCCCCGTCAGAAATTCGGCACGGTTGCGCCAATGGCTGTCGGGCGTGTAGGCGAGCGCCACCTTGGCGGGATCCCGGCTGTTCCACCCATCTTCGGCCAGTCGGACTTTCTCGATCGCAGTCGCTTCGGTAAAGGGCGGCAAGGGTGGGCGAGGCATGACCATTCTCCTCGTAGCTCAGGACCGAGAACGGAGAGCTGCGGCGACGCCGTCGATCTTGCGATCCAAGGACAAGCCGATCTCGACCAACTCCGGGCGGCCAAATGTCGCGAGAAAGGAAGATGGGCGGTCGTAAGAAATGATCGCGCCTTCGGGACCCCCAGCCTCGTACAGAGCGACACGGAACGGCACATAGAAACTCGCGCCCGGCTCGATGCTGATGATCTTGTTGGCAATGACGGGATTGCCCACGAGATAGAGCGAACAGCGCTTCTCCTGTCCCGAGAGTGACGTGATCTTTCCCTGATCTGCACGAAAGATGATCATCAATCCGTGCTTGCCACCGATTTTGTTGATCGTCTCCTCGACGTCGGACCACGCCGTCTTCTGCTCGATGAGACGCTTGTTAATTGTCGGGTCGAGATGTCCAAGCTCTTGCTCGAAGGCGCTGACCAGCGCGTCATAGCTCAGTCCTGTCGCGACATTCATGTGTTGGATTGTTGCGCTGGAGGCCACGTCTTTGTCCCGGGTCTTGCTGTTGTCATTCATGATCAGCCTCTCTGTTCCGCGCAGTGCAGCCAGAATGCGACCGCGTCCATGACATCTCATTGAAGCTAGACAAGCTGAAGGGTTCTTGCGCGACAAGAATTGCCGGTTCGAGGGAATTCTTGCCGTGAATTGTCCGGAATTGGCGGCATCCGCGCGCCAGACCGCTTAAGGCACGGAAAAAAATGGCGCCCCGTAGGGGTTTCGAACCCCTGTTTCCGGCGTGAGAGGCCAGCGTCCTGGGCCACTAGACGAACGGGGCGTCCGTTCCGGCCAAGCAAGGCCAAAAGCTATAGCTTGGGCGTACGAGCCCAATCAAGGTTTATTGCGGCTTGAGCTGCACCCGGGCGACGATTTTGCCGCTTGCGAGGTCGATGACTACGATCTCGGGCCCGTCGCCACCATTGAGATGGAGCGCGAGCCGGTTGCCATCAAGAGACATCGAAGTGAGGCTGGCGCCCTGCCCCACCGGCAGCTCGATGATCGGTGCCGAACCCATATTCGCCGCCGGGAATGGAGCGGCCACGTCTTGCTTCGGGTGCGAGGCCTGATAGACAATGGCGGCGAGCACAAAGGCAAATCCGCCGACGAGCAGGATCCCCATCACGATCACGGCGATCTTCAGGATGCGAACCTGGCGCCCGCTGAACACGGTCCCTGGCAGCTTGTCGTCTTGCGCTTTAACCCTTGCCACGACCCTTGGACCCCATGACCGCGCCGTCCGAACCCTCTAAAGACCGCCTCGTCGCTGAAGCGAGCGAGAACGATCAGGGCGTGCGCCTCGACGTCTTTCTCAGCAAATGCCTGCCTGAGCTTAGCCGCACCCGCGTGCAGGCTCTGATCAAGCAGGGTGAGGTGCGTTTAAGCGCCGCCGCGACCATAGTGGACGCCAAATACAGGGTCAAACTGGGCGACCGATTCGAGGTTACCGTCCCTCCGCCCGTTCCTGCGGAGCCCGAAGCCGAAATCATCCCGCTCAACATTCTCTATGAGGACGAATCGCTGATCGTCATCGACAAGCCGGCCGGCCTCGTCGTGCATCCGGGCGCAGGCCATTCGAGTGGCACCCTCGTTAATGCGCTGATCGCCCATTGCGGGGCTAGTCTCTCAGGCATCGGCGGCGTCGCGCGCCCCGGCATCGTGCATCGCCTCGATAAGGATACCAGCGGCGTCCTCGTCGTCGCCAAAACCGACCAGGCGCATCGCGCGCTCGCCGCTGAGTTCGCCGATCATGGCCGCGAAGGCGCGCTCGAGCGCACCTATCTTGCGCTGGTCTGGGGCGCACCGCCGCTCCCCCACGGCACCATCGACGCACCGATCGGCCGCCATCCCACCAGCCGCACCAAGATGGCGGTGCTGCCCAATAATGGCCGCCACGCCATCACCCATTATCGCGTGCTGGAAACCTTCGGCGGCCAGCCCCCGATCGCCTCGCTGGTCGAATGCACGCTGGAGACCGGGCGCACGCATCAGGTTCGCGTGCATCTCGCTTATATCGGTATGCCTGTGATCGGCGATCCGCTCTATGCGCAAGGCTTCAAATCGAAGCCGCGCAATCTGCCCGAGAAGCTCCGCACAAAAATTATGCAACTCGATCGCCAGGCGCTGCACGCCGCGCGCCTCGCCTTCACCCATCCGAAGACCGGCACCTTACTGGAATTTAATAGTCAGTTACCTGAGGAACTCGCTGAAATCCTTAAGGGCTTCAAGGAACCGTGATCGGTCCGGAGTCTTTAATCTTAAGAGCAAACGCTTTATAGAGTGAAGCGCCGGGGGGCGGTGTGTTGGTTTGGAATAAGATGTGGCCGTAGAGGCCACAGGAGACTTGCTCTCATGGCTGCGAAAAGCTTGCCGAGTGTCAGCGCGCATGGCGGACTGACGCGCTATCTCGAAGAGATCAGACAGTTCCCGATGCTGGAGCCCCAGCAGGAGTACATGCTCGCCAAGAGTTGGCGCGAGCATGGCGACCGCGACGCCGCGCATCAGCTCGTCACCTCGCATCTCCGTCTCGTGGCGCGCATCGCCATGGGCTATCGCGGCTATGGCCTTCCCATCGGCGAGGTCATCTCCGAAGGTAATGTCGGCTTGATGCAGGCGGTGAAGCGCTTCGATCCCGACAAGGGCTTCCGGCTTGCGACCTATGCCATGTGGTGGATCAGGGCCGCGATCCAGGAATACATCCTGCGCTCGTGGAGCCTGGTGAAGATGGGCACCACGGCGGCGCAGAAGAAGCTCTTCTTCAACCTCCGCAAGATCAAGAGTCAGCTGAAGGCGCTCGAAGAGGGTGATCTCAGGCCCGATCAGGTGAAGCAGATCGCGACCAGGCTCGGTGTCACCGAGGAGGACGTCATCTCCATGAACCGGCGGCTGGCCGGCGACTCATCGCTGAACGCACCGGTGCGCAACGATGCCGAGAGCGGCGAGTGGATGGACTGGCTGGTCGATGAGACCATGAACCAGGAGGACCGGCTCGCCGAGTCCGAGGAGAAGGACCAGCGGCACGAAATGCTCACCAACGCGCTCGAAGGTCTCAACGAGCGCGAGCGGCGCGTGTTCGAGGCACGGCGATTGGCCGAGGATCCGTTGACGCTCGAGCAGCTCTCCGAGGAATTCGGCGTGAGTCGCGAGCGTATCCGCCAGATCGAGGTCCGTGCCTTCGAGAAGGTGCAGAAGGCCGTGCAGAAAGCAGCGACACAAGCCTCGCTCCGCGCGCCGGCGACGGTCGACTAGCCGTCGCGCCGCGCGGCGTCCACTCGCGCGATCTCCTCATCGATCTCTTGAATGTCCTTGTCGAACAGCTGCTCCAGCTCGTTCGCCGCATTCATCGCATTGGCACGCACTTTCTCGGTATCGGTGTAATATGTGTAATCTTCGTAGAGGCGCTTCTCGTCCTGCCGCTTGAACGTGTCGGTCAGCCGCTTCACTTCCTTGGAGCCTAAGCCGAGACCGCGAAGCAGTCGGCGCGAGAGCTCGAGCGCGGAAAGAAACGTCTCGCGCTCGATGATGGTGACCCCGAGATCCATCAACTTATGCACATGGGTGCGGTCTCTCGCGCGCGCATAGATCGGCAAATCCGGGAAGTGCTGCCGCACGATCTCGGCGACCCGAAGCGAATTCTCCATATCGTCGATGGCGAGCACGAAGGCCCGCGCCTTGTCGGCCTGCGCCGCCCGCAAGATGTCGAGCCGCCCGGCGTCGCCGTAGTAGATCTGGGCGCCGAAGCGCTTCACGAAATCGACTTGCGCGATGTTCGAATCGAGCGCGGTGAAGGGGATGCGACGCGCGCGCAAAATACGCGCGGCGATCTGACCGAACCGTCCGAAGCCGGCGATGATGACATGACCGTCTCCGCCCGGCGGCGTCTCGTATTGCGGCGCCTCGGCCTTGCGCGCCTTGCGCACCCGGTCATCGATGAGAAGCAGAAGCGGTGTCGCCGCCATCGACAAGGTCACGGCTAGCGTCAGCAGCCCGGCAAGGTCTGACCCAATCGCTCCCGCGACCGCGCCGGCCGCAAACAGCACGAAGGCGAACTCGCCGCCCTGACTGATGACGAGACCGAGCCTCACCGCGCCGTCCCGCTTCAAGCCCCACCAGCGTCCGAGCAAAAAGAGCAGCGTCGCTTTGACCGCGACAAGGCCAACGACGATGGCCAGCAGCAGCAACGGCTTCGCTAGCAAGAGCGTCAGGTCGATCGACATGCCGACCGCGATGAAGAAGAGCCCGAGCAGCAGGCCCTCGAAGGGCGCGATGTCGGCCTCGATCTGGTGGCGATATTCGCTATCCGCGAGCAGCGCGCCGGCGATGAAGGCGCCGAGCGCGGCGGACAGCCCCGCCGCCTCCATGACGAGCGCTACGCCGACCACGGTGAGGAGCGCGCTCGCGGTCATTGCCTCGCGAACCCCGGTCGCAGCCACGAGACGATACAGCCGACTCAGCAGAAAACGGCCAACGACCACGACGCCGAGAATGGTGACAATCGCGAGTCCTGCGGCCTGCAAGTCCATGCTCGCCTTCTCGCCGCCGGTGGCGAAGAGCGGCACCAAGGCGATCAGCGGAATCGCGGCGAGGTCCTGGAACAGCAGCACCGAGAAAGCGAGCCGCCCGTGGCGGGTGGTGAGCTCGTTGCGTTCCTCGAGTACCTGAAGCGCGAAGGCAGTCGAAGACAGCGACAGCGCCAAGCCCACGAACAGCGCTTGAGTAAGGCTGAGCCCAGCCGCGAGCCCGATCGCGCCAAGCACCAAACTCGTGGTGACGAGCTGCAAGCTGCCGAGACCGAAGATCGATGAACGCAGCCCCCAGAGCCGAACCGGCCGAAGCTCAAGCCCGATCACGAACAGCAGCATCACCACGCCGAATTCGCCGAACTTCAAAATATGCTCGACGTCATTCAGGCCGTAGAACGCGCCGAACGCAAACGGCCCAATCACGATTCCGGCGGCCAGATAGCCGATCACCGAGCCCATGCGGAGCGCGCGCCCCAGCGGCGCTCCGATGGCGGCGGCGGCGAGGAACACTACCACCTGGACGAGCTGCATCGATTCCATGGCTTCGCTTAGCATGCGGAGGGCGACGCGAGCCAGCCGCCAGCGATAAGGCCAGCAAGAAACGCATGCATTTTCCGGCGCCGTTGCCTCGCCCGGTTATTTCGTCCTAAAGTGACTCGGGGCCCAACGCGGCCGCCCCGTAAGGCTTTCGCCCAAGCGCCGCTCCGTAAGGCCTTGCGCCTGACATGCAAGCCGTTACATGCGGAGTGAGCTGCCATGGGACCTAACGCAAAACCCACTTCTGATTCGTCACATCAACCCACCTTCCGCGAGGCGCTCCACGTCTGGGCAAAGATTGGCGTGCTCTCCTTCGGCGGCCCTGCCGGGCAGATCGCGCTGATGCATCGCATACTGGTCGATGAGCGGAAATGGATCGACGAACAGCGCTATCTGAATGCGCTCAATTTCTGCATGCTGCTGCCCGGGCCTGAAGCCATGCAGCTCGCGACCTATATCGGTTGGCGCCTGCACGGCACGGTCGGCGGACTTGCCGCGGGCCTGCTGTTCGTTCTTCCGGGCGCCTTGGTCGTGCTCGCCTTGAGTGTGGCTTACGCCTATTTCGGCCGGCTTCCTCTCGTCGAGGTGGCTTTCGTCGGCATCAAGGCCGCGGTAATCGTAATCGTCATCGAGGCTTTGCTCCGCGTGGCGAAGCGGTCGTTGCGACGTCCGGTCGATTGGCTGATTGCAGCCTCAGCCTTTATCGGCATCTTCTGCTTCGCCCTGCCTTTCCCACTGATCATCGCGGCTGCGGCGCTCGCCGGATTCTTTTTTGAGAGCCCGCAAATCGCAATGGAGCCCACATCGCTCGAACCTCCACCCGTCCCTCTCTCACGCACCTTGCGCACGGCGGCGCTGTGGCTCGCGATCTGGCTTGGACCGCTTCTAGTCCTTGCCCTGATCCTCGGCCGCGATCACGTCACGACCGACATTTCAATCTTCTTCTCCAAGCTCTCGGTGGTGACGTTTGGCGGCGCGTATTCGGTGCTGGCCTACATGGCGCAGCAGGCGGTTGAGACCTATCACTGGCTTACCGCCGGCGAGATGCTCGATGGTCTCGGTCTCGCTGAGACAACGCCTGGCCCGCTGATCCTTGTCACCGAGTTCGTCGGCTTCCTCGCAGCCTTCCGCCATAGCGGCGAACCACAGCTTGGCTACGGGCTGCTCGGCGCCGCCGTCACCCTTTGGGCGACCTTCGCGCCTTGCTTTCTTTGGATCTTCGTCGGTGCGCCTTACGTCGAGCGGCTGACATCAAGTCCCAAGATCGCAGGTGCGCTTGCCGGCGTCACCGCCGCCGTGGTCGGCGTCATTCTGAATTTGAGTCTCTGGTTCGCCCTACACGTCTTCTTCGGCAGCGTCGAGCCAATCGCCCTCGGTCCGCTGCAGCTCTCCCGCCCCGAGATCGCGACCCTCAATATCGAAGCGGTCGCGATCGCCTGCTTGGCCGCATTCCTGCTCTTCCGCATGCATGCAGGCATCGTGGCGACGCTCGCGATTAGTGCAGTCGCGTCGCTCGCCTGGCACTACGCTGCCTAGCGCGGGACCCAGAGATCGACGAAAGGCGCCCGCACATAGGTGCCACGGCCATCAGTGTGAACCGTGGCGAACGGTGCTTCGACGTGAGTGCCTGGCCCGGTATCGACCGACGCGAACGGCGCCCGCACATGCTCGCCGTCATAGTCGCGATAGTAATGGCGACGCTTCCAGTAGCCGACCGTTTGCACAAGGCTGCTCTTCGCCTCGACCTGGAAAATTTGCGCAGGCGCGGCGGACGCTTGCGCTGAGCCGGCTGCAATGCCAAGACCGATGGCCGCGACACCAAGCAGATAAGAATAATGACTCATATTCAGTCTCCATACGCTTTGCCCGCGCCCGACCACCTGCCACAGAGTCTGACCAGACATTACCAGCGAGGCAAGCCGAAATTATAGCCAGCCTTTCCGCTTGAAAAATAGATAGGGCAGCACGGCGGACGCAATCATCAACAGAACCGCCAATGGGTAACCGTAATGCCAATCGAGTTCCGGCATATGGTGAAAATTCATGCCGTAGATCGAGGCGACCAGCGTCGGTGGCAGGAACACAACAGCGGCGATGGAGAAGATCTTGATGATGTCGTTTTGTTGAATGTTGATCATGCCGAGTGTGGCATCGAGCAGGAACACGATCTTGTTGGCGAGGAAGCTGACATGATCGGTCAGCGAATGCACGTCCCGCGCCGCGGTACGGATGCGTGCCTGTAGCGGCTTGTCTTCCTTCCGCTCGTTCGCGGCATGAGCGAAAAAGGTGAGCAGACGCCCCAAGGAGTGTGCGCTTTCGCGTGCGCGAGAAGTGTTCTCGCCCTGACGCCCGATCGCTTTAAGCAAAACGTCGAAGCGACGTTGACGCGACACCGAGCCGCCCCTCATTTCGAAGATCGAATGCGACAGCGTGTCGACTTCGCCCTGCATGCGCTCGATCGAATCCGCCAGCCGGTCGATCAACGTCTCCATCAGCCCGATCAGGACGGCGGTACCGTTGTTCAGCTTCACTTCGGGCCGCCGGCAGCGAGTCGCAAAAATCGAGAAGGCGCGAGGCTGCGCATAACGTAACGTGATCAAGCGCTGACCGGCCAGGATGAACGTTACGTGTGTCGTCGTCGGCTCTCCCGTATAGGCCTGATAGAGCACCGTTGCCGTCATGAAGTGCGCGCCGTTCTCTTGATAGAGCCGGCTCGAGACCTCGATCTCCTGTTGCTCTTCGCGGGTTGGAATCTCGAGCTTGAGCGCCCGCTCGATCTTCCCTTCTTCTTCCCGCGTGGGGTTGAGGAGATCGATCCAGATTGCGCCCTCGGTGATCCGGGGGCTGCCTTTCTGCGGCACCAGCGCCCCAGATTTTGCCTCGTAGATCGTGAGCATCGATCGGTCCCCAGAGCCCCGTAGGGTCACGCGAGCGACCATAGACCCAGCCGCGACCCCTTGCCAACCAAGGCGTTTCGGACCTTTCGCCGCTCCTTTGCGCTGGATCAAGGCTGGATAGATGCGCAAATCCTCAAATGGGCTACAATCGGACGGTATCTAATATGATCGTCTTCAAGAGCTTCCCATCTCGGAAGCCAAGATCGAGGCTTAGGGCATGAATTGGCTACGACGGCAGCAGGATATTGCGTCGCTCTTCGCCGTTTGGGCCCTGCTATTCCAGGTCCTGCTCGGTCCCTTCGCCATAGCCGGTCACGCCTTTGGCGCCACGAGCCTCGGCGGCATCATTTGCACGACTCGCGGCCTCGTTAGCCCTGGGGCGACGTTACCGAAGCAAACCGGGCACAAGGACGACTGTGTCGGCTGTAGTCATTCTTGCCGGACCGCCTGCGGCATGACGCCGGTCGGAGCGTTAGCATCTGATGTGATTGGGCTGGGGAGTTCTCAGGCGGCTTGTCTGACCGATGGAGGGGGCGACCCTGCCATCAGCGTGGAACCACAATCCGAGTCTTGCTCTCGCGCACCTCCCGCCTCAGGCTGACCCCCTCTCCTCCAACTTTCAATTCTTCTGCACGATGCAGGCGCCACCATTCTTTCTGAGAGCGGCACAGAGTTTAGTCGCCTCGTCGCGACTTTCGGCACCGATCTGCACCATGTAGAGATAACGCCGGCCACGGCTCAAATTCCGCTCCGGCAGCACGAACGGCTCAGCATCCGCAAGCACCGAAGCATGGAGCTGCTTGAGCCGTCCGAACCAAGAGAGCGCCTTCTCCTTGGAGAAAGCCGTCGACACCTGAATGCCCCAAGGCCGCCACGCGCCGCTCGCCGTCAGCGGCTCCGTCTCATAGACCGCACGCACCACGAGCGGCGCGAGCTGACGGCACTGCTCGACCACGTCGCCCGCGCCCTCGCCGATCGAGTCCGGAAGCGTGGTCTCGGCGAGTTTCCATTCCGACGCCGCGCGCCCCGTCACGAACTGGACATAGTCGAGCGTCTCCAGAGGCAGATGCGAGCGTCCGGCGAGCCAATCACGCACGCGCTCGGCGCCGGCGTTATAGGCCGCGGCCGCGAGCCCGACATTGCCAAACTCGTCGCGGAGATCGGACAGGAGGCTCGCCGAATGCGCGATCGCAGCCTTCGGCTCGAACGGATCATCCAATCCCCGCTCATCGGCCGTTTGCGGCATGAACTGAGCGATGCCTTGCGCACCCTTCGGGCTGACGGCGCTCGGATTGAACCGACTCTCTTTCCAGATCAGCCGCACGAAGAACATCGGCGGCAGCTTCATCGAAGCCGCCTCTTTCTGCATTAGCGGGCAGACAATATCGACAAAGGGTTTCGGGCCTGCCGCCGCCAAGGCCACCGCATCGACCCCGCCATCGACCTTCCTCTCTACGTCTTCACTCAGCGCTGGTGTCGCCGACAAGATCGACATGGCGAGAATTGTGGTCCGCCAAGCGCTCCGGCTCCGCCTCGTGCCATCGTCAGGAGAGATGAAGCTCATCGAGAATTTCCAGCCAGAATGCGAAATAAGCAACCGAGGCGAGGCCGGCCAGGATGGCCGCAATGATGAGTGCTCTACCGTCTTTGGCGAGAACGAAAGCCGGCAGGCTGAGCGGCAGGAAAATGAACATGAAGGCCGCTCCCACGGCGACCATCTCCATCCCGTCGCCGTTGGGATTGGCGTGATTGAACAAGAAGACCGTCAGGAAAATGAGGAAGAGGCAATGCGCCGTTACTGCAAACAGCACGCTCGAGCGAAGCCGCCTGTCGCCTGTGCCGAGATCCGCCAAACCCACTCCTGTCACCAAAAAACCCATAATCGCCTCTAGAGCATATCGCGATTTCGGGGCTACCTCAGCCGCAATCATGCGGCAAAAACAACGCGACGATGGGGTTCCAGTTTCACGCCAATACCAGTATGAACCTGCATCGCCGGGAATGGCACGAAGGGCTGGATGCCCGAGACATAGGGGAAAGAGGGTTATGGAAGACAAGCGTATCGAATACCGGGTGTTGCTCTTGGCCGCGCTTGGCATTGCCTTGTTGGCTGGCGACGCCCGGGCCCAAGATGCCGCCCCCCAGCCCAAGCCGGCACCTACCCAGAAACCTGCAGCGACGGCCAAGCCGGCACCGGCCCCGCTCTATACGCCGTGGAACAAGCTCTGCGCCCCAGAATCGCAAGGCGCCACCCCGACCTGCCTCACACTGATGGAAGCGCGCGCCCAGACCGGCCAGTTCCTCGCCGGCGCCGGCATCATCGAGCAACAAGGCGTCGAGAAGAAAACCCTCCGTATCACCTTGCCCCTCGCCATGCTCGATCAGAAGGGCGTGCAACTGACCTTTGATCAAGACCAACCGATGGTTGGTCCGTATCTGACTTGCTTGCCCGCGGGATGTCTTGCTGACTTCGACGCCACACCCGCCATCGTCGAAAAGATGCAGAAGGGCCAATCCCTGATGGTGAAGGCGCTGCGGCTGGACGGTTCACTGCTCGCCGTTCCTCTGCCGCTCGGCGGCTTCGCCAAGGCCAATGCCGGACCTGCAACGGACCCAAAAGTTATCGCCGAGCAGCAGCAAAAGCTTCGTGACCAGATAATGAAAGCCAATCCGCCCGCCGCCAACCCGCCCGCAGCGGCAACGCCTGCTCCTGCGGCCCCCGCGCCAGCAGCCCCTGCCGGCGATCAGTAAGCCAGGCTAAGCCTTATCTTTGACGGCGGTCGTCGGCCGGTCCGTGCCGGAGTCGACTTCCTCATGCCAGACGCCGTTCGCGGTCTCGTATTGGATGCCGACGGTCTCGCCCGGCACCTTCTGCTCGCCCGCCGCAATCCGCGCCGCCTGAAGCGCGGCGTCGTGACTCGGAAATGTCTCGGAGATCGTGCCGCGGGCTTTATAGGCCCAACCTTCTTCGTGACGAATGATCTCGTAAGTGACTTTGCTCATTGGGTTTCCAGCGTGGTTGCGTGAGAGCTGACTATAGCCAATAACACGCGCCGCCGTGAGACGGACTATCTCATTTTCGTCAGACGACTTCGGAACCAAAACCGCTCTAATTCTCGTTTGCTATTGAATGGCGCTAGTACCGGGTCACGCCATCTTACATCGTCGAGTGGCTTCTCGTCTTATTGAGGGAATCCATATGGCGCCATGCAGGCCCAGGACTATATACCGCTCGGGGTACTGGTTTTTGCTGCCGCCATTGTCGGTATTTTCAGCACCAAGACCCCGGGCTTTGGCAGGTACAGCACGACAGCGTTGCTGCTCGCGCTCGTCTTGTTCGTCGCGGCCATGGCCTTCCTTCAAGGCAAGGTCGAATGGTCGCCGATGGCGAATATTCTCTTTGTTGTGGTTGGATTCGCCGGAAGTTTGACGGCGGCGAAAACCTCCGACGGTTGAAGAAACTATCCGCGGACGCCGACAAACACAGCAATCAGAATGAAGATGGCGAGGTCGGAGACGAGCGCTACCTGCTCCTTGAAATTCCTTTGTTTGCGGAGGAGATGCCCGAGAGGTCGCTCAGCAGCTTGCTGTTGACCGACTTCTGGCCGGTCACACTATCGACTGACTTCGTAATCTGCCACTCGCCCGAGCTTGGTGAGGCAGAGGCCGTTGTGGAGAGCGGAGGCAGCGCGCCACCTCCACCGCACCCATCGAACGATATCGCCGCGATGGCCAGGACAACAATACGCGCGAAGACGGTCTGCACGCGAAACTCCCCCAACCGCCACACTTTGCAACCTTAACGCGATTGAGGCAGTAGGCAGAAACAGGCCTGCTAGGTCTTCTCTCGCCCCATCCGTTCTTATTATTCTGGCACCGATCAAGTTCGAGAGGAGGCAAATCATGTGCCGCAACATCCGCACCCTGTTCAATTTCGAGCCGCCGGCGAACGAGGATGAGATCCAGGCCGCCGCGCTGCAGTTCGTGCGCAAGGTGTCCGGCTCAAACAAGCCGTCGCTAGCGAATGTCGCGGCCTTCGAGCGCGCCGTCACCGAGATTACCGGCTCGACGCGCCGCCTCCTCAGTGCGCTGCACACGACAGCCCCGGCGCGCGACCGGGAGATTGAGGCGGCAAAGGCTCGCGCCCGAGCGCGAGAGCGATTTGCCAACTAGGTTCGCACGCCTTCACTCAACCTCCATCGCCCAGAGCCGGCGCGCGGTCGGAATGCCGCGGAGCTTGTGCAGACCAAGATCGGCGAGCGTGAGCGACGAGCGCTTCGCCACCTCATGGCTGACCACCACGGGCCGCTTCAGCTTCTTCGACATGTCCGCCGTGCGCGCAACTTCGTTCACCGCCCGGCCGAGCACGCCAAATTTGAGCCGTTCGGGAGTGCCGGCATTGCCGAACACAACATCGCCGAAATGCACGCCAATGCCGAATTCAATATCGCCGGTTCTAGCGCTTCCCTCGCGCCTGAGCGTCGACAGCCTGCCACGCGCGCCGACTGCGGCCTCAAGCGCTAACGCACAAGCCTCGCTCGCATCGTCGCCGTCGCGGGTCGGAAAAAACGCCAAGATGGCGTCGCCGATGATGTCGAGCACCTGGCCACCCTGCTCCATCACCGCGCCTGCGGCGCAATCGAAATAGCTGTTAAGCAGCTCAAGAAAAGCATCGACTGGGAGTTCGTCGGCAAGACCCGTCGAGTTCCTGAGATCGCTGTACCAGAGGGCGGCGTCGAGCCGCTCGCCGTCGCCGCGCTTGATCGTGCCCGACAGGATGCGGCCACCGACCATGGGCCCATGAAAGGTGTTGAGCGCGTTCTTGGTGATTTGATCCTTGATGGCAAGCCGGAATACCAAAGCGAGAGGCGCGAGCACGCCCCGCATGATGGCGACATCGTCGTCCGAGAACCCTTGCGGCGAGCGCGTCGACCATGAGGTGGCAAGCCCGTCATATGAACGCACGTGCAGCGGCGCGCCGCCGAAGGCCACGATCAGCGCCAGATAATCGGTAAAACCTTTCTCCTTGAGCTGCGTGAGTAGCGGAAAGCGCTCGGCGGCGGCATCGCGATCGAGCCTGAGCCGCCACTCGGTGTTTCCCCCGGTCAGCATCATGTAGAACGGGCTCACGCGGAAATCCGAGCCCTCCTTGTCGACAAGCGCCGCATAACTCACCTCGGCGCCGCTCTCGCGCGTCCAAGTGATGCTCATCCCGTCGAACAAAGGATGCAAGATACGGAAGCCGACATTCATGCGGTCCAGCGGCACGCCGGCGTCGAGCACGCGCTGCAGGGCGACCTCCACGACGCGATTCAACGGCACGTCGGCAATGCCGGATTCGATGATCGACGCCGGAATATCAAATGGCTCGTCCATGATGCTGCTCATTGTCAGGATAGTAGGCCATCGAGCCTCGCCGACCTAGGGCCTCAGGCGCCGCAGCGGCAAGCGCCGCTCGACGCATCTCGGGAAAGTCAGCCGTAGGCCGCGACGGTCTTCCGGATCATACTCTCCTGACCAAAGCGTTGCGCCACGAAGCCGGGCCCGTCGATAGCGGCTTGCTTGCGCCAGCCGTGATTGTCCAAAACCCAGAGCGTTGCCGCCGCGAGCGAAATGGCCGATCGATTCTGCACCAACAACCCGGTGCTTCCGTTGAGCATAGCCTCTGCTATGCCGCCCACATCAGGACCCACCACCGGAAGGCCAGCCGCCTGCGCTTCGATCATCACGTTCGGAACATTCTCGTGGCGCGATGTCAGCAGCATGACATCGAGCGCTCCATAGACCAGTCCGGGATCGGTCACCATGCCCGGCATGACGAAACGCGATGCCAGGCCGAGTTGTGCGGCTTTCTCCCATATTTGCGCGGCAGAATTGTCGTGACCATAGCCAGCGAGGACAAAGCAAACGTCCGGCCGCGACTTGCGGACGACCGCAGCCGCTTCGAGCCAAAGGTCGACATCTTTTTCGGGTGC
>DATBSU010000157.1:0-9066 GCA_036559585.1 Methyloceanibacter sp.
TTGCCCAGCAGGCCCACCGGCTCGTGAAATATGCCAAGCTGCGCAAACACGGTGGCGCGGTCGTAGTAGATGCGCTCGCCGGCGAGGCGGTCATGGTCGTCGAAGGTGTAGACGCCGCAGAGCGGAATTTTGAAGCGCCGACCGGTGGCGAGCAGTCCGTGCCACGAACCGGTATGGGTGCCGCTGATGGTGACCTCCAGAACGATCGTGTCCACGCAGACATGCTCTTCGTGCACATCTATGCGGAGATCGTCGCAAGCCTGCAAGAACTCTTGGTAATAGGTGCGGATGCCGTCCGATCCGGGATATCGCTCGCGCCAGGCCTGGTCCTCATAGGCCACAGCAGTTCCGAACGTTTTGAGGATGCCGTCGAAATCGTGGCTGTTCTCGCAATCGACATGCGCTCGCACCAGATCGAGGCGGCGCTTCAGGCGCGCTTGCGATGGTTCCGCTTCTACCATGCTCCCAATCTAGCACGCGCAATGGCGTGACCGAGGCGCGGCAGGCGAGGAATCGCATCGCTTTGTCCAGGTGCGACAACGGCATCACTCACGGCGCTTGCTTTAAATTTGTGCAAGGCGCATGGTTGCTGCACTGGCACGCCGTTGAAGGCGCTGACGGTGAAGACTACCGCGCCAACTCCGTGCGCGCCCCCTTTTCCGACATCTCAGCACGCCGAGCACTATTCGCGCTCGAGAACCGCGGCTTTCCAGCCTGCGAAAATTCGCCTGCGCTTTAACCCCAAGAGGCATTTCATGACAACGATCCAGAATTCCCAAACTGCCGCCGCCGACCAGATCCGCTCCGCCTATCGCAATATGACCGATCAGCTCGGTCACCTCGGTCTCGATACCGCCGTGCCTGAGGGCGTGCGCGCCCTCGCCGAGAAGAACGTGGCGCAGAGCCGCGAGGCCTATGACCGCTCCAAGGATGCTTTCGATGCCTCGTTGACGACGTTCGAGAGGTCGTTCGACGCTGCCGGCCAAGGTGCCGCCGCGTTCAACCGCAAGATCGTCGACATCGCCCGGCGCAACGTCGAATCGAGCTTCGACCTGGCTTCGAGCCTGGCAAAGGCCAAGAACCTCACCGACATCGTGGAGTTGCAGACTGCGTTTTGGCGGAAGCAGTTCGGCGTGTTGACGGCGCAGGCCGAGGAAGTTCGCGCGCTCTCGACCAAAGTGGCGGCAGATGCGGCCGCGCCGATCAAGTCGCAAATGGCGCGTGGCGAGGATGGCGCGGGTGTGAGAGCGCACTAACGCGGGAGAGCGCACTAAAGAGAGAGGTTTGTGGGATGCCCAAGAAACCGACAAAGACGCGTGCCGAGCTCGAGGGCCTGTTTATGACCGAGCTTCGCAAGGATCCGGCATGCCGAGCCGTCGGCGCTATTGTCATCTCGCATGGGGTTGGCAGGCTCTGGCATGTCGCCGTGGAGCGTGATGGATCGCGGATTCAACCCGAGTGCCGGCACAGAATCTGGGAAATCACAGAGAAACTTTGCAGCCGATTCGATTTGGCTAGAGCGAGCTGACCAATGGAGACGATCTACATCTCAGACATCGGCGACGATAACAATGATGGCCTCTCAAGAGAGAAACCCGTGCGCTCGTGGAGACGGGCCGTGTTGCTTCGCGCTGGCCACAACGAGATGGTGCTCATCGAGGGCAACGCCACGCTGAGGAGGCTAACAAGTGAAAATCACCAAGCCGGAGCGTAGCCGAAAGGAGCAATTGATGCCATGCGGATGACAGTCGACGACAGTTCCAAACTTCCGTTGCCGAAAATCGGTCTGCTTGTGGAAGATGCCAAGGCTGAACTGAAGCGGGTCGGGATCGACACGGAGGGCAAACGCTCCGACGAGATCTTGACTATGGCGCGCGAAGAGCGAAACAGGCCGGTCAAACGTCCCAACAGCCACCGCGACCTGACTCATCCGTCCCTCGTGTTTGATGGCGATCCAAGATGACGATGCGGACGACCGATAAGATTGTCAGCTTCCATCGATCCTTCCACCTGAAGGGCGTCGATCGTCAGCTGCCGCTCGGCGATTACCGGGTGGTGACGGACGAAGAGCAGCTCGAAGAGCTGTCGTTTTTGGCCTATCGCCGGGTCGCGACCTTCATCTTTGTGCCGGGGCCTTCCGGGTCTGGTGTTGAGATGGCGGTGATCGATCCTTTGGAGCTCGAGGCCGCGCTGGATCAGGATGCGGCCATGCATAGCGTGCACCCGATGCGTGAAATGGCGGCCGTCACTGGCGCTAAGCGTCGTGTTACACTCGATCATGATCAGTTCCGGGAATTTGGGCGACGGGCTGCCGTCTGGCATCGCAGCCAGCGAGACATTCGATACGCTGATCGAGCAGAAAAACTTGCGCATCGAGCGGATCGTTTCGACCGGGCAGATTACGCCTGAAGGCGAATGGTACGATGCCGGGGAGGCCGAGTTCGTGTTGCTGGTTTCCGGCGCGGCGCGGCTCCGCATCGAGGGCGAGGATGAGGACCGGGAGCTCGGTGAAGGCGACTATATTTTGTTACCGCCACATTGCCGCCATCGCGTCACTTTCACCCGCGCTGCGCCGCCGACGATCTGGCTCGCGATGTATTTCGCTGCATAAAATTCAGCCATGCGCCAATTTCCCAAGAAAACTGGGTTTGCCAAATTGCCCATATTTCGCGGCATATTGACCATGGAACTCGACGCGGCCTCGGGCGTCTACCCATATTCGGGGCAGAGGAGGAATCTGCCATGATTATTGTGGGCTTTGGATTGGCGTTTATCGCCGCTTCCGTGTTTTTCGCCTGGCTCGGGGTGCAGCGCTTGCGCGCATCGTTCCGCGCCAAGAAGGCACGCCGGTCTCGCGTGCAGTATTACAAGCATCAGCGAGGCGCGAGGGCCTATTCGGAGCGGACCGAGCCACTTCAGCCGGCGCGCTGGTACTAAATTTCGTGCGCAACTGGAGGCATAAAAAGCGGGTCATGAGCAAATCGGTTACGAAGAAAATCGATCCGGAGCTCGATGCGAGAAAATCCGGATCGTTTAAGATCGGCAGCGTGGTCGAGGTCAATCGGCTCGGCTTCGGTGCCATGCGCATCACCGGCAAGGGCATCTTCGGCCCGCCGGAGGACCGCGACGAGGCGGTCGCCACGCTGAAGCGTGTGCCGGAGCTCGGCATCAATTTCATTGATACGGCGGATTCCTACGGGCCCGACGTCTCCGAGGAGCTGATCCGCGAAGTTCTCTATCCCTATGACGGGCTTCTGATCGCGACCAAAGGCGGGTTCGAGAGGCCGGGGCCAGGCGTGTGGAAGATGAACGGTGATGCGAAACGCTTACGCGATCAGGCGGTGAAGAGTTGCCAGAAGCTCGGCGTCGAGCAGATCGGGCTTTGGCAATTGCATCGCATCGATCCGAAAGTGCCGGCCGACGAGCAGTTCGGCGCTATCAAGCAGATGATCGATGACGGCGTGATCCGGCAGGCGGGGTTAAGCGAGGTCTCGATCGCCGATATCGAGATGGCGCGGAGGCAGTTCCCGGTGGCGACGGTACAGAACCGCTATAATCTCACCGATCGCGGCAGCGAAGAGGTGCTGAATTATTGCGAGGCGAACGGTATCGGATTCATTCCGTGGTACCCGCTGGCCGCCGGCGATCTGGCCAAGCGCGGCACTATTCTCGACACGATCGCAGGCAGGCACCGCGCTACCCCGAGCCAGATCGCGCTCGCCTGGGTGCTGAAGCGGAGTCCGGTGATGCTGCCGATCCCAGGCACGTCAAAGGTCAAGCATCTCGAAGAGAATGTCGCCTCGGTCAATATCGAGTTGAGCGACGAGGAGTTTGCCCAGCTTGACGCTGCCGGCAAGAGGGCGGCGAAGGCGGCGTAATCTTTTATATGCGCTACCGCTTTGCTGCTTGAGCGCGTTACACCGCGTGCAGGGTCGATGCGAAGATTATGATATTCGCCAAAATGTAGCTGCCGAGCAGCACCGTCACCCAGATACGGTCGCCGCTGGAGATCGAGGCTTCGGCTTTCGGGTCGGCGCTTCGCCATGAGGTGGCGACGACATGGGCGAGCGAGATGATGATGAAGAAGTAGGCGAGCAGATAAATCTTATCCAGCATCATCAGATAGTCGACCTCTGGCAGCGAAGCGCCGGAGGTGAGCTGAAGTGCAACGAGGGTCAGCAGCGCTGTGATGCCGAGCCCCATGCGGCCCTCGACATAGTGCGGGCGCACAAAGAAGACCAGCGCGGCGCAGACCACGATCAGCGCGATCGGCACGAAGGTCTTGATGGTCATGGCGAGGATCGGACGCGTTACCGGCACCGATAGGGCCACGCGCGAGTAGGGGCTGGTGTCGGGTTCGGTGAGATCGCCGAAATCGGTGGGGTAGGTGTTGGCGGCGATATGCATCACCGGCGCGCCCACTCTGAAGCCTGGCAGCGTGATGTCGGGGTTGATGGTGATGGTGCCATTGGGGTCGGGGACATAGACCTGCTTGTCGATGCCGGAGATGGTGTCCTCCATTTCCACGGAGAGCGACTGGGTGTCGAACGGGTAGTGCTCGAGCGGAAATTTTGTCGAGAAACGACCTTGGTTCCGGATGATGGAGTAGAGGCTGCCGTCCGGCATCTTCTTCGGCTCTTCGTAGAGCTCGGTGCGGACGTGATTGTCCGGATCGTAGCGGTTCATGAACTCCATCGATTTGGAGGGGTCGACGCCTTCTTCCGGCTTCCAGCGGAACCAGACATAGAGATCGACGGCATAGGAGTTGGTTTTGAAGTCGAGCTCCTGGATGTCGTTGATATAGGCGCCGATCACGACCTTCTCGGGCTCAGGGGTGGCTGCGGAAGTGGCGGCGTCGATCGCGGCCTGCGGCGGCTCCTCGGTCGAGCCGTGGTCGCTCCAGATGCAGAGCAACACGAAAATCGCGATAGGCAGGGGGGCTAGGGCGCTGGCGGCGATGCGTCGCGTTTTGGAGTGCATGGGCGCCCGTGGCGTCGGCAGTCTACTCCGCCGCAAGCCTCACATATGTGCCGTTGGCGACGGGGCAGCGTGCCCACAGCGCCTGCAACGCGTCGACCAGCGCATTCATCTGCGCGTCACTATGCACAGGCGAGGGCGTGAGACGCATGCGCTCGGTACCGCGCGACACGGTCGGGTAGTTGATCGGCTGCACATAGATACCGTAATGCTCGAGCAGCATGTCGGTGACGGCTTTGCAGTGCACCGGATCGCCGACCATGACGGGCACGATGTGGCTCGGATTGTCCATCACCGGCAGCCGCGCATCGGCGAGTTTCCCCTTCAGCGTGCGCACTCGCTCGCGAAGCCGCGCACGCTCGAACTCGCTGGTCTTCAAATGGCGGATGCTGGCCAGCGCACCCGCCGCGATCACCGGTGCAAGCGAGGTGGTGAAGATGAAGCCCGGCGCGAACGAGCGAATAGCGTCGATAATATCCTGGCTCGCGGCGATATAACCGCCCATGACGCCGAAGCCCTTGGCCAGCGTGCCGTTGAAGATGTCGATGCGGTGCGCCACGCAGTCACGCTCGGCGATGCCACCGCCGTGCGAGCCATAGAGGCCGACGGCGTGGACTTCGTCGATATAGGTCAGCGCGCCGTATCTCTCGGCGAGGTCGCAAATCGCCGCGACAGGCGCGATATGGCCGTCCATCGAATAGACGCTCTCAAACGCGATCAGCTTCGGCGCATCGGCGGGGACGGATTTCAGTTTCGCCTCTAGATCTTCAAGATCGTTATGACGGAAGACATGCTTCTCCCCGCCGCCGCGCAGGATGCCTTGGATCATCGAGGCGTGGTTCTTCGTGTCGGAGAAGATCACGAGACCCGGGATCAGCCGCTGCAAAGTCGAGAGCGTGGCGTCGTTGGCGTTATAGGCAGAGGTGAAGAGAAGAGCGGCTTCTTTGCCATGGAGCGAAGCAAGCTCAGCTTCGAGCTCGACATGATAATGGGTGGTCCCGGAGATGTTGCGCGTGCCGCCAGAGCCGGCGCCGACGCTATCGACCGCCTCATGCATGGCCTCGATCACCACCGGGTGTTGGCTCATGCCGAGATAGTCGTTGGAGCACCAGACGGTGACCTCGCGCTCGCCGTCCTTGGTGAACTGCTCAGCCATAGGGTACGAGCCCCGGCGGCGCTTCAGATCGGCGAAGATGCGGTAGCGCCCTTCAGCGTGAAGCGAATCCAGATGACGACGAAAAAAACTCTGATAGTCCATGTCCAAGTGCCCAGCGTTTCCGTGTTTTCTTTGCCCTTCCCATAGCCCGAAAAACGGCTCCGGGCCATGGTCTTTTCAGGTGCAAAGCGCCGCATAGAAGCGGCCAAAAATCCGTTCAATGCCTTGCCCTTTAACGGGCTATGCGTCCTTGATCCTACTCAAGGCTTGGCACCTTACCCCGCCCTTCCTGTCTCTAACCTGAACGCCAAAAGGTTGTGAGAACGGCCAGTTCTCCTTGGAATCTAGCCTTTCAATCTGGCCTTTCAAGGCCAGCCTAAACCTTGGGTTGAAGCGAGTTGCCGCGCTAAATCTGGCGCCGGGCCAATTGGAATAAGGCACGAACGACGCTGGAAACCCGACCTCGAGGAGCGCATATTGGCGCCATGGACAATTCCCTGTCGAAAATTGAACAGCTCGTTGCCGACGCTCGGATTGAGCTAAAGCGTCTCGGGATCGATACCGAAGGCAAACGCAGTGATGAACTTTTAAATATGGTCAGCGAGGCTAGAAACCCCGCCCGCGCAGCGCGGCGTAAGCTCGCAATGAGCCAGTACCCCAGTCGCTGACAGCCGCCGCCTCATTCAAACCGGCCCACTCCCTCAGCTCTCATCCCGGAATTTGATCGCGGCGTGGGTGCCGTCGCAGAACGGCTTATTCTTGGAGGCGCCGCAGCGGCAGAGCGTGACGCGGTTGCGGATTTCGTAGCGGAAGCCGTCGGCCGCGATCACTTGGATGCCGCCCCGGGCCCAAATCGGGCCGGAACATTGCTCGACTGGATCCTCGATCAGGCTGAGTGATGGCTCGAGCTTTGGCTCGATCGACTTTGCGGTTTCGTTGTCCCAGGCGACGAGACGTCCCGAAGGGCAATCGCAGGTTTGGCGCACAAAATCCTGTTTGGCCTTGGCGTGGTCGGTCTCCTCGACCAGCCGCCAGACTTGTCCGTTGGGGTCACAAAAGCGGGCGAAGGCGCAAAGGCTTTCCGCGTCGGTCAGCGACAGCACCGGCCCCTCGATGAGCTTCGCCTGCTCGCGATAGGGCTTCCGGCTCGCCGTCTCGGTGCCCTCAAAGCCGATCTTGGCGTGGGTGCCGTCGCAATAAGGCTTGCTGCCGCTGTGGCCGCACCGGCAGAGCGCATATTGGCGCTGTGGCTTGAACGGCTTGCCCCACTCATAGCGGACCGACTCGCCGTCTTCATTGGCGCCGATGGTCACCTTGGCGAGCGGCAAATTGTCCGACACCAGGTATGGACCGTCTTTGGTGACGCGAATTTCCAACAAAGCCTCGCTTCCGGGTTGAAGCTTCCGTTACGAGTTCCGCGACTCTATGCCTGAACTCTGTAGGGACTCGGCGCGTTATCCATGAGGTGCAACGCCGTCAATGTTTAAGCTACACTAAGACCACTTTTTATAAGTGTGGAGTCCGGCCTTTGCCGGGCTCTCCCGTGACAATTGAGGAGGAACCTTATGGCTGGGCAAGAGATTACGCGCGACAAATTGGCGGAATTGCTGAACGAGGATCTGGCTCGCGAATATCAGGCGATCATCGCCTATGTGGTCTATTCGCAGGTGCTGAAGGGGGCAGAGTACATGAACATCGCCGACCAGTTGGTCGAGCACGCGCATCAGGAGCTCGAACACGCGCTGACGCTGTCGCGGCAGATCGATTATCTCGGCAAAATGCCGACAGTCACGCCAAAACCGGTCAAGGTTTCCGACAAGGCGCGCGATATGCTCCGCTTCGATCTCAATAACGAGAACGAGACCATCATCAATTACCGCGACCGCATCAGGCAATGTGAGGCGCTGGGCGAATTTGCCATGGCCGAGCAAATCCGCGAGATCCTGGTGCAAGAGCAGGATCATCAGATCGACCTCGCCACGGCGCTCGGCGAGGACGTGCCAAATCTCGGTGGCCGCACCGCGCCACGCGCCGTGCGGGCCAAGAAGAAGAAACGCTGAACTTTTGGGGCAGGGATGGGTTCATTTCAGTGAGTTGCAATAAGGAGAACGACGATATGCAAACCACCTGGCAACCCGATACTGTGCATGGCGATCTCTCGACGCGGAGCGATCTGCCGGAAAGCGTGTTCGCGTTTCCGAAGCAGAGGAAAGAGCCGCTGACCGATGCCGATCATGTGCGAAACGCGCTCGCCCGCTTCGATCAAGTGCAGGGCGTGACCGACAACGACCGCGAGCTTGCTTTTGCCAATATCAAAAAGGCGGCGCAGCATTACGGCGTGGACATGATTGAGAAGAGCTGGCGCGACCTGAAGAAGCGCTAGTCCATTAGTCTGTCTATTGACGGGGAGGCGGCTTCGGGCCGCCTTCTCCACTTACAACGTAACCCCGAAAGGATATTCGAATGCATATCGATCTGGACAAAGCCGAAAAGGCAATTGCCGCCGCGCAGAAGGAAGCGATCAAGCTCAAGACCAAAATGTGCATCGCCATCGTCGATTCCGGCGCCAACCTCAAAGCCTTCATGCGCATGGACGACGCCTGGGTCGGCTCGATCGATATCTCGATGAAGAAGGCGAAGACCGCCTGCTTCTTCACCATGGGGTCGGGCGAGATCGGCAAGCTGTCGCAACCCGGCGGCCCGCTCTACGGCATCGAAGTTTCTAACCAGGGCCTGATCACCTTTCCGGGCGGCTTGCCGATCATCGAGGACGGCGAGCTGATCGGGGCCATCGGGGTCTCCGGCAGCTCGGTCGACAACGATCATGCGGTGGCGGCAGCCGGGGTCAAGGGTCTGGGGCATCAGCACGAGATCGCCGATCACCCGTTCGCCCGCATGATGCATCTGCGAGCGCAGAATATGTAATTTGAGGT
>DATBSU010000158.1:0-28303 GCA_036559585.1 Methyloceanibacter sp.
CTAGACTCCTAATGAGTGACGGATGAAGGGTGGGACCGCGTTCGAGTGACGCTTCCGGGCCCCCATCCTCCCGCGGCGAACAACGCTTTGCGGTCAGCAGACGGAGTACGCGCGAAGGTAGCACGGCCTCGAAAGGGCTACCATCCTCCGATCGGGGGATGCGATGTGCGGAAGGATGCTCGTCAGCGCCCGTTTGCGTTCAAGCGCGGAGTGCTTTTCTCGCAATGTCCGCTTTGGGTCACAAGCGGACACCCTGCTCATCAATCATAATGACTTCTGATTCTGACAAGTCGGCCTTCGCGCTCTTACAAGCAAGGCAACAGCTATGGCCTGCACCTGCAAGTCCAGGGTGAGGGCGAGAGACGAGAAACATCAATTGAATCAAATGGATTGTTTGGGATTGGTGGGCCCGGGAGGGCTCGAACCTCCAACCAGACGGTTATGAGCCGCCGGCTCTAACCAATTGAGCTACGGGCCCCACAGGACATAGAGAAAAGGCCGGGAATCACGGCCCCGCCTCCTAATTTCCGCCTCATAGCAGACTTTCTCTCTATGCGAACAGGCAGAAGCCGCTTCCCACTCTCGAGGACCCCCATGGCATTGAGCAAAAAGACCGGGCTTATCGCGCTTTATCTCCTTTCCTCGCTTGGCGCTTTCGCCCCTGCCCTGGCCGCCGATGATGAGCCTCAAAAGCGGACCATCTCGCTCTCCGGCACCGGCACGGTGAAATTGGCGCCGGACATCGTCTCGATCTCGACCGGGGTGGAAAGCGACGCTGCGATCGCCAAGGATGCGCTCGCCAAGAACACGGCTTCGATGACGCGCGTGATCGAGGAGCTGAAGCAATCCGGCATCGAGCCTAAGGACATCCAAACCACGAATTTCTCGGTCGAGCCGCGCTACGACGATCGCGACGACGGCAAGCCGGCCAAGCTCGTCGGCTATCATGTGACCAATTCCGTGTTCATCACCTTGCGCGACATCTCCAAGCTCGGCGAGGTGCTGGACAAGATCGTGGGCTTCGGGGCGAACTCGATCGGCGGCATCGCTTTCGGCGTGGCGGACCGCGAGGGCGTGGAGAACGAGGCGCGGAAGCTCGCCATGGCGGACGCCATCGCCAAGGCGAAACTCTATGCCGACGCCGCCGGCGCCGAGCTTGGGCCGGTGGTGACCATCAGCGAGCAAGGCGGCTATCAGCCTTATTTCGAGAAGCGCGCCGCGGCGCCAATGGCTTCTGCCGCGCCGGTGCCGATCGAGGCCGGGACGGAAAGCGTGAGCATGCAGGTCAGCTTGACGTGGGAACTGAAGTAAGCGCTCTTGCGCCTCATGGCCTTCAGGATTGCCTTTTGCTCGTTGAGGAGGGTGAAATAGGCCTCGCACTTGCTTGCTAGCATGCGCATGAAGGCACAGGCTTCTGATCGATCGGCGCCTTGACGCTTCGGGCGCCCCGTGAGAACATAATAAGAACGACTTTCGGGGCGGTAACTCCATGACCATCTTCACGCCGCACCAAGATTCCGCATTGAAATCAGTGGCTTCTTGGCTCAAAGCCAAACCGGGGCGGAACGGGACGCCCCGCATCTTTCGGCTGTTCGGTTATGCCGGCACGGGGAAGACCACGCTCGCCAAGCATATCGCCGAAGGGGTGGACGGCAAGGTGCTGTTTGCATCCTTCACCGGCAAAGCGGCGCAAGTGATGCGCAACAAAGGCTGCGTGGGCGCCTCGACAATTCATAGCTTGATCTACCGGGCGCGCGAGAGCGGCGAGCAGGTTCCGCAATTCGATCTCTGGGACGATGCGCCAGCCTCGAAGGCTGAGCTGATCATCGTCGATGAATGCTCGATGGTCGATGCCGAGCTCGGCCGGGATCTGATGTCGTTCAACGTGCCGCTGCTCGTGCTCGGCGATCCGGCGCAATTGCCGCCGGTCAATGGCGCCGGATTTTTCACCGACTTCGTGCCCGATGCCATGCTCACCGAGGTGCATCGCCAGGCGGAGGACAATCCGATCATTCGCCTGTCGATGGAGGTGCGCTCGGGAAGAACGCTGAGCAAACAGAGTTGCGGCGCGACGGAAGTTTTGGCGCGCGAGGATCTCGATCCGTCACGCGTGATGGAGGCCGATCAAGTTCTGGTCGGGCGCAACCATACGCGCCGCACCTATAATGCTCGCTTGCGGTTCCGGCGCGGCATCGAGGGCAGCCTCCCTGCCGCCGGCGAGAAGCTGGTCTGTCTGCGCAATAACAAGCGCAAAGGCCTGCTCAACGGTGGGCTGTTCGAGGTGGCGACGCGCGGACGCGGCAGCCCCATCGTCAAGCTGACGGTGCGACCGGAGGAGAGCGCCACGGCGAAGCCGTTCAAGGTCTCGGTGCGGCCAGAATGTTTCACCGCCAAGATCGAGGACGTCGCCTGGGATCAGCGCAAGCGCTACGATGAATTCGATTACGGCTACGTGCTCACGGTGCACAAGGCGCAAGGCTCGGAATGGGACGACGTCGTACTGTTCGACGAATCGGCCGCCTTCGGCGAGAGCCGGCAACGCTGGCTCTATACCGGCATCACCCGCGCTTCGAGGCGGCTCACCATCGTGATGTGAGCGGCGGTGCTTGGCCTTATCGGCTATGATCGGCGGTATTGCCGCCTCAGCCCAAGGACCGCGCCCATGCCCGACTTCGCAATCGACCCTTTGATCGCAGCGGCCGTCGTGGCCGCGACCGCCTGCACCGACGCGGTCTACGTGATGTTCACCAACGCGGTGATCAAGCGCAGACGGCTACCGGCCGCGAGCTGGAGCAGGATCTGGTATTTGCTGTCGTCATTCGCGGTCATCAACTACACCCATCATTGGTTCTATGTGCTGTTCGCGGCGGCGGGCTCGTTCGTCGGCGCCTATGCGACCATCTCGCTCCTGCATCCGGGCCCGACTTATCCGCAGCAACCGCCCGGCGCGGCCGCGAGCTAGCTTACGAATCCTGAAGCAATTTTGCGAGGAGCGATCTCTTCAAAGGAGGATTTCGATGGCAAAACGTGAAGAGGAGGGCTGGTCCCTCACCCGCCGCACGATCGTGGTCGGCGCGCTTGGCGCCGCGACGCTGCCGATCGCCTCACGCGCCTTCGCCAAGGAAGTGCAATCGCCGGTGACGCAAGAAGACGAGCGGCTGATGAAGCTTGCTATTGCGCAAGCCGCCGAGGGCGACTTTCCGTTCGGTACGGTGATTGTACGCGACGGCGAGGTGCTGATGGCGGGGCGCAATCTCGGCATCCAAGAGCACGACCCGACGGCGCATGGCGAGATGATCGCGATCCGCCGCTTCCTTGCCAAATATGGGCCGGAGAAACTGAAAGGCACGACGCTCTACACCTCCGGCGAGCCTTGCGCGATGTGCATGGGCGCCATTATGTGGTGCGGCATTGGCCGCCTGGTTTTTGCCGCTTCGGTCGACCAGCTCGCGACCAAGATCGTGCAGATCATGATCCCTTGCGCTGAGGTGGCGAAACAGACACCCTTCGCCGACATTGGCATTACCGGCGGCGTTCTGGCAGACGAAGCTTTGGCGTTGTTCAAGTCGTAGCCGGATATTCGGGGGATTGTCGGTACATTTCGCTTTTTTCGGTGGCGTTGGCCGATACCCTCAAAGCTTGAGAGGGGGGCGATCGATGCGTGGCGCGGCTTGGATGCGACTCCTGCTTGCCGTTGTCCTTGGCGCTTGGCTTGCCGTGTTGCCTAGACCAGCCGCCGCACAATTTCATGTGGCCCAACCAGAGGTGGTGAAGGGCCAGGGCGAGATTGCCGATCACGGCGCGCTCTATGCCGGGCCGGGCACGGTCGAGAAGCTCGACCAGGGGCACGAGCTCGAACTCTATTACGGGCTTACCGACCGGCTCGCCTTCCTCACCCTCGGATTGTTGCAGCAGAAGATCGGCGAGAACCTGGAAGCCGAAACTTACGAGGTGGGCGGGCAGTACCAATTGCTGAAGCCGGACGGGCAAGGCTTCGCGCTCGCCATCCGTTCACTGTATCAGATGAGCTTGCAGGACGGCAGCCCAGACCAAATGCTGCTCGGGCCGATCGCCAAGCTCTCAGGCCATGACATCTCCGCCACGCTCGACACATTTTTCGTCCACGATCTCAATTCCAGCGACATCACCGCGCTCGAGACCAAATGGCAGGTGAAGCACCGGCTCACCGACCGCGTGTCGCTGGGCGTGGAAGGTTACGGCAAGATTACTGACCTCGATCATGCCGGCAGCTTCCAGGATCAGGAGCATCGCATCGGCCCGGTGATCTATCTCAAGCTCGGGCCATGGAGCGCACAGGAATTCCACGACGTCACGGGCGTCGGCGAGGAGAAGATCTGGGGCGTCGCGCTCGGCGCGCTGTTCGGCATCACGGAAGCCACCTCGGACGTTGCCTTCAAGTTCAATCTGTCCGGCGTGTTCTGAGCGAGCCAAGCGGATGGCTCAGGCGCGAATCTGTAAAATTCGAAACAATTTACACAAGACGGACTAAGCCTATTTTTCGATCCGCGTGGCATGGATGTTGCCGCCGTCTGAAGAGATCGGGCCAGAGTGGCTGATGCGGGCGGCTCATATGGAGATGATCATGCTTCGGACGACTTTTGCAGCCATTGCCATTACCGTTATCGCCGGCGCCAGCTTTGCCTATGCCGCCGATGATTCTTCGAGCGAGAACCAGGCCATCGACCTCGAGCAGAACAAGGTTCCTGCCCCGGAAGGCGTTATCACGACCGCGCCTGCGAAGCCCGGCGGCCACGACCAAGAGCTGAAAGAGCTGGACGACGAGAAGACCGACGACGCGAAATAGTCTGTCGGCTTCGAAAAGAAGACCGCATCTTTCTTTTCCATCACCCTCGGAGCGAACGCTCCGGGGGTGATTGTTTATTGCGCGAGATTTTTTTGCGCTACCGCTTCGCTGTTTGAGCGCTAGACGGGACCGGGCCGTTCCGATTTCGGCTTGCGCCCTTTTGCCTTCACCGCAGACTCGCTCGCAGCCTTCGATTCGTCGGCCCGATTGCCGGCGCCCGGCACGTGATAATAATCCTGGTCGGCGCGATCGCCCTGCTCCTCCCATTTGTCCGTGGCGCGATTCATAGCGTCCTCCGTGTTGCGCGGCTCTGGCTCGCGTGACGCCGTGCTCTCGCAATCCAATTCCTCGTCGCGCACGGGCTTGCAATTCGCCTTGCCCTTCTCGGTGAGCCATACCCAGAGTCCGGACATGATCGCTCCTTTCAAAAAAGAGTTTAACGCCGGCCCATCAGATAGGCGCCGAGCAAAAAGCCGAGGGCGGCCGCGAGGCCGAGACTGACATGCGGGTTCTGCACGCCGAGCTCATGCGCCTCATCATAGACGTCGGACGCCGCACTCCGCGCGCGCCTGAACTGGCGGCCGGCCTGCCGCGACAGGTCGGAGGCGAAATCGCTGACGTCGTCGCCGACGTGCCGCGCGGTGTCGCGAATGTCTCTCGCGGCTTCGCCGGCCTGGCGGCCTGTGTTGGAATTGGCAGCGCTTCGATAGGTTTGGTTGGCAGTGGCCATTGGGGATCTCCTCGGAGTTGATGTGAGGAGATAACGCCCTCGGAGCCAAGCCGTTCCGTACCTATTTACGCGGCCGTGCGCGGCGATCACACCCTTCGTGCCTCTTTCACCGGCCGCGGCGGCGCGGGCTCGATCTCGATCGACCACAGATCGCGGTCGCCAACATCCTTCAGTGTGACCCTCATCACTTCCGTCGCGGCATCAATGGCGACATGGCCGAAAAATTGCCGGCCGAAACAGGGCGCGAGATTGTCGCGCATGTCCGCATCGCAGCCCTTGGCGAACATCACCGCCGGCCCGAAGGTCTGAGGCAGCGGCGCCGGCCCCCAGGTGCCGGCATGGAGCGGCCCGGAAACGAATTCCCAGAACGGATCGAAATCCTGAAACCTCGCGCGGTCGGGACTGTAACGATGCGCGGCGGTGTAATGCATGTCCGCGGTGATCCAGACCAGGTTGGCCAGGCCTGCATGCTTGATGAAGGCGAGGAGATCGGCGATCTCGGTTTCGGCGCCGCGCCGCTCCTCCTCGCTTTGCGCCTCGGCGCCGATCATGGCGAGCGGCAGATCCGCGGCGATGACTTTCCACGTGGCGGTCGAGGCCAACATTTCCCGCTTGAACCATTTGAGTTGCGCTGGCCCGAGGACATGACCGGCTGAACCGGCCCCGCTCATCCGGGGAGCGGCGCCCGGTCCCGCATAGCTCCGCATATCCAGCAGGAAAATATCGAGCAGAGGACCGTAGGAAATTTTCCGGTAGATGCGCCCGGTCTCGGCGAGGGTCTGCCGCATCGGCATGAATTCGCAGAAGGCGCGCCGCCCCCGCGCCGCAAGCAGCATCGCGTTCAAGTTGGCGTGGTCGGGGAGAATCTCGCCCGGGACCCAATCATTGGCGACTTCGTGGTCGTCCCATTGCGCGAGGATCGGGATCTCGGCGTTGAAGGCGCGGACGTTTTCGTCGAGCAGATTATATTTGTAATTGCCGCGATAGTCGGCGAGCTCTACCGCCATGCGGGATTTTTCCTCGGTGACGCGGTTCCGCCAGATCTCGCCATTGGGGAGAGCGAGCTCAGGTGGAATCGGGCAATCGGCGTAGATGTTGTCGCCGCAATGGATGAAGAAGTCCGGGCGATTTTGTAACATGGTCGCGTAGGTCCGAAATCCGCCGCGCGCCTCGTCGATGCCCCAGCCCTGGCCTGCCGTGTCGCCGGACCAGACGAAGGTGATGTCGCGGGGCTCATCGGGTGCGGTGCGGAAATGGCCGATCTGGGTTTCACTGAGAATCGTCGGCGCAGAAAGATCGGCGAAGCTGACGCGATAGAAAATCTCCTCGCCCGAGGGGAGATCCTCGAGCAGTATTTTGCCGGTGAAATCGCTCTCGGGCAGCACGTCGATGGCGATCGCGTCCCGAATCTCGGCGAAGCTGTCGGTGGTCGCGATTTCGACCAGCATCCGCGACGGGCGGTCGGCGCGCGCCCAGACCACGCCGGAGTCGAGCGAGACATCGCCGGACTGAATGCCGTGAGTAATAAGCGGCCGCTCGCTGGCGCGGCTGATGTAAGGCCCGCGGATGCCGCCGAGCATGGAAACCGCCGCCGATGCGCCGGCGCCCGCCAGCAGTCGCCGCCGCGTCAATCGAAGGCCGCTTTGCTTCCCCGCCATCAGCACCTTCCGTCGAATCGCGACGGAGGATGGGCGCGGTCTTTAACAACCACTCGACGCTTCTGCGACTCTTCAGTGACTCAAAGCTTCTGCGACGGTTCCGTGACTCATTCGGAGCTGAACCATTTGCCGACGCTCGACCAGAAGCCTTCCGAGTTCTGATCGGATTGCGCGGCGGGCGCGGCGAGACGGGACGCGCGCCTCACGCGGGAAGATTTCGAGGCGCCTTCGATATAGCCGCCATAGATCCAGCCCTGCTCCGAGGTCTCGGGGTTGGTCACTTGCAGCCAGCCGCGCTTCCGGTCGGAGACTTTCACCTTCACGCCCTTCGCCAGCACGCCCATGATGCGTGACGACGAGGAGGGACCGTTGCGAAGATTGACGAAATCCGCGACTTGGACAGAGTCGCCGCTTGTCTCGTCGGTCGCGGTGTCGCTGGTTTCGGTCTGCTCCGGCTTGACGGCTTGCTCCGGCTTGCGGGTTGGCGGCGCGACGGGCTCTTCCGGGAGCGCGGGCGCCGCTTCTTCGGTTGGCGCAACCGCGGCTTCGACAGGCGCGGCTGTCGCGGCGCTTTCATTGTCGGCGATGGACCCTGTCGTGATCTCGTTGTCGGCGGGCACAGAGTCTTCCGGCGCGGGCGTGGTAACTTTCAGTATGGTCTCGGAATCGGCGATGACCGCATCATCCGGCGCGATGAGTTTGATGGTGAGTTTGGATTCGCCGTTCGCACTCTCGGGCAAGATGAGCCGCAGATCGCCGATCTGATCCGAGCGCAGATTCCATTCCGCCTCGCCATAGGGGCGCCCATCGGAGAAGGTACTGCCTCGCGGCAGACCGGCAATGGCGATGATGGAGCGGGCGGGCACGCCGTCGGTGCCGTCGAGCGCGATGGGGAAGCCGATCTCCTCGCCGGCCGACGCTTCGATCGTTGCGGGCGTGGTGAGCACGGGGGACAGGCCTGACTCGCTCGGCGCTGGCGTCGTGGCTTGCGGTGAAGGTGGATGGCTGCTGCCGAGCCAGACCATGGTTCCGAGAATGAGGCTCGGCACGAGCGCCACGAGAATGAGCGCGGCGATGAGGAGTTTCAGCCCCGAGGTCAAAGTCACGCCGGGCGTGGCCGGCTTCGCCTCCGCTTCGGGCGTGACTTTCGGCGGCTCGATCGGCGCGGCAATCGGCGCTTGACCGAGGCGCGATGAATTCTTCCATTCTTCCATCGCGCTTGCCACGTTTCGCACCGACGCGGTGCGTGGCGCGACGGGTGACGGACCGCTCTTGATGGTTTCCCCGATGCGGCTGTCGCCAGCCGCCTGCTCTGTCTGCGAGATGAGCTTCAATTGCACCATGCGCTTGCTGGTCTGTTACCGACCCCTCCCCGTTGTCGAATCGCTCCGACGCAAAACACCAACAGAGAAGATTCGCGAGCTTCCGTTCCCCACTATTCCTGACGCTACCGACCGGACCGCGAACGAATGCAGCGAAACCACATCAATGAAACGGCGCCAAGCCAAAGCCGGCAATGGCCATTTCCTCACAGACGCTGAAAGTTCCCTCGGTAATTTCCCCAACGAAGATTGACGTGATGCGGTTCCCTTAGTTCAGCGAACCCGAATCGCGCCGCGTGTCCCAGGTTCTCGTCTAGCAAAACGCTGGACCAGTTTTTTGGCAGCAAAATGATCAGAGTGGGGCGCCTCGTCGAGACGCACAGGGAAATCGGCGCATTAAAGCTCGGATTTGGTTGAACGAGCTGGCCGCAGCCCAGAAGAGCGCCTTATTTCACGATGGCCTTCAAGGTCGCCACGGACGCTTCGACTTTCGCTCTCGGCGGATCCGTGCGGGCGATGGCGTAGTCGAAACAGAGCTGCACATCGGCAAGTGCGGCAAGCGTCGGGCCCGCGTTTCTCGCTTCGAACAAAGCGACATAAGGATTCGGCGTTGCCTTCGGCACTTGCGCGTGCATCAGAAGCATCGCCTGACAGAAATGCTCGTTCGCGATGTCGTTCTGGTAGATGTAATTGAGATAAGCCTGCCCGATCAGTGAAGTCTCGCGCTTGAGATCGGACTGGATGGGCTTGAGCCCGGGCACCATGGTATTCCCGGCGGCCTTGCAGGCGGCGATTGCCTCTTCGATCGGGATATGGGGCATGGTCGATGCGTCCCCTGTCGTCGGAGACATTACCGCGATTCGCTTGCGTCCTTCCCGCGAGAGCGGGAATCCAGTACGTGGCGACGCTCGTCGTATTCGTTACCCGCCGCGATTACTGGATGCCCGCCGGCGCGGGCATGACAGAGTCCTCGGTGAGCAACCGAGTTAGCAGCGGGTGCCGAGCGTGAAGACGCATTTCACACCGTGGCCTACGCCACGGGCCGCGGTGCCGGTGCCGCGCACCACGCCGGACCCAGCCTGGACGGTGCCTTTGGCCACGCCCTTCGCCGCGGCGCCGGTGCCTTTGACCGCGCCCTTCACCGGTTGGACCGCATAGGCCGGCAGCGTGACGGCGCCGATGAGGAGAGCAATAAGCAGTGCGCGCATCCGATGTTTCCTCCGTTTTGATTGAGATTCGATTTTACTCCTCAGCAACGCCGGAGGCGCGCAAAAAGTTGCCTCCCAAAAATCGAAGGAGACCAAGCCTCATCCACCGCTTCGCGAAAATTCGCGGCATTTTGCCGGTGGCCGCTTCAGTCTTCCTATAGGCTGAAATGGCAGCCTTGCCTCTCACGCCGCGCGCGCCGGCAATTCGGCGTCTGCGAGCGTGATTCCGAAAAGGAGGCCCCCCATGTCACATCTCACCCTATCATCTTGCGTACTCGCGCTCGGCCTGGTCGTGAGTGCAGCCGCTTCCCAAGCAGCATCCCTGACCGACCAATCGGGACTGACTGTCCTGGTGGGGCGCGGCGGCGGCGGCGGTCATGGCTTCGGCGGTGACGGCGGTTTCGCGCGCAGCGGTGGCCGCGTCATGGATGACGTCTATCGCGGCGGTCGTTATTGGGGCGGCACGGTTGGCGGCGCGGGTTACGGCTACGACTATTGCGGCGCCCACCCGCTCGGCGACTGGCCGCGGGGAACTTGCGATCAGTTCTAAGGCTGATCACGCGCTGAGTTGAGGAGGCTTCCGAGCTTCCTCAACTCGGTCAGCTCCGCGTCAGCCGCCTTTTATTGGCGCGGACGTGGGTGCGATAGCGGCGCATCACTTTCTGCAGCGACCCGCCAAAGGCGAGCGTGCCGAACGCCTCGGCCGCCGCGGCACTCTTCTCCGTCACCATGCGCTCGGCCTCGGCGCGGCTCGCGCTGCCGCCGGCAGCGAGCTTCATCATGCGCAAAGCCATCACTTCTTGGGTCTCCTGCGCGAGACGCGCGGCGTCGAAGGCAAAATCCATCCAGGTCTTGAACATGAGGATCACTTTCTTTCGCCGACTCGAGGGGATCTTAGCGCGATTCGCCTTGGCCGCAGGCAGGAGCAAGCGGAGAGCGGTAGCGTAAAGAATCGGGGGGCCGCGCTGAGGCTTAGTCATCCAGGAAGCTGCGAAGTTTCCGGCTGCGGCTCTGGTGCTTCACCCCCGGATCAAGCCCGGGGGTTAAAGGCTAGTTGTCCAGGAAGGAGCGAAGCTTTCTCGAACGCGAAGGATGTTTGAGTTTCCTGAGCGCCTTCGCCTCGATCTGGCGGATGCGCTCGCGCGTCACCGAGAATTGCTGGCCGACTTCTTCCAGTGTGTGGTCGGTGTTCATGCCGATGCCGAAGCGCATGCGAAGCACGCGCTCCTCGCGCGGCGTGAGCGAGGCCAGAACCCGCGTCGTGGTCTCACGCAAATTCGACTGGATGGCGGCGTCGATCGGCAGCACCGCGTTCTTGTCCTCGATGAAATCGCCGAGATAGGAATCTTCCTCGTCGCCGATCGGGGTCTCGAGCGAGATCGGCTCCTTGGCGATCTTGAGGACTTTGCGCACCTTCTCCAGCGGCATCGCCAATTTCTCGGCGAGCTCTTCCGGGGTGGGTTCCCTGCCGATCTCGTGCAGCATCTGGCGGGAGGTGCGCACGATCTTGTTGATGGTCTCGATCATGTGCACGGGGATGCGGATGGTGCGGGCCTGGTCGGCGATCGAGCGGGTAATGGCCTGCCGGATCCACCAAGTGGCGTAGGTCGAGAATTTATAGCCGCGGCGATATTCGAACTTATCGACGGCCTTCATCAGGCCGATATTGCCTTCCTGGATCAGATCGAGGAATTGCAGGCCGCGATTGGTGTATTTCTTGGCGATGGAAATGACGAGGCGAAGATTGGCTTCGACCATTTCCTTCTTGGCCTGACGGGCCTCGCGCTCGCCCTTCTGCACGATATGCACGATGCGGCGGAACTCGGTGGTCTGAAGGCCGGTCTCGGCGGCGAGATTATGAATCTCGGAGCGAATCTCCTTCACCATGCCGCGCTCGTCATGGATGAAATCGGCCCAGCCCTTTTTCTTCAGGCGCCCGACGCGGCGAAGCCAGTTGGGATCGAGCTCAGCGCCCTGATATTCCTCGATGAAGTCCTCGCGCTTGACGCCATAGGATTCGGCAAGCCGGAGCAGACGGCCCTCATAGCCCATTAGTTTCTTGTTGATGTCGTAAAGCGTCTCGACCAGGGATTCGATGCGGTTGTTGTTGAGCGAGAGCGATTTGATCTCGGCGACGATCTCGTCCTTCAGCACCTTGTAGCGCTTCTCCTGACCTGAGGAGAGCTGATCGTTCTTCAGCGCGCGCTCGACCACCTGGTCTTGCAGCTTGCGGAGCTTCTTATAGTTGGTGGCGACCAGGTCGAAGGTCTCGAGCACTTTCGGCTTCAGCTCCGCCTCCATGGCGGCGAGCGAAAGCGAATTCTCCATATCGTCTTCGTCGTCGTCGAAATCTTCGGGCTTCGGCTCGCCCTCTTCCTCGTCGTCGGCTTTATTCGGTTGCGGCGTGCCGTGTTGAGGCTGCGCGTGGCCGTTTCCACCGTGGCCATTGGCGCCGGCGACGATGCCCTCGGGCAGAGGCTGGGAGGGTTGCGGCTTGGCGTCGGGGCCTTGATAGGTGGCTTCGAGATCGATGATGTCGCGGAGCAGAATCTTGCCTTCGTTCAGCTCGTCGCGCCAGATGATGATGGCCTGGAAGGTAAGCGGGCTTTCGCAGAGACCTGCGATCATCGCCTCGCGGCCGGCCTCGATGCGCTTGGCGATGGCGATCTCGCCCTCGCGCGACAACAGCTCGACCGAGCCCATCTCGCGCAAATACATGCGCACCGGATCGTCGGTGCGGTCGGTCGGCTCTTTGGCCGGGGTGTCGGCCTTGACGATCGGGGTGACGGTGGCGACGGGACGGGCATCAGCGGCGCCCTCTTCGCCGGCGGCCGCGGGCTCCTCGGCCTCGTCGGTATCGATGACGTTGATGCCCATGTCGGACAGCATGGCCATGGTGTCTTCGATCTGCTCGGAGGAGACTTCCTCCGACGGCAACACTTCGTTCAGCTCATCATAGGTGACGAAGCCACGGGCCTTCGCCACTTTGATCAGCTTCTTGACGGCCGCATCGGACATGTCGAGCACGGGACCATCCGGCGTCTCGGCCGGCGCCTCGGCTTGGTCCTCGGTTGCTTCAGCGGTCTTGGTTGCCATTCACTACTCTCCGAATCTTCTAATCACTTCGCCGCGCAATGGTTGCGAGGCACAGCAAACGCCGCCGGTCCGAAGCGGCAAGATGGTTAGCGATTAACAGTTTCGTGTTAACCGCCGCTTAAGCATGAGCGTTCCGCCGCCAAAAGCCCGCAAACATCTCTAACCAAGCGGGCGCCCGGCTTCACGAAACGCTCCCCGAACAACTTGCCCCAAATGGGGCGATAAGGAATGAGCCCGGCAATAGCGGCGGACATAAGCCCAACGCCCTCTGCCGCCACGCGAGCCCCGCGGGCGGCAAGCTCAACCCATGTGCCACGTTCCCCCTCGCGAGGCCTCGCGGCTTCCCATATTTCAGGCTCTTGTCCTATGGAATTGGCGAGGATGGCACCCAGAGTCAAGGCCGCAAACGCCATGTCTTCCATGATTTTTTGCTCCGCGGAGGCCTTGCAAGAGGAGTGCCGGGTCAACGACCATTGGCTTTAGCGTTGCACGCGGCGGCCTCGCTGGCCCGAAATCCGCTCAGCCTTTAGCCGGGCAATGGTCTCCTCGAAGCGCTTGGCGGCCTTCTGATCGCCGGCATCGTCCTTGAGGTGCTGGGCGCCTGCGCCTGCAACCTGTTGTTGCAGCAGCGCGAATTGCTCGAATTCGGCCGCGGTGCCGTCGGACAGGGCAAGGGCAATGTCGTCGATCTCGCGCCTGAGCGCCGGCAGGGACTTCCAGCGGAACAGCAACTCGACGAATTGCTCCTCCACCAGCGCATGTTCGGCATCGCTTTGCAGGAAGGCGAGGCGCTTGAAGGCGCTTGCCTGCTCGAGGCGTGACAGCAATTTGCCGTGGCGGCTGGCGCGGAGCGTTTCGGCAAGCGATTCGGCGCGGATGCCGGGCCGCTCCAGCACAATATGGATCAGCGCCCCCAGAAGCTCGGCGAGCGGCTTCTGTATGACCTCGAGGTCCGCGACCTCGTCGGCGAACCGGTCGAGCAGCCAAGGATGCTGCATCAGCGCGAGGATCACCGTGGTGGAAAAGCCCGCAGGCGATGGCGTGGCCCGCCGTGCGGGGCGTGGCGACGCCTTCTCAAACTTCGCCAGCGACTTGCCGGGCGCTTTCGTCTTCTGCCCCGCCTTGCCGCGCCACAGACCGAACAGGCGATCCTTGACTTCACGGCGATAATGATCGGCGACGCGATTATTGGTGATGGTGCCCAGCAGATGGTTGAAGCGCTCTTCGAGCGCGGCGCGGCGCTCCGGCGTGTCGAGCGGTTGCGCGCCGATCTCGCGGAACCACAACGCGTCGATCAGAGGAATCGCGGCGTTGAGACAGGCGGTGAAGGCGGCGCTACCCTCGTTGCGCACGAGATCGTCGGGGTCGGAGCCTTGCGGGAGAAACGCGAAGCGGAAGGAATGGCCTTCGCGCAAAGTGGGAAGCATGCGGTCGATGGCCCGCGCGGCGGCAGCCTCGCCGGCGCGATCGCCGTCAAAACAGATGATGGGCTCGGGCGCGAGCTGCCATAGCAGCTCCATCTGCCGCTCGGTGAAGGCGGTGCCGAGCGTCGCCACGGCATTGGCGAAGCCGGCCTGGGCAAGACCGATCACATCCATATAGCCCTCGACCACGATCAATTCGCTTTTGTCGAAGGCTGGCCCTCGCGCGCGCGCAAAATTGAAGACGGTCGAGCCTTTATCGAAGAGCGACGTCTCCGGCGAGTTGAGATATTTCGGCTGAACGGAATCATCGAGGGTACGCGCGCCGAAACCTATTACCCTCCCCTTGGCGTCGAGAATCGGAATGATCAGACGATTGCGGAAGCGGTCGTAAGTCTCGCGGCCATCGTCTGGCCTGATCACGAGTCCCGCATCAAGCAGTTGGGTCTCGCTGAAACCTTTGGCGAGCAGCGTGCTCTTCAGTGAGCTTCGATCGCCGGGCGCGAAGCCGAAGTGGAACTCTTTCAGCGTCGAAGGCAGTAGTCCGCGCCGCTCGGCATAGGCAAGCGCGGCCCGCCCCTCTTTGCTCTTGAGCTCGTCTTCGAAATAGCGCGCGGCAGCTTCGAGTGCATCGTAGAGGCCGAGGCGCTGTTTCTGCGCATATTCATATTGGGGATCTGGCTTTGGCATCGGAATGCCGGCCTCGCCGGCGAGCCGCTCGACGGCTTCGGGAAAGCTCAAGCCCTCCGTCTCCATGACGAAATCGAAGATGCTGCCGTGCTTGCCGGAGGAGAAGCAGTGATAGAAGCCCTTCTGATCGTTGACGGTGAAGGACGGGGACTTCTCTTTATTGAAGGGGCTTAGGCCCACGAACTCCCGGCCGCGGCGTTTCAGATTCACTCGGCGCGCCACGACCTGGCTCACGGGAAGCCGGGCGCGGATCTCTTCGAGGAACGAATCGGGGAACTTCATGGGTGGAGTGGGCGCTACCGCTTGAGCGAAAGCCACGAGGCTTTCAGCTTTATGACCGCTTTCCACTTTAGAACAAAATACGAACTGTGTCTCCTGCTCCGCCGAATCCCACACAAAAGAAAACCGGCCGCGCCCGGAGTGGTCCGAAACGCGGCCGGCCTGGTCCGCCAATTAGAAGAGATGGCATCTTTGACGCATCATCTGATCCGAAAAGTCTGCAATTTTTCGGGATGATGCTCCTAGTTGCCGAGGGTCAGCGTCTTGCCATTAGCGCCACATTTCAGACCGAGCGACTCATTGCCACTGGTGTCGAGCTTCATCGACTGACCGGGGTTGAGCTCCATCCTGACGCGCGAGGACGAATATGGGCTGGTGCCGGTATTGGCATCGATGTCCCAAACCACCGCGCTCACGGCGCAGCCCCCGTTCTCGGGAACGTAAAAAGTGAGCACACGCTTGGCGCCGACATTGGTCATGACCGGCTGGTTGGGTCCGATGGATTTGGGCGTCACCTCATCGGCGAACGCCGGCCATGCGGTGGCAAACAGCGCGAGCGCAGCGCATGTGGAGATGCTGAATTTCTTTCGAGTGAGAGCAAACATGATGGCCTCCTGTCTTGCTCGAGCACGAAACGTTCCGTGCTCCATGGCCGAATCAATATTGCAACGCAGTGACGCGAATATGTTGCAGTGCACTGACAAATGGCCGCGTGCGTTCGCGCCGCAGCGGTGGTCCGAATGAGCGATTTGATTTTCAGATCGCGCGTGGACTGACGAATTTTGAGTCATGCCTGCGAAGTAGGCAAAAGCACGAGTCATACCGGCGAAAGCCGGTATCCAGCACAAAACTGCTGACTCAATCTTGGGGGAGAGTTTTTTGTTTTTTATTTGGGACTAGATGCCGGCTTTCGCCGGCATGACGGAGCGGTGACAGCGTGCAGATCAACCGAGCTTCGCCTTCACAACCGCGCCGGCCTTGCCGAAATCCATTTGCCCCGCATATTTCGACTTCAGCGCGCCCATCACCTTGCCCATGTCCCTGATGCTGGACGCACCCGATTCGGCGATCGCATCGGCAACGGCCTTCTGCATCTCCGCGTCGGAGAGCTGCTTCGGCAGATATTCGCGGATGATGACGATCTCTTCGGCTTCTTGTTGTGCGAGCTCGGCACGTCCAGCATCGGCATAGATCTTTTGCGATTCTTCGCGCTGCTTGATCATCTTGGCGAGAAGGTCGAGCAGCTCGGCGTCGGTCGCCTGCCCCGTGCCCTGCCCGCGCGCTGCGATATCGCGATCCTTGATGGCGGCAGAGATCAGCCTGAGCGTCGAGATGCGGCGCTTGTCTTGCGCCTTGGTCGCCTGTCGCAAGGCAGCATTGATGGTCTCGCGCATGGTGAGGAGTTTTTTGCGGTTTCGAGAAGGAAGTTTCGAAACTATCCGAGCAACCTCTTCCAAGCAAGCAATTTTGACCGACTAAATCTTTGTTTTCACAGGAAAATGTTTCGCGTTTGCATTGACCTCGCTGCCCCACTCCCCTAAGAGTCCGTCTCGCCCCGCATGAACGGTCGCTCGCGCGCGAGCCTTGACGCCAAGGACCTCGCACACGAACTGCAACCTGGCTGAAGCCGACCAGCCAATAAGTGAGAAGATGACGGAGAGTTCGACCCTGGACCAGCAGGCCGCAAATACGCGCGCGCGCGACACCAAGCCTTGGGCGGAGGAGCGGCCGACGGCGCTTCTCCTGCTTGCCGACGGTACTCTGATCGAGGGCAAGGGCGCGGGCGCCGTGGGCGTCACTGTCGGCGAGGTCTGCTTCAATACGGCGATGACGGGCTATCAAGAGGTGCTGACCGATCCGTCCTATGCGGGCCAGATCGTCACCTTCACCTTCCCGCATATCGGCAATGTCGGCACCAATAAAGATGACATCGAGGCGTCCAATCTCGCCGCGGCGCCTGGTGTGCGCGGCTGCGTGCTCCGTGCGGAGATCACCGCACCTTCGAATTATCGTGCCGCGCAGGATTTCGACACCTGGCTCAAATCGCGCGGCATCATCGCGATCACCGGCGTCGATACGCGCGCGCTCACCGCTTTGATTCGCGAGAAGGGCATGCCGAACGCAGTGATCGCGCATGATCCTGACGGCAAATTCGATCTTAAGGCGTTGAAGCGGGACCTCGCTTCGTTCCCCGGCATGGTCGGGCTCGATCTCGCCCGGGATGTGACGTCCGGCCAGAGTTACAGCTGGGACGAGACGGCGTGGCACTGGGGCGAAGGTTATGGCCGACAGGAGCAGCCGCGTTTCCATGTCGTCGCCGTCGATTACGGACTGAAGCGGAATATTTTGCGCGAGCTAGCGACGGTTGGGTGCCGCGTGACCGTGGTGCCGGCGACGGCATCGGCGGAAGATATTTTGGAGCGGAAGCCAGACGGCGTGTTTCTCTCCAACGGCCCGGGAGACCCGGCGGCGACCGGCGAGTACGCGGTGCCCGAGATCAAGAAGCTGGTGGAGTCCGGCGTGCCGGTGTTCGGCATCTGTCTCGGCCATCAGATGCTGGGCTTAGCGCTCGGCGGCAAGACCGGCAAAATGCATCAGGGCCATCATGGCGCCAATCATCCGGTGAAGGACTTCACGACGCACAAGGTGGAGATCACCTCGATGAATCACGGCTTCACCGTGGATCGGGGGAGCCTGCCGGCAAATGTCGAGGAGACGCATGTCTCACTGTTCGACGGCTCGAATGCGGGACTAAAATTGAAGGACAAGCCGGTGTTCTCGGTGCAGTACCATCCCGAAGCATCACCGGGTCCGCAAGACAGCCATTATCTCTTCGGCCGCTTCGTCGAGATGATGGACAAACAGAAAAAGCGCTGATGCCCAAACGCGAAGACATAAAGTCCATCCTGATCATCGGGGCCGGACCGATCGTGATCGGCCAGGCTTGCGAGTTCGACTATTCGGGCACGCAAGCCTGCAAGGCCCTGAAAGAAGAGGGCTACCGCATCATTCTGGTGAATTCGAACCCGGCCACAATCATGACCGATCCGGAATTGGCGGACGCCACCTATATCGAGCCGATCACGCCGGAATTCGTGACCAAGATCATCGAGAAAGAGCGGCCCGATGCGCTGTTGCCCACCATGGGCGGGCAGACCGCGCTCAACACCGCGCTGTCTTTGCAACGCTCCGGCGTGCTTCAGAAATACGGGGTCGAGATGATCGGGGCCCGGGCCGAGGCGATCGACAAGGCAGAAGACCGGCAGCTGTTTCGCGAGGCGATGACGAAGATCGGTCTCGAGTCGCCGCGCTCGCGACTCGCCGACGCCGCCTCGCTGAAACGCGCCGACCGCGACAAATATAAGAGCGAGGTCGCGCGGATCACGACGGAGCAGAAGGGCGATGCCGCGCGAGAGGCAGCACTTACCAAATTCGAGCAAGAGTGGGCCGCCGGCGAAGCGGCGCGAAAGCGACGCTATATCGAGAAGGGCCTGATCGAGGCGCTCGAAGCGCTGCCCGAGATCGGGCTTCCCGCCATCATCCGACCCTCCTTCACGCTCGGGGGCACCGGCGGCGGCATCGCCTATAACCGCGAGGAGTTTCTGGAGATCGTCGAGCGGGGACTCGATGCCTCGCCGACGTCGGAGGTGCTGATCGAGGAATCGGTGCTCGGCTGGAAGGAATATGAGATGGAGGTCGTCCGGGACAAGGACGATAATTGCATCATCATCTGCTCGATCGAAAATATCGATCCGATGGGCGTGCATACCGGCGACTCGATCACGGTGGCTCCGGCGCTGACGCTCACGGACAAAGAATATCAGATCATGCGCAACGCCTCGATCGCGGTGCTGCGCGAGATTGGGGTGGAGACCGGCGGGTCGAACGTGCAGTTCGCGGTGAACCCCGCCGACGGCCGCCTCGTCATCATCGAGATGAACCCGCGCGTGTCGCGCTCAAGCGCGCTCGCCTCGAAGGCGACCGGGTTTCCCATCGCCAAGATCGCAGCGAAGCTCGCGGTCGGCTACACGCTGGACGAACTTGCCAACGACATTACCGGCGGGACGACGCCCGCCTCGTTCGAGCCGACCATTGACTACGTCGTGACAAAGATCCCGCGTTTCGCCTTCGAGAAATTCCCGGGCTCGAAGCCGGTGCTGACCACCTCGATGAAATCGGTCGGCGAGGCAATGGCGATCGGCCGCACCTTCCCGGAGTCGTTGCAGAAGGCGCTCCGCTCGATGGAGACGGGCCTGACCGGGCTCGACGACATCGCCATCGAGGGCCTCGGCCAAGGCGACGACAAGAACGCGATCCGCGCCGCACTCGGCTCGCCGACGCCCGACCGGCTGCTCAAGGTCGCACAAGCGCTTCGGCTCGGCTTCGACGAGACGCAGATTCACGAGGCCTGTCGCATCGACCCGTGGTTCATCCGCCATATCGAGGACATCGTGGATACCGAGGAGCGGGTGAAACAGCATGGATTGCCGGAAACGGCAGGACAGTTGCGGGCGCTGAAGGCGATGGGATTCTCCGATCAGCGGCTGGCGAAGCTCGCCGGCATTGAGTCGAGCGAGGTGGCGGCAAGGCGCCGCGCGCTCGACGTGCACCCGGTCTATAAGCGCATCGATACCTGCGCGGCCGAGTTCGCGTCCCCCACGGCCTATATGTACTCGACCTACGAGGCGCCATTCGCGGGCGAGTTGTCGTCCGAGTCGCGGCCTACGACCGCGGAAAAAATCATCATTCTCGGCGGCGGCCCGAACCGCATCGGCCAAGGCATCGAGTTCGATTATTGCTGCTGCCACGCGGCCTTCGCGCTCTCCGCCGCGGGCTTCGAGACCATCATGGTCAATTGCAATCCGGAGACGGTCTCGACCGATTACGACACCTCCGACCGGCTCTATTTCGAGCCGCTGACCGAAGAGGATGTGATCGAGATCGTGCGCGTGGAGTCGAGCAACGGCAACGTCAAGGGCGTGATTGTGCAGTTCGGCGGACAGACGCCGCTGAAACTCGCGGAAGGTCTGGCGCAGGCGAATGTCCCGATCATCGGCACCTCGCCCGACGCGATCGATCTCGCCGAGGACCGTGACCGCTTCAAGGCGCTGATCGAGAAGGTCGGGCTGACCCAGCCCAGAAGCGGCATCGCCCGCTCGGCGACGGAGGCGCAGGCCATCGCCGCCGAGATCGGTTTCCCGATCGTGATCCGGCCCTCTTATGTGCTCGGAGGCCGCGCCATGGAGATCGTGCACGATCAGACGCAGCTCGCCCGCTATGTCGCGGAGGCGGTCGTGGTCTCAGGCAAGAGCCCGGTCCTGATCGACTCTTATTTGCGCGACGCCATCGAAGTCGACGTCGATGCACTGTCGGACGTCAAGGACGTGTTCATCTGCGGCGTAATGGAGCATATCGAGGAAGCGGGCGTACATTCGGGCGACTCGGCCTGTTCGTTGCCGCCACACTCGCTGAAATCCCATATCATTGCCGAGATGGAGCGGCAGACCGAGGAGCTTGCGCTCGCACTCAATGTCGTCGGCCTGATGAACGTGCAATTCGCGATCCAGAACGACGATATCTACGTGCTGGAGGTGAACCCGCGCGCGTCGCGCACCGTTCCATTCGTAGCCAAGGTGATCGGCTTGCCGATCGCAGGCATCGCGGCGGAGGTGATGGCCGGGAAACCCCTCGCCGCGTTCGGCTTGAGACGGCGGACCCTCGACTATATCGCGGTGAAGGAAGCGGTGTTCCCCTTCGCCCGCTTCCCCGGCGTCGATACCGTGCTCGGGCCCGAGATGCGGTCGACCGGCGAGGTCATGGGCATCGATCGTGACTATGCGGTCGCCTTCGCCAAGAGCCAGTTGGGCGGCGGGTCGAAATTGCCGCTCGCCGGCACGGTGTTCGTGTCGGTCAAGGATTCCGACAAAGACAAGGTGGTAGAGCCGATCCGCCAGCTCAGCGAGATGGGCTTCCGCATCATCGCCACGCGCGGCACCAAGCGGCATCTCGACGGCCAGGGCATCGAGAGCGAGCGGATCAACAAGGTGCTGGAGGGGCGCCCGCATATCGTCGACGCCATTACCAATGGCGAGATCGATATAGTGTTCAACACCACGGAAGGAGCCAAGGCGCTGGCGGATTCGTTCTCGATCCGGCGCTCGGCCTTGCTCTACCACATCCCTTATTATACAACGCTGGCGGGTGCGCTCGCCGTGACCGAGGCCATCAAGGCGCTGCGGGCCGGGGGCTTAAAAGTCGCGCCGATCCAAGAATATGTGGGCAAACGCGGTTAAGTCTCCGCGAAAAGCCTAGGAATTCAGCATTTCAACCGATTCTTGACTTAGACTGGGCATTTCCTGGACAGTATTCCAGGGGGGTCCTCAGGGAGCTTCGATAGATGGACAAAGTGCCGATGACCGCGGAGGGCTATGCTACGCTCGAGGCTGAGATCAAGCATCTCAAGACCGTGGAGCGCCCGCGCATCATCAAATTGATCGCCGAGGCCCGCACCCATGGCGATCTCTCCGAGAATGCCGAATACCATGCCGCCAAGGAGCAGCAGGGCATCACCGAGGCGCGCATGGCCGACCTCGAGGACAAGCTCGGCCGCGCCGAGATTATCGATACCTCGAAGCTCAAGGGCGACCTGGTCATGTTCGGCGCCACGGTGACGCTGGTCGACGAGGACACCGACGAGAAGGCCAAATACCGGATCGTCGGCGAGGTCGAAGCCAATGTGAAACAAGGCAAGATCTCGATCACCTCGCCGCTGGCGCGCGCCCTGCTCGGCAAGCGCAAGAAGGACGTCGTCGAAGTGTCGACGCCCGGCGGCGGCAAGTCCTACCAGGTGGTCAAGGTCGAGTTCAAATAGACGAAGTACTCTATGCGTGTGGTGTTGCCGTTCATCCTGTGCGGCGGAGCGGGTACGAGGCTTTGGCCTTTGTCGCGCGAGGCGTTCCCAAAACAATTCCATAGCATCGGCACGTCGAAGACGCTGTTCCAGGAGAGCTGCCTCAGGCTCCGCGGCGCGCTCCGTTCGGCAAGACGCCGATCCTCGACGATCCTCGCCAACCGCAAGCATCGGTTTCTCATCGCCGATCAGCTCGATCAGGTCGGGATTGAGTCCGGGGCCATCGTGCTTGAGAGAGAGGTGAGGAACACGGCACCCACCGCCTGCATCGCCGCGTTGATGGCGATCCGGCTTGATCCGGATGCGCTGATGCTGCTCGCGCCATCGGATCAGCTGATCGCCGATGGCGATGCGTTCAAGGCAGCAATCGTCGGCGGCATTGAGGCGGCGGAGGCAGGCAAGCTTGTGCTGTTCGGCGTGACGCCAAACCATGCGCATACAGGTTACGGCTATATCTTGACCGCAGACGGGGACGGCGCGGCCCGCAAAGTGACAGGCTTTGCGGAGAAGCCGGCGCGCGAGCTCGCGCAACGCTACCTCGACAGCGGCAATGCCGATTGGAATGCGGGCTGTTTCTCGCTTGGCCCAAAACGCTGCTCGAATTGTTCGAGACTCATGCGCCGGAAATTCTCGAGGCTTGCCGCAGCGCCGTGGATGAAGCGATCGAGGATCTGGGCTTTATCGTTCTCGGCAAGAGTTATGGGAACGCGCCCTCAATCTCGCTGGACTATGCGGTGGTCGAGAAGGCTGAGCGGATGATTAGGCCCGCTCAAACCCTCGCAAACACTTCGAATTTCGTTGGTAACGCGGATTGTGATCGGCAGCGAGGCTTGCGGGCCGGGGGTAGGCCCGTTAGGCTTGGCTCATGCTGAGAAGGCTCAGATCGGGGATTTTCAATCGTTTGGCGGCAGTTTTTGCCCTGTTGGCGGCGTTCTGCTTTGCCATGCCACCGGCCGTTGTCGCCTTCGGTCATGGCTCATCCACCGCCCATTGCCTGTCGCAGGCAGATGAGGTGAATCACGGCATGACAGCCGTCGCGGACATGCATCAAGACCACAAGCATCAGACGCCGGGAAACGGGCATAAATCGACTTGCTGCGGCGTGTTCTGCTTGAGTGCGCTCATGACGAGCGAACAGGCGGTCGATCCGATCTTTGCAGGCTCCACCCCCTACCCCACACGCGAAATCAATTCGACCGCCGGCCTGCCGGAACAGCTCGACCGGCCGCCGATCCCCTCCCTGTCCGTCTAGCTCTTGCGTCGCGGGGCCGGGTCCCGCTTTCGAGTGCTTTCGTCGACCGACAAGGGGCGATCATGTTGAATTGCCTTCGGGTCTCGCGGCTCCTTGCCGTGATCCCACTCGCACTCCTCGGGGGTTGCGCCTCGCTCTCGCCAGATGGCGGGATGGGGACGGTCGCTGCCGTCGCCGGCCAGGATCTCAACAAGGATCTGGTGAAGGTCCGCTCGGGCGACGATGCGGCGCGGGTGCAGAATGCCGTCACGCGACTGCTGCAGCAGAGCTTGAGCGCGGACGAGGCGGTGCAGATCGCGCTCCTCAACAATCTCGGCCTGCAAGCGGCCTATAACCAGCTCGGTATCGACGAAGCCGTGTTCGTGCAGATGAGCCGGCCGCCGGTGCCAGGTTTCTCTATTTCGCGGATCTCGACCTCGCTCGAGCTCGACATCGAGCGGCAGATCGTCGGCAGCATTCTGTCGATCGCGACCTTGCCGGCGCGGGCGAAGATCGCCGGCATGCGCTTCGAGCAGGCGCAACTCCGCGCGGCACTGGAGACCCTGTCGCTCGCGGCGGAGACGCGGCGAGCTTATTTCAAGGCGGTGGCGGCGCGGCAGAAGGTTGTCGCTTTAAGCGAGGTGCAGAGCCAGGCTGCGAGTGCCGCCACGCTTGCGGAACACATGACCAAGACCGGCGCAGTCAATAGATTGGAGCAGGCGCAGAAACAGGTGCTCGCCGCGGAGATCGAGGCGCAGTTGGACGCGGCGCGGCAGCAGGCGACTGCCGAGCGCGAGAAGCTCACCCGCCTGATGGGGCTTTGGCACTACGACATCGCCGCCATTTTGCCGAGCGCGCTACCGCCTCTCCCCAATTCGCTCCGCAGTCTTCGCGCGATCGAGCAACAGGCGATGGACAAACGAGTTGATCTGCAGATCGCGCGGCTCGAGGTCGAGGCGCTTGCTAAGTCCTACGGGATGACGCGCACCACGCGCTTCGTCAATGTGCTCGATGCGGCTGGCGTGTCCAAGACGCAGAAGGATCGAGGCGAGCCGCATGCCGATGGCGGCGGGTTCGACGTCGCGTTCGAGATTCCGATCTACGATTTCGGCAGAGCCAGAGTGAGAGAGGCAGAGCAGCGCTATATGGAAGCCGTCAATCTGCTAGGTGAGAAAGTGGTGAACGCGGCGTCGGAAGCCCGTCAAGCCTATGCCGCCTATAAGGCCAGTTACGGCATCGCTACGAAATACGACACCGACGTGCTGCCGCTCCGGGAGACGATCTCGCAGGAGACCGAGCTGCAATATAACGCCATGCAGGTCGATGCCTTCGCGCTGATCCAGGCCGCCAAGGATTGGCGCATGGCCAAGCTCGCCAGCATCGAAGCGCGCAAGGATTTCTGGCTCGCCTCCACCGACCTATCCGTCGCCATTCTCGGCGGCGGCAGCGTCGGCCAGGACACGAGCCCCCTCATCGCCTCCGACGGTAGTACGGAACAATAGTATGCGTAAGGAAACCCCGATGCTGTCACGACGACATTTTCTGCAAGGCTCGGCAGTGGCGCTTGCCTCCGTTGCCGCGGTGAGCAGCCGCGCCGAAGCCGCCGCGATCCCCGAGGCGCCGGTCAATGCGTCGCCCGCGATGCAGCCTCCGGTTCCCCCACAGAACGGCCAGGACTATCAGCCGGTGGTCACGCTGAACGGCTGGACGCTGCCGTGGCGCATGAATGGGGACTGGAAGGAGTTTCATCTCGTCGCCGAGCCGGTCGAGCGCGAGCTCTCGCCGGGCATGACGGCGAAGCTTTGGGGCTATAATGGCCAGACGCCCGGACCCACGATCGAGGCAGTCGAAGGCGACAAGGTCCGCATCTTCGTCACCAATAAGCTGCCCGAGCACACCACCATCCATTGGCACGGCCTGATCCTGCCGAACGGCATGGACGGCGTAGGCGGCCTCACCCAGCCGCATATCCCGCCCGGCAAGACCTTCGTCTACGAGTTCGAGCTCACCCGCAGCGGCAGCTTCATGTACCACCCGCATTCGGACGAGATGGTGCAGATGGGGATGGGGATGATGGGATCTCTCGTCGTGCATCCCAAGGATCCGAATGCGCATCGCGTGGACCGCGACTACGTCATCATCATGAGCGCGTTCGATATCACGCCCGGCGGCGCGCTGCCCAATGTCGCGGAGATGACGGACTTCAATCTCTGGACCTGGAATGCGCGGGTGTTTCCCGGCATCGACGTGATGCCGGCCGCGCTCGGCGAGCGCTTGCGCATCCGCATGGCCAATCTCACCATGACCAACCATCCGATCCATTTGCACGGCCACGTGATGCGCGTCACGCTGACCGATGGCGGCTGGGTGCCAGAGAGCGCACAATGGCCGGAGACCGGCGTCGACATTCCGGTGGGCATCATCCGCGCCATCGAATTCGTGGCGGAGGCGCCGGGCGACTGGCCCTTCCATTGTCACAAGAGCCATCACACCATGAACGCGATGGGCCACAAGGTGAAGAATTTCATCGGCGTGGCGCAACGGGATCTGGATCAGGCGGTTACCCAGGCTGCGCCGACGGCGATGGCGATGGGAACCACCGGCATGGCGGAAATGGCCAAGATGGCGATGCCATTGCCGCCGAACACGCTACCGATGATGACCGGCACCGGGCCGTTCGGGCTGATCGAGATGGGCGGCATGTTCACCACGGTGAAGATCCGCGAAGGACTCGCCAAGGACGATTATCGCGATCCGGGCTGGTATAAGCACCCGCCGGGAACGGTGGCCTCTGAGGTCGATGCCGGTGCGGCGGGCGACGCGGAGCGCCAAGGCGCGGGCAAGCCTCCTGAAGCGCCAATGAAGGACATGGACATGAAAGGCATGGACATGCCGGGTATGGACATGAAGGGCATGAAATCCGGCGGCCATTGAGGGTCGCCACTGATCCGCTCTGCAAAAAACACAAGGGAGAAACAGCATGCGCAAGTTCGTTTTTGCCAAACTCGTCCTTGTCGCCTTCGGCTTGACGGCTCTGGTGGGCACCCCGCTCGCCATGGTCGCGGCTCATGAAGGGCACAAGATGGAATGCAACAAGACCAACATCAACGCGATGAACGCCGACATTCAGGCCATGAAAGATGGAGAGGACAAGACCACGGCCATGAAGGAGATGCAAATGGCTCAGGATATGATGGCGAAGCAAGACATGAAGGGCTGCATGGCCCATATGCACGATGCGATGGAAGCCACGGAGAAATAGATGCGTTCCCGCAGACGATGGTTCTTCGTGGCATTGGCGGTCGGGACATTGCTCGCCGCCATCGTTGCCGCCTCGCTCGTACGTATGGGGTCGTTCAACGTCGCCGCCGACACGCCGCACAGTCAGCCGGTTTTCTGGTTGATGAACACAGTCCGCGAACGCTCAATCGCCGTCCGCGCGGCGAGCGTGGCGGTGCCGAGCGACCTCACCGACTCGAAGCGCATCGCTTCAGGTGCCGGCCAATATGCGGCGATGTGCAGCTCCTGCCATCTCGCGCCTGGCATGAAGCGGACCGAGATCGCCCGCGGCCTCTACCCAAGAGCGCCGGAGCTTCGTCGCGGAAGCGATCTCAGTCCGGCGGAGGAATTCTGGGTGGTGAAGCACGGCCTCAAAATGACGGGCATGCCGGCCTGGGGCGTGACGCATGACGACGAGATGCTCTGGGACGTGGTGGCGTTCTTACAGAAATTGCCTGAGCTGAGCGCCGATGAATACCAGGCTCTGGTGAAAAGCGCTCCGGCCCACGACGACATGATGCAGGACATGGAGATGGGCAAGCGCGAGGCTCACGGCGACCATTGAGCAGCGAAAGTTTAAGGCACGCAGACCCAGATAAAGAGTCCGCCGGGCTGCAGGCTCCAGCACGGGCCGACGCCATAAGCGTACCAGCGGCCGCCCCACCAGCGTCCATTCCAGTGCGACACGGAGCGGCGGATCTCGTGTCTATAGTAATAGTAATTGTGCCGGCGATGGCCGTAATACCAATGACCGCGATGATTGCGATAATAGTGCCGGGAGTAATGCCGGTAGGCGTAAGATCGGTAGCTGTAGTGACCGCGAGCATAGGCTCTGTGGCGGCTATAATTTCCGTAGCGGACATGATATCCGCGCGCGTAATGTCCACGATTGGCGCGATGGCCGCGCGCAGGTTGGCCACCACCGCGATGGCCGCGCGCGTGATGTCCGCCCCCGCCCCCGCGCTTCGCATGATGGCCGCCTCTGCCACCGCCATGACCCTTTTTGGCAACGGCGTCGGTCGAGTACGTGCTCACTGTGGTGGCGACGCCAGCTGGTAACATGAAGGCGGCAAGAAAAGCCGCAATGAGCGAGAGGCGTCGGAACATGGTTTGGAGCCTTTCGCGACGAGGCTTACTCCAAACTCAAGAGCCCGAAAAGGATGGGACGCCGGCCGAGGCCAGCGTCCCTCCAATCAAACAGCGCTAGAATCTAGTTGCAAACCCAGACCCAGCCACCCGGCACCAGCCGCCAGCACGAGCCGACGCCATAGGCGTACCAATGTCCGCCCCACCAGCGGCCATGGCCGCCGCGCCAGGCGTTGCCATGCCAGTGGCGGTTGTTCCAGTGCTTATTGTTCCAATGAGCGTGGCCGTGACCACCTTTCCAGTGGCCGTGGCCGCCATGGTGGCCGCCGTGATGGCCGCCATGGTGGCCGCCATGGTGGCCGCCGTGATGGCCGCCACCGCCATGCTTGGCCATGGCTGCGCCTGGGATCGCCAGAGCTGCCAGGACGGCCGCAATAACCGTGAGTTTTCTAAGCATTTATTGATTCCTTCTACGTTAGGTCGACGGGGGTTTAGCCCGCCAGAACCTTTGCATTGAAATGCTACCGGTACCCTTAACGCAGACCCCAATTTAGAGTTTTGCGAAGCC
>DATBSU010000159.1:0-18906 GCA_036559585.1 Methyloceanibacter sp.
GAGATCGAGGCTGGTGAAGACGCCGAGCATCAGCGTCTCGAGCACGAGGAAGGCGATCATATACTCCTTCACGCGGCTTGCGATGGACTGCCAACTCGCCAGGATACACAACGGCATGAGGAACGCCGTGAGCACGACGAAGGGCATGGAGATGCCATCCACGCCCATGCGGTATTTGATGGTGCCGAGCCAAGCGCGTTCCTCGAGGAATTGGAACTCAGCCGTGGTCGGATCGAAAGCTCGCCACATCAGGAGCGAGAGGGCGAAAGTCAGCAGCGTGGTCCAGAGCGCGATGTAGCGCGCATTCCGCGTGACGCTTTCGTCGTCACCGCGCAGGAAAGCGATCAGGAGCGCGCCGAGCAACGGCAGGAAGGTGATGGTGGAGAGGATCGGCCAGCTCATCGCGGCAGCCCCCCACTCCAGAACAGGAAATAGGTGACGATCAGAGCCACACCGATCAGCATGACGAAGGCATAGTGATAGATGTAACCGGTCTGCAGCCTGACCACGCGGTTGGTCACGTCGATGACGCGAGCGGCGACGCCGTCCGGGCCGAATCCGTCGATGACGGCGCCATCGCCGGTCTTCCAGAGGAAATGCCCGAGCCGCTTCGCAGGCCGCACGAAGATCGCGTCATAGAGCGCGTCGAAATACCAGGCATTGAGCAGGAATTGATGGGCGCCGCGGAAGCGCTTGGAGAGGCCGAACGGCACCAGCGGATTGCGGATGTAGAAGTACCAAGCGACTGCAAAGCCAGCCGCCATAGCAAGAGTTGGCGCCAGCATCACCAGGATTGGAACGTGATGCTCCGCGACTTCATGGGTCACCAGCGAGCCGCGCCAGAATTCCGTCTGCTCGCCGCCGATGAAGAGATTGGCAAAGACGGCGCCGGCCAAGAGCGAGCCCGCTGCGAGAACAATGAGCGGCAGGCCCATGGTCCAAGGCGGCTCATGAGCGTGTTCCAGCACGCCCTTAGGCTCCCGGGGCTTGCCCTCGAAGACGAGGAACATCAGCCGCCAGGAATAGAAAGAGGTGAGCAGCGCCGCGACCAGGGTTGCAAGGAAGGCGAACACCCCGACGGTGCCGTGCGTGGCGTAGGCCGTCTCGATGATGGCGTCCTTGGAGACAAAGCCCGAGGTGAAGGGGAAACCGGTCAGGGACAACGTTCCGATCAGCATCACGGCCCAGGTGAAAGGCAGCGCTTTGCGCAACGCTCCCATGCGGCGCATGTCCTGCTCGTGATGTAGTGCATGGATCACCGCGCCTGCGCCCAGGAACAGTAGCGCCTTGAAGAAGGCGTGGGTGAAGAGATGGAAGATGCCGGTGCCGTACGCGCCGAGCCCCTCGGCCACAAACATGTAGCCGAGCTGCGAGCAGGTCGAGTAAGCCACGACACGCTTGATGTCGGTCTGCACAAGGCCGACGGTTGCCGCGAAGAAGGCCGTGATGGCGCCGATTACGGCAACCACGTTGAGAGCAACCGGTGCGAGTTCGAACAGCGGCGACAGACGGGCCACCATGAATACCCCGGCCGTCACCATGGTCGCGGCATGGATCAGAGCCGAAACCGGTGTCGGGCCTTCCATGGCGTCGGGCAGCCAGGTGTGGAGCAGAAACTGCGCCGACTTGCCCATGGCGCCCATGAAGAGCAGCAGGCAGATCAGCGTCAGCGTGTCGAGTTGAAGCCCGAGAAACGGCATGGCCTCGCCGGCGACACCGGGGGCCGAGGCAAACACGGCGTCATATTGGATGGTGTCGAAAACGGTGAAGATGGCGAAGATGCCGAGCGCGAAGCCGAAATCGCCGACGCGATTGACGACGAAAGCCTTGATCGCGGCGGCATTTGCTGCAGGGCGGTGATACCAGAAGCCGATGAGCAGATAGCTCATCAACCCAACGCCCTCCCAGCCGAAGAACAGCTGCAGAAAGTCGTTGGCCGTGACCAGCGCTAGCATGGCGAAGGTGAAGAGCGAGAGATAGGCGAAAAAGCGCGGACGATGCGGGTCCTCCTCCATGTAGCCAATGGAATAGAGGTGGACGAGGCCGGACACGGTGGTGACGACCACGAGCATGACCGCGGTCAGGGTGTCGATGCGAAGCGACCAGACCGATTTCAGATTGCCGGAGACGATCCAGTTCACGAGCTCGATGCGGACGTCGTGGCCTTGCAGCGCGACCTGATAGAATGCGAACCAGGACAGGAGACACGAAATCAGAACGAGGGTCGTCGTGATGGTCTCGCAGACGCGCGTGCCTGCGAGCCTCCCGAACAGCCCGCCGAAGATCGCACCGATCAAGGGGAGGAAGACAATGGCCTGGTACATGCCCTCGTGCCTTAGCCCTTCAACAGATCAATTTCGGCGACGTCGATGGTGCGCCGGTTGCGGAAATAGACGACGACAATAGCGAGCCCAATCGCGGCCTCGGCGGCCGCGACCGTGAGCACGATCAGCGCGAACACCTGACCGACGAGATCGGCGTGAAAGCTGGAAAAGGCGATGAGGTTCAAGTTCACCGCAAGCAGCATCAGCTCGATCGACATCAGAATGACGATGACGTTCTTGCGGTTGAGAAAGATGCCGAACATGCCGAGCGTGAACAAAGAAGCGGCGACGGTGAGATAATGCGAGAGGCCGATCATAGGAGGCCCCTCCCCGACTGCACCTTGACCAGCTCGACCGAGCTCTTGCGCCTGACTTGGGCCGCGATGGATTGACGCCGCACGCCTTCTTTATGCTGCAGCGTCAGCACGATGGCGCCGATCATGGCGACGAGAAGGATCAGGCCGGCGGACTCGAACAGATAGACATATTTCGTATAGAGGATCTCGCCGAGTGCAGCCGTATTGCTCATGCCTCGCACCATGGGCGCTTGCGGCGACGAGCCCGGCGAAACCACCCATGCGGCGATGACGAAAATCAGTTCGACGAGGAGCAAGAGGCCGACCGTGGCGCCGATCGGCAGATATTTGCTGAAGCCGGCGCGAAGCTCGGCGAAATCGACGTCGAGCATCATCACGACGAAGAGGAATAGCACCATAACCGCGCCGACATAGACGACGACCAGGATCATGGCCAGGAACTCAGCGCCGAGCATAATGAAGAGGCCAGAGGCGTTGAAGAAAGCGAGGATCAGAAACAGTACGGCATGCACGGGGTTCCTGGCGGAGATCACCATGAAGGCCGAGCCGACGCAGACGATCGCGAAGAGATAAAAGAAGGCGGCGGAGAGAAACATTGCTCTCCCCTCAGCGATACGGCGCGTCGAGCGCGAGGTTCGCGGCGATCTCGCGCTCCCAACGATCGCCGTTAGCGAGCAACTTGTCCTTGTCGTAGTAAAGCTCCTCGCGCGTCTCGGTCGCGAACTCGAAATTCGGACCTTCGACGATGGCGTCCACCGGACAGGCCTCCTGGCAGAAGCCGCAATAGATGCATTTCACCATATCGATGTCATAGCGGGTGGTGCGGCGCGTGCCGTCATTGTTGCGGGGACCGGCTTCGATGGTGATGGCTTGCGCCGGGCAGATCGCCTCGCAGAGCTTGCAGGCGATACAGCGTTCTTCGCCATTGGGATAACGCCGAAGCGCATGCTCGCCCCTGAAGCGGGGTGAGAGCGGCCCGCGCTCATAGGGGTAGTTGATGGTGGCTTTGGGCGCGACGAAATATTTCATGGCGAGCCAAAAGGCCGAGACGAACTCGGTCAGCAGCAGAGCCTTGGCTGTGTCGCCGAAACGTTTCACGCGCTTCCTCTCCTCACACTTGCTGCCAGAGCTTCAGCACCGCCGCCACGATCACGACCATGGCGAGCGATAGCGGCAGGAACACCTTCCAGCCAAGCCGCATCAGTTGGTCGTAGCGATAGCGCGGGACGAAGGCCTTGACCATGGCGATGAGGAAAAACAGGAAGCAAACCTTGCCGATGAACCAAAATACTCCCGGAATCCACGTTAAGGGGGGAACCGGGAATAGCGGCAGCCAACCGCCCAAAAAGAGGATCGTGCCCAGCCCGCACATCAGAACGATGGCGACATATTCGCCGAGCATGAACAGCATATAGGGCGTTGACGAATACTCCACCATGAAGCCGGCGACGAGCTCGGACTCCGCTTCAAGCAGATCGAAGGGCGGCCGATTGGTCTCCGCAAGTGTCGAGATGAAGAACACGACGAACATCGGGAAGAGCGGCAGAAAATACCAATTGAACAAGCCGAAGCGGCCGTCTTGCGCCGCGACGATCTCGCTCAAGTTTAGCGAGCCCGCGCAGAGCAGCACCGTGATGATGACGAAGCCGATCGAGACTTCGTAAGAGACCATTTGAGCTGCGGAACGGAGTGCTGCGAGGAAGGCGTATTTCGAGTTTGATGCCCAGCCGGCCATGATCACGCCGTAGACCATGAGGCTCGAGATGGCGAAGATATACAGCACGCCGACATTGAGATCGGCGACGGCCCAGCCCTTGGCCACCGGTATGACTGCCCAGGCAGATAGCGCCAGCCCTGCGGTGACGAGTGGCGCCAGAAGAAAGAGACCCTTATTCGAGCCGGCCGGGATGATCGGCTCCTTGAACACGAATTTCAGGAGATCGGCGAAGGATTGCAGCAAGCCGAAGGGGCCGACAACGTTCGGTCCGCGGCGCATCTGCACCGCCGCCCAGACTTTCCGGTCGGCATAGAGCAAGAACGCCACGATAATCAGCAGTGTGACCATGATCGCGAGGCTCTGCGCCACGATCAATGCGAGCGGCCAGCCATAACTCGACCAAAGCTCAGCCATCGGTGCCGGTCGCTTTCTTGGCTCCATTGGCGTGGAGCGCGCTCAAGCTCGCCATCAGCTCGGAGGCGCGGGCGATCGGGTTGGTGAGATAGAAGTCGCTGAATTTCGACTCGAGGCGGCCTTTGCCTGTTTTGGTCTTGCTCTTGCCGAGTTTCTCGATGGCGCCTGGGTCGGAAGGCGCGACAGCGTCGAGAAGCGCCAGATGCGGGCAAGACTCGAACATCTTGGAACGAAGCTCGTTCAAGGTGTCGAAAGGCAGCTTGTGTTTCAGCACGCCCGATAGCGCACGCAAGATGGTCCAGTCCTCGCGGGCGTCGCCCGGCGGGAAGACCGCGCGGCTCGTCATTTGCGGACGGCCTTCGGTGTTGACGTAGATAGCGTCTTTCTCGGTATAGGCAGCACCGGGAAGCACGACATCGGCGCGATGCGCGCCACGGTCGCCGTGGCTGCCCTGATAGATGACGAAGGCAGAGCCGAGGGGCTCCATTTCGATTTCGTCGGCTCCGAGCAGGTAAACAACTTCGATGTCGCCCTTCTCCGCGCCATCGAGAATAGCCTCGACGTCGCGCCCGCCCTTCCCCGGCAAGAAGCCGAGATCGAGACCGCCGACGCGGGCCGCAGCATCATGGAGCACGTTGAAGCCGTTCCAGCCGAGCTTGGCGTTGAGCGCGCCAAGTGTCATTGCTGCCTGCGCGGCCAGGGCAAGCACGTTGTCGCCATCGGGCCGCGCAAGGGCAGCCTGGCCGACGATCAGAAGGGGCCGTTCGGCGCCGCTGAGTTTTTTGGCAAAGTCGTGCGAGCCATCTGCGATCTTAGCGAGGGTCTCGGGGCCGGCGCCGAGATAGTCGTAAGGATAGGTCAGGTCGACTTCTTCTCCGATCAGGCCGATCGGAATGCCTCCTTGGCGGTGTCGCTTCAGGATGCGGGCATTCAGCACCGCCGCCTCAATCCGTGGATTGGTGCCTATCAGGAGAATAGTGTCAGCCTGATCGATGCCCTCGATGGTGGAATTGAAGAGATAGGTGGCGCGACCGAGCGCGGGATCGAGCTTGGCACCATCCTGGCGGCAATCGATATTGGGCGAGCCAAGCGCTTCGGCCAGCAGCTTCAGCGCGAACAGCTCCTCGGCGCCGGCAAGGTCGCCGGAAACGGCGGCGAAACGTGCGCCGTCGAGACCCTTGAGCTTCGCGGCGATGGCATGAAAGGCTTCGTCCCAGGTCGCGGGCTCGAGCCTTCCCTTCTTTCGGATGTAAGGACGATCGAGGCGCTGAGTGCGCAGTCCATCCCAGACGTGGCGTGTCTTGTCGGAGATCCACTCTTCGTTGATGGCTTCGTTGGTACGGGGCAGGATGCGCAACACTTCTTTGCCGCGCGCGTCGACGCGGATATTGGACCCCACGGCATCCATGACATCGATTGACGGGGTCTTGGAAAGCTCCCAGGGCCGCGCGACGAAGGCGTAAGGTTTCGAGGTAAGCGCACCGACCGGACAGAGATCGACCACATTTCCCGACAGCTCCGACATCATGCCGCGCTCGAGATAGGTGGTGATCTCCATATCCTCGCCGCGGCCAATGGCGCCGAGCTCCTCGACGCCGGCGACCTCGGTCATGAAGCGAATGCAGCGCGTGCAGTGGATACATCGCGTCATATAGGTTCCGATCAGAGGACCGAGATATTTCTCGTCCACCGCGCGCTTATTGTCTTGAAAGCGTCCGGCGTCGAAACCGTAGGCCATGGTCTGGTCTTGCAGATCGCATTCCCCGCCCTGGTCGCAGATCGGGCAATCCAGTGGGTGATTGATCAGGAGAAATTCGAGTACGCCCTCGCGCGCCTTCTTCACTGTCTCCGATGCGGTGATGATGGTGGGCGGAGTTCCATCACGCCCGGGCCTAAGATCGTTCACGCTCATGGCGCAGGAGGCGACAGGCTTCGGCATGCCGGCGATCTCGACCAGGCACATACGGCAATTGCCGGCGATCGACAGACGCTCGTGATAGCAGAAGCGCGGAATCTCGACACCGGCCTGCTCACACGCCTGGATCAACGTGATGCCCGCGGGCACGTCGATTTCTTTGTTGTCGATGATCAGCTTAGGCATCGGCTTTGGCCTTTCGCTTCATCGTCTTCATCCGCCGAACGATACTGACCGAGGCTTTGGATGGTTCCGCGACGGCTGAGGCAATGAATTTCTGAAAGCGGGGATTGTATTGTTGCGGGAATTCCGAGTTCAGGAAATGCGGTGACTGCAAATAGTCGCGGTGCAGCCTAAGCTGGGCGCGCAGCGTCGCTCGCCACTCCTTGGTTGGCATGAAGTCCAAGATCTCGACGCACGCGTCGAGCAGCGCCCCCATGAACCATTCATATTTCTGGAACAGCTCGGCGCTGCCGTCGATGGTGAGCTTGTGATAGTCGAATTCCGCCAAATGGAGGCTCGGGTCGGCGAGTTGCGGATGATCGAATGCCAAACGGAGATAGTCCCGCCATAGCTCATGGGCATTGGCGTGGCGTTCGGCTCTGCGCGATTCGGTGATGGCGAGATGCGCGTAGACCAACGCCGCGATGGCGGAGCCCGCCGTCAGCAGGGTTCCGATCTTTTCCGCGTTGTCCCAAAGCCAATTCATTGCTCCTACTCCGCGGCCACGGGAACGGACGGCGCGATTGGCTCGGCGGCGCGGGTGTCGATGCGCGCCTCGAGGACATGGCGGAAATGGCGGATCAGCCCTTGCACGGGCCAGGCCGCGGCGTCACCGAGCGCGCAGATGGTGTGGCCCTCGATCTGGTAGCTTACGGAGAGCAGCATATCGATCTCGGCCTTCTCCGCCTCACCTTTCGCCATACGCTCGAGCACCCGCCACATCCAGCCAGTGCCCTCGCGGCAGGGCGTGCACTGACCGCAGGATTCATGTTTGTAGAAATAAGACAGGCGCGCGATGGCGCGGATGATGTCGGTGGACTTGTCCATGACAATCACGGCGGCGGTGCCAAGCCCGGTCTTCAGGGTTTTCAGGCTGTCGAAATCCATGGGTAGGTTTTCGCACTCGCTTGCCGGGATGCACGGCACCGACGAACCACCAGGAATCACCGCGAGCAAATTGTCCCAGCCGCCGCGGACGCCGCCGGCATGCTTGTCGACCAACTCGCGCAAGGGAATGCCCATTTCCTCTTCGACATTGCAAGGCTCGTTGACGTGACCCGAGATGCAGAAGAGCTTGGTGCCGGTATTGTTCGGTTTGCCAAGCGAGGCAAACCAGGTGGCACCCCGGCGCATGATGTCGGGCACGACCGCGATCGACTCGACATTGTTCACAGTCGTTGGCGCGCCATAAAGACCGACATTCGCCGGGAATGGGGGTTTGAGGCGCGGCATGCCCTTTTTGCCTTCGAGGCTTTCGAGCAGCGCCGTCTCCTCACCACAGATGTAGGCGCCTGCCCCGTGGCAGAGATAAAGATCGAAATCCCAACCATTGATGTTGTTCTTGCCGATCAGCTTGGCGTCGTAAGCCTCGTCGATTGCCGCCTGCAGCACTTCGCGCTCGGCGATGAACTCGCCGCGAATATAGATGTATGAGGTGTGTGCCCGCATGGCGAAGGACGCGATCAGCGCGCCTTCGATCAGGAGATGCGGGTCGTGCCGCATGATGTCCCGGTCCTTGCAAGTCCCGGGCTCGGATTCGTCAGCATTAATCACGACGTAGTTGGGACGTCCGTCGGATTGTTTCGGCATGAACGACCACTTCAAGCCTGTCGGGAATCCGGCGCCGCCGCGGCCGCGCAGACCCGATGCCTTAACCTCTTCGATGACGGCCTCATGCCCGCGCTCGAGAATTGCCTTGGTGCCGTCCCAGGCGCCGCGCGCACGCGCGGCTTTCAGCCTCCAGTCGAGGAAGCCGTAGAGGTTGGTGAAGATGCGATCCTTATCTTCAAGCATCGCTGTGCCTCACATTGAGAAGCGTTTTCGGTCCGTTGAACGGCTCGGAGGAATGCCGGCCGTCTTGAGGACCAGGCTTGACCGTCTTGCCGTTGCGCAAATCGTTGAGCACGCGCTCGAAACTCTCCGGCGTCAGATCCTCGTAATAGTCCTTGTTGATCTGGACGACGGGGGCGTTGACGCAAGCGCCCAAACATTCGACCTCGCTCCAGGAGAACATGCCGTCCTTGGTGACGTGCCCGGGAGCGCCAATCATCCGCCGGCAGACCGATTTCAGCGCGTCGGCATCTCTCAGCCAGCACGGTGTCGTGCCGCAAAGTTGCACGTAGAATTTTCCAACCGGCGCCAGATTGAACATCGTGTAGAAGGTCGCGTTCTCGTAGACGCGGATATAGGCCATGCCCAACATGTCGGCGATGTAACGGAGCGCCGGCTCCGGCAACCATCCGCCGCATTGCTCTTGCGCGCGCCACAGCAGCGCCAGCACCGCGGACGCTTGTTTCCCTTCGGGGAACTTCGCGATTTGCCCTTTGGCCCATTGCAGATTTTCCGGGCTGAAGGCAAATGCTTCGGGTTGGTCGGCGGCGAGGCGGCGGACACTCATCGTCGTTCTATCTACTTTCTGTTTCGGCTCAATCCGACCGGAGGTCCGCTATTGATGGACGGTGCAGGACGCGATCTTGGTCAGCCCGGCGCCCACATAGGCCTTGAAGCCGTAATAGCAAATCGCGGTCGAAAACTGCTTCTGCAGGGTTACCACAACGGCATCGCCGGAAACCTTGCCCAATTGCCGCGTCACGGCCTCGGCAGGGATGAAAACCGTGGTGCGGATGACGAAACCGTCATTGACGAGGTCCTTCATCGAAGCGCCGGACTTGGATTCGCCCGTGGCATTACCTTGCGCAGCCTCTTCCGGCGGCGCCTCCGCAGACTTCTTCTTTAGAGGTTTGCCGAAACCCTGTCGTGGCGGCGGGCCCTCCGGCGCCCCCTCTTTGACCTCCGCCGTTCCCTCCGGGAGCTTTTCCTCGCCGTCCTTGCTCTCGGTAGCGCCTTCCGGCAATTTCTCCTCATCGGTGGCCTTGTCGGGCTCCGACTGCTCGGCGGCGGGCTTCGCTTTATCCTTATCGTCATCGGCGGCGAAGGCCGTGGGCGCCAGGCACAGCAATGCGAAGGCACTCAAGATCGCGGCAATCGAAACTCTCATCACTCCCCTCCTGCTCTTGGACAGCTTTTCATCGATCGATTTCGCCAAACACGATGTCGATCGAGCCTAGCACGGCAGACACGTCAGCAAGCATATGGCCGCGGCACAAGAAATCCATGGCCGCGAGATGCACGAAACTCGGGGCCCTGATCTTGCAGCGATATGGTTTGTTGGTGCCGTCGGAGACAAGATAGACGCCGAACTCGCCCTTGGGCGCTTCGACCGCGGCATAAACCTCGCCCTTCGGCACGTGATAGCCTTCGGTGTAGAGCTTGAAATGATGGATCAAGGCTTCCATCGAGTTCTTCATCTCGGCACGCTTCGGCGGCACCATTTTGTGGTTCTCGACGTTGATGGGCCCGAGTTCGGTGGTGAGCCGCTCGCACGCTTGCTTCATGATGCGGACCGATTGGCGCATCTCCGCCATGCGGACGAGATAGCGATCGTAACAATCGCCGTGCTTGCCGACGGGAATGTCGAAATCGAGATCGGAATAACATTCGTACGGCTGCGATTTGCGCAAATCCCACGCTGCACCGGAACCACGCACCATCACGCCAGAAAAACCAAGCGCCCAGGCGTCGTCCAGCGTCACGACTCCGATATCGACATTCCGCTGTTTGAAGATGCGGTTGTCGGTGAGGAGCGATTCTATGTCGTCACAGACTTTGAGGAACGGATCGCAGAAGGCGTAGATGTCAGCGACCAGTTTCGGCGGTAGGTCCTGGTGCACACCACCGGGGCGGATATAGGCAGCGTGCATGCGGCTGCCGCTGGCGCGCTCGTAGAACACCATCAGCTTCTCGCGTTCCTCGAAGCCCCAAAGCGGCGGTGTCAGCGCGCCGACATCCATGGCTTGGGTGGTGACGTTGAGGAGGTGCGAGAGGAGGCGGCCGACCTCGGAATAGAGCACGCGGATCAATTGTCCGCGTATCGGGACCGTCACGTCGAGCAGCTTCTCGACTGCGAGTGCGAAAGCGTGTTCCTGATTCATCGGCGCCACGTAATCGAGCCGATCGAAATAGGGCACCGCCTGAAGATAGGTCTTGTGCTCGATCAGCTTCTCGGTGCCGCGGTGAAGTAGACCGATATGCGGATCGATGCGGTCCACCACCTCGCCGTCGAGCTCGAGCACGAGACGAAGCACGCCGTGCGCCGCCGGATGCTGCGGTCCAAAATTGATGGTGAACTTGCGGTCTTCCGCTTGGGGTTTCTCCATGTCGGTCATGGTGCGGCCGCCAGTTCTGCCGCCCTTTCGAGTTTGGCGGCGATGCCACGGCGGAAACGGTCCCACGACACGATGAAGCGCTCATGGGTGCCGGTGCTGATCTCGTCAAACCCGTCATGGGCACGAAGCCTGAACTTTGCGCGTGGTCCCCTCACCTCGATGCATTCCGCTTCGACAGTGACGACGAGGCCCGGAGGGGTTGCCGATTTGTGGTTCACGTCGATATGGATGCCGAGACTGCCCTCGCCCTCATCGAGATGCGGCTTCAGCAATTGTACGCAAGTCCATTCCAGCAGCCCGACCATGAAACCGGTGGCGAAGACTTCCGGCATGACTTGCAGTTCGGTCGCCTCGTCATAGAGATGCGGCACCGTCTTAGCCACCGGCACGGTGTAAGAGAAACTGTGCGTCAGTCCCGGTTGCAGGGAAGGCTTCATGGCTTTTCGTCCCGCGGCTTGGCTTCGCCGGCCTTCTCATCGCCGGGAATAGCGGCGCCCATGCCTTCCCAAGGACTCAAGAAGTCGAAGCTCCGATAATCCTGCATCAGCTTCACCGGCTCGTAGACCACGCGTTTCAGTTGATCGTCGTATCGAAGCTCGACGAAGCCAGTGAGCGGGAAGTCTTTGCGCAACGGGTGCCCCTCGAAGCCGTAATCGGTGAGGAGCCGGCGGAGATCTGGGTGGCCCTCAAACAGAATGCCGTAGAGGTCGTAAGCCTCGCGCTCGAACCAATTGGCGGCGGGGAACACGCCAACCACGCTGTCGACCGGGTTCTCCGGGTCGGTCCGGATCCGCACGCGGATGCGGTGGTTCAGCCAGGGGCTCAGCAGATGATAAACGACGTCGAAGCGCTCCTCGCGTTTCGGGTAATCGACGCCGCAAATGTCAATGAGGCAGCCAAAGCGGCTTTTCGGATCGTCGCGCAAGAAGGTGAGGATCTCGACGATGGCCTCACGCTCGACCCCGATGGTGAGCTCGCCATGGGTGACGTCAAAGCCAAAAAGCTTCGGTCCCAGCTGTTCCGCCAGGTACGCACCCAGTCCGTTCAAAGCCTCATCCATAAAACGTCCAGACTGAATTGGACCGATCAGCGTTCGATCGTGCCGGTCCGCCGGATCTTCTTCTGCAAAAGGAGCACGCCATAAACCAAGGCCTCGGCTGTCGGTGGGCAACCCGGGACATAAATGTCGACGGGCACGATGCGGTCGCAGCCGCGAACCACGGAATAGGAATAATGGTAATAGCCGCCGCCATTGGCGCACGAGCCCATCGAGATCACGTAGCGGGGCTCGGGCATCTGGTCGTAGACCTTGCGCAGGGCCGGCGCCATTTTGTTGCACAACGTGCCGGCGACGATCATCACGTCGGATTGCCGCGGGGATGCGCGTGGCGCGAAGCCGAACCGCTCGAGATCGTAGCGCGGCATCGAGGCTTGCATCATCTCGACCGCGCAGCAGGCAAGCCCGAAGGTCATCCACATCAACGAGCCTGTCCGCGCCCAGTTGATGAGGTCGTCGGCGCTGGTGAGCAGGAAGCCCTTATCGGCAAGCTGGTCGGAAAATTCGCCGAATCCGGAACGCGCGGCGATCAGGCCAGAGCCTGCACCTTCCTTCGGTTGCTCGAAGACGGGGTTTGGAATCAATCCCATTCAAGCGCGCCCTTCCGCCATTCATAGACGAATCCAATGGTCAGAATGGCGAGGAAAACCATCATCGACCAGAAGCCAAAAGCGCCTACCTTCTCGAAGGCCACGGCCCAAGGGAACAGGAAGGCAACCTCAAGGTCGAAGATAATGAACAAAAGCGACACGAGATAGAAGCGCACGTCGAATTTCATGCGGGCGTCATCAAAGGCTTCAAAGCCGCATTCATAGGTCGAAACCTTCTCGGGATCAGGCTTGTTCGGTGCGATGAAAAAGGGCGCGGCGAGAAGCACGGCGCCGATGAAGAACGCGATTGCGACGAAGATGACGAGAGGAAGGTAAGTTTGAAGCAACGGGCTCATGATTTTGCCGCCTCGCAAGGGCAATTTGGAGAAGGATCAAAATGGCGGGAGTGACGGGACTCGAACCCGCGACCTTCGGCGTGACAGGCCGACGCTCTAACCAACTGAGCTACACCCCCTAACGGGCCTGTTCGGCGGCCAGAGGCGATCCTAATTGGCATGTACGGCCTGGGATTCGCCAAGTCAAGGTAAGGCGCCGTGCGGTTTTTGCGACGCCTTCACATCGTACTCTGATTGAGAGGTGTTGCGGCGGCGTAAATGTTGGTTGACGGCTGGAAGCCCAGCGGCGCGGTGGCTTTGCTCTCATTGCTTCTGCGCCACGCGTAGCCCGTAAGGGCGAAGCGTGGTGGGCGGTGAGAGGCTCGAACTCCCGACATCCACGGTGTAAACGTGGCGCTCTACCAGCTGAGCTAACCGCCCGTCGCTCGCACCATGTCCGGAAACGTTGTTAGAAACAATAAGGCGAAGCCCCACGGCGCGCGAGGCTTCGCCTGAAAAATCTGTTTCGCGTTTTAAGCGCCTAGCTGTTGCAGGCCTCTTTGAGAGCCTTGCCAGCGCGGAATTTCGGCACTTTCGATGCGGGAATATGTACCTTCTCACCGGTGCGCGGATTGCGGCCCTCGGAGGCTTTGCGCTGTGCGACCTGGAAATTGCCAAAGCCCACGATGCGCACGACGTCACCGCCACGAAGCGCTTTCTCAATGTTGCTAAAAATTGCGTCGACGGCCTTCTCGGCCGAATCTTTTGACAGATCGGAGTCTTTCGCCACTTGGGCGACCAGCTCGGCTTTGTTCACGGGTCTCATCCTTTCGCTCGGGCCCTGACTGTTCAGTCTGTATCGCGGGGCCGCGTTGGAGTACGTACGGCTCGAATCGCAAACAACTGGTATATGACTGACCCAAGAAGCTAGGAAAATCAACAAAAATGGCCCGACTCTCCGTGGAGCGCCGGACCAATCAATTAAGGCTAAACAGGGGCAATTAGCCCCTCAGATCAATGGGCGGTAACGCCAGCTGGCGTCTCGTCCTTGGGCGCCGCGATCTCGCGGGCCTTGCTTTCATCCTCCCAGACGATCGCCTGAGGTGGGTGGGTGAAGGCGATTTTTACCACCTCATCCATCCGCGAGACCGTCCGGATATCCAGCGCATTCTTAAGCTCGTCCGGTATCTCCGTGAGATCCTTGGCATTTTCGTCCGGAATGATCACGGTCTTGATACCGGCCCGGAGCGCCGCCAGGAGCTTTTCCTTGAGGCCGCCGATCGGCAGAACCCGCCCGCGGAGCGTGATCTCACCGGTCATGGCAACCTCGCGCCTGACAGGGATACCGGTCATTAAGGAAACGATTGCGGTAACCATGGCAACGCCGGCCGAAGGTCCGTCCTTCGGGGTGGCGCCCTCAGGCACGTGAACGTGAATATCCCGCCTCTCGAATAAAGGCGGCTCGATGCCGAATTCGACCGACCGGGAGCGCACATAGGCGTTGGCGGCCTGGATCGATTCCTTCATCACGTCACGCAAATTGCCGGTGACGGTCATCTTGCCTTTGCCCGGCATCATCACGCCTTCAACGGTCAGGATCTCACCGCCGACCTCGGTCCAAGCGAGGCCCGTGACGACGCCGACCTGATCCTCGAGCTCGGCCTCGCCATAGCGATATTTCGGCACGCCAAGATAATCTTCGAGATTCTTCAGCGTGATCGCGATGTTCTTCTTCTTCGTGGTGAGAAGCTCTTTCACAGATTTCCGGGCGAGCTTGGCGAGCTCGCGCTCAAGGCTTCGCACACCCGCTTCACGGGTGTAGCGCCGGATGATCTCCTTCAGGGCATCGTTGTCGAGCGCCCATTCCTCCGGCTCCAAACCATGCGCCTTGGTCTGCGACGGAATGAGATGCCGACGTGCGATCTCGATCTTCTCCAATTCGGTGTAGCCTGCGATGCGAATGATCTCCATGCGGTCCATCAGGGCCGGTGGAATGTTCAGCGTATTCGCCGTGGTCACGAACATGACATTGGAGAGGTCGTAATCGACTTCTAGGTAGTGGTCGTTGAAGGTGTGGTTCTGCTCAGGGTCGAGCACTTCCAGCAGCGCCGACGCCGGGTCGCCGCGGAAGTCCGCACCCATCTTGTCGATCTCGTCCAACAAGAAGAGCGGGTTCACCTTCTTCGCCTTCCGCATCGACTGGATGACCTTGCCGGGCATCGAGCCGATATAGGTGCGGCGGTGACCTCTGATCTCGGCCTCGTCGCGGACGCCGCCCAAACTCATACGCACGAACTCGCGGCCGGTGGCCCGCGCGATCGACTTGCCGAGCGAGGTTTTGCCGACGCCGGGAGGACCGACTAGGCAGAGGATCGGGCCTTTCAGCTGATTGGTGCGGTTCTGCACCGCGAGATATTCGACGATGCGGTCCTTGACCTTCTCCAGTCCATAATGGTCCTCGTCGAGGATCACTTGGGCCTCGTCGAGATCGCGCTTGATCTTGCCCTTGACGCCCCACGGGATCGTCAACAGCCAGTCGAGATAGTTGCGGACGACGGTCGCCTCGGCCGACATCGGGCTCATCTGGCGAAGCTTCTTCAGCTCGCCGAGCGCCTTTTCCCGAGCCTCTTTCGACAGCTTGGTCTTCTCGATCTTCTGTTCGATCTCAGCCAGATCGTCGCGGCCCTCTTCGCCGTCGCCGAGCTCCTTCTGGATCGCCTTCATCTGCTCGTTCAGATAGTACTCGCGCTGCGTCTTCTCCATCTGACGCTTGACTCGGCTCCGGATCTTCTTCTCCACCTGAAGCACGGAGATCTCACTCTCCATCAGCGTGAACACACGCTCGAGCCGCTCGGAGATCGTGGTGATCTCGAGGATCTGCTGCTTCTCCGCGATCTTGACGGCGATATGCGAGGCGATGGTGTCGGCGAGCTTCGAGTAATCGTCGATCTGCGCCGTGGTGCCCAGCACCTCGGGCGAGATTTTTTTGTTGAGCTTCACGTAGCTCTCGAACTGAGTCACGACCGAGCGCGACAGCGCCTCGATCTCGTCCTCGGAGCCGATCGTCTCGGGCACGCGGTCGATCTCGGCCTCGAAATAATTCTCATTGTCGGTATAGCGTTTCACCACGGCGCGCACTGTGCCTTCGACCAGCACTTTGACGGTGCCGTCGGGCAATTTGAGCAGCTGCAACACGGAGGCGAGCGTGCCCATGGCGTAAATGCCGTCGGTCAGCGGCTCGTCGTCGCTGGCGTTCTTCTGCGCGACGAGCAGGATCTGCTTGTCGGTGCGCATGACTTCCTCGAGCGCCGCAATCGACTTCTCGCGGCCGACAAACAGCGGCACGATCATGTAGGGGAACACGACAATGTCGCGGAGTGGCAACACCGGATAAAGCTCCGGGCCCGGGACTTTGACGCTTTGCGGCTTGGATTCGGTCATTGATGATCCGTCATTGTTCGAGTGCGCGTCGCGCTTGCACGCGCCGCTTCGGTCTTAGTACGCCCCTCCCCAGAAGCAACTTTTGGCCGGAATGATTATCCAGGCTAGGGCCGGATTTAGCCCTGAGGCATATTGCCGACCGGGCTTAGGTAGGTGGCTACCGCGGCCATCGACGTCAAGATGGTATCTGGCTTTCGCCTTTGCCTTATTTCCCGGACATTTTGACCGGGATTCGTGCGAGGCGGCAAGCGGGAAAGATTGGCAAGCGCGAGTTATGCGCTTGTGCCCAATTCCTCTTGCCGCTCGGAATAGATGCGCAAGGGCCGAGCCTTGCCCTCGACGACCTCGGAACTGATTACAATCTCTTCGACGCCGCGCAAGCTCGGAAGCTCGAACATGGTGTCGAGAAGGATGCTTTCCATGATGGAGCGAAGCCCGCGGGCGCCCGTCTTGCGCTCGATCGCCTTCTTGGAAATCGTGCGCATCGCCTCGTCGGCGAAGCTGAGCTGGACATCCTCCATCTCGAACAAGCGCTGATACTGCCTGACGAGCGCGTTTTTCGGCTCGGTCAGGATGCGCATCAGAGCTTCCTCGTCGAGGTCATCGAGCGTGGCGATGACAGGCACACGGCCGATGAACTCGGGGATCAGTCCGAATCTCAACAGATCCTCGGGCTCGACGCCCTTCAACACGTCGCCGGTCCGCCGTTCATCGGCGGCCTCGACCTTGGCGCCGAAGCCGATCGAAGTCGACCGGCCCCGCGCGTTGATGATCTTCTCCAGGCCGGCGAAGGCCCCGCCGCAGATGAATAGGATGTTGGTGGTGTCAACCTGCAGGAATTCCTGCTGCGGGTGCTTGCGGCCGCCTTGCGGGGGCACGGAAGCCACCGTGCCTTCCATGATCTTGAGCAGTGCCTGCTGCACGCCCTCGCCCGACACGTCGCGGGTGATCGAGGGGTTGTCGGATTTCCGGCTGATCTTGTCGACCTCGTCGATATAGACGATGCCGCGCTGCGCCCGCTCGACATTATAGTCGGCAGCCTGGAGCAACTTCAGGATGATGTTCTCGACGTCCTCGCCCACATAACCAGCTTCCGTGAGCGTGGTCGCATCCGCCATGGTGAAAGGCACGTCGAGGATGCGGGCAAGGGTCTGCGCGAGCAGCGTTTTGCCGCAACCGGTCGGGCCGATCAGCAGAATGTTCGACTTGGCGAGCTCGACGTCCGAGTTCTTACCGGAATGATTGAGCCGCTTGTAATGGTTGTGGACAGCGACGGAGAGCACGCGTTTGGCGTAATCCTGCCCAATCACGTAATCGTCGAGGACGGCACAAATCTCCATGGGAGTCGGCACGCCGTCGCGCGACTTCACCAAGCTTGATTTGTTCTCCTCACGGATAATATCCATGCAGAGTTCGACGCACTCATCGCAGATGAACACGGTTGGACCTGCGATGAGTTTGCGCACCTCATGCTGACTCTTCCCGCAGAAAGAGCAGTAGAGCGTGTTTTTCGAATCAGTCCCGCTAACTTTGCTCATTCGTTCATCCAGCTCTTTTTTGTCACCCTACGACGATAAATCGCCCACGGGCGTGGCTTTTTTTTGGTTCTTCCAGTTGAGCCCCATTCTCAATATTTGGCTACCGAAAGGCCAATCTCAGCATGCTATGGTGCCACTATCAAGGATTGATTAATCCGGCCGTTGAGCAGTGACGCCGCAGGTTGAGTTGCAGGCGTCATGCCGTCTTGCCAGAGGGGCATTGAGGCGGCTCGCAATTCGCGAGTTAGGACTAATGGCCGAGAGTTCAGTGCCTTGGCGCGGGTCTCAATTGACCGGCGTCAGCTTCTCGATCTTCTCTTCAACCGCCTGCCGCTTGTTGATCACCTCATCGATAATCCCGAACTTCCGGGCATCTTCGGCAGTCATGAAGTAATCACGGTCGAGCGTCTTTTCAATCATGGCGTAATCCTGCCCGGTATGGCGCTCGTAAATCTCATTAAGGCGCCGCTTCATCTTGATGATGTCCTCGGCATGGCGCTCGATATCGCTGGCCTGGCCTTGGAAGCCGCCTGAAGGCTGGTGCAGCATGATGCGGGCATTGGGTAGCGAATAGCGCATTCCCTTCTCGCCCGCCGCGAGCAGAAGCGAGGCCATGGACGCCGCCTGGCCGATGCAGAGAGTGGCCACGGGCGGCCGGATGAACTGCATAGTGTCGTAGATCGCCATGCCGGACGTGACGACACCGCCCGGCGAGTTGATATACATGGAGATCTCTTTCTTCGGGTTCTCGGCCTCGAGGAAGAGCAGCTGGGCGGTAACGAGCGAGGCAACGTAGTCCTCAATTGGGCC